>PBFV01000001.1 GCA_002718935.1 Verrucomicrobiales bacterium
ACGGCAAAGCGCCCGGAAATTTTTGGCAGCACCTCGTAAATGAATTCCGCCGATTGAATTCTTTGGCCGGCGCGAGTGACCGAGTCGCGTTGTTCAGACTTGAAGGCCAACGCGAGATGTCGCGGGGTACTCACCGGTGTAACCGTCGTCGGCTGGCCGCCTTCGCAGCGGATTGTGAGCTGCGCGGCGTTGCCGAGGTTGACGGTCGAGGGCTTGAGTGTGGCCGTGAGGTTGGCGGCTGAGATCACTGCGGGCAGGACCGCTGCCAAAATGATTGCCAGCGTGCGCATTACCAATTTTTCTTTGGCGGACGCCGACCACGCCCCAGCCGGCCGCGTTCCGCCTCCAAGGCACTCAGGGGTTTTTCGTCATTCTTTAAAGCATCCAGCAACCGTTGGGCTTGGCGCAGGGTCTCGAGAAGTTCCGGTGGCAATTCGCCCTCATCGCGGTCCTCATCGACCGGTTGATCGCCTTGGTTTTGCTGCGGCTGGTTCGGTTGTTGGCCTTGGCCGGGCTGTTGCTGATTGGGATCGCCCTCGTTGTTGTTGCCTTGTTGCGAATCCTGATTTTGCTGGTTGCCTTCACCCTCGCCTTGTCCCTGCTCGGGCGGCGTGGGGTCTACGCGGATCCACTCGGTGCCGTCAAAAATCTCCGCCCACGCGTGGGCATCGGTTTTTACATTCACCCAGCTTTGCGTCTTGTCATCCCACTCGCCGCCGGCGAAACCGCACACGATGCGCGCCGGATGCTCGGCGGCGCGGGCCAGCAGCACAAAGCTGTATGCAAAATATTCGCAGTGGCCCGGATCCTTGCTCATCATCCATTTCACTACCGGATCCTCCTCGAAATTCTCCGGAATGCGCGTTTGCATGGTGTACTGGTGATTGGTTTGCAAAAAGCCGGTGGCGCCGTGGATGAATTTGTCAATCGGCTTGGCTGTGGTTTGATTCGCATCACGAATGGCATCGATGACCGTGAGTAACTGGGCGGTTTCCTCGGGGCGCAAATTTAGCGCGAGTGTGGTGCCGGGATATTGCTCGTCCTGTTCGGGAGCAAAACTGTTGCGCCGATCCGGCTTGAGCGGGGCGTCCGCCTTGGTTGCGGGCAGGCGCTCATTGCCGAGCGCGCCGGTGACGGAGTAATTAACCGACTGCGAAGGCACATCTGGCAAGCGGCCCTGAAAAGCTTCGCGGTTGTAATGCCAGGCAGCATCCCGCACGGCGGCGCTGGTGAAGGGTCCGGGCAGGGGAAGAAATTCACTGAACAACGGCTCAAACCGAAACTGCCATGCTTCGCCGGCCGGTTGGGTACCGTGCGATTCGCGGGCGGCACCGGCCTTCGCGCGCAGTGAGTCCGACACCTTTGCCACTCCGCCGGCGTATTGATCCAGCGCAAACATCCGCCAGTACGGGCGCTCGGGGATCAGCTCNCGCTTGGGCGGGAACACGCGCAGGGTGATTTCCTTTTCCTGCTTTTGCTTGAACCTCGTCACGCCNTCCAGCGGCACCTCGTCGGAAAGTTGNTCAAGCTTGGCCTTGGCCTCGGCGATCTTGGNGCGCACAAACTTCAGGTTGCGGGCCGAACGGGTGTCCCTTCGGTTNAGNTCCACGGCGCTCTCGTAAAACTGCGCCGCCTGTTCCCACTCGAGGATTTGNTCCTCCGGCTTGCCCATTGCCTGTCCCTGNCGATATTGCGTGTTGCCGAGGTTGTAAAAAGTGCGGTTCATCAGGCTNAGATCCTCGGTTCGCAGGGCNGCCCGGAAATGCTTTTGTGCCTCGTTGAATTGNCCGGCCTGATAAGCTGCCGTGCCGGCATTGTAATGCANCTTGGCGTTGCCCGGTTGCAGCCGCAGCAATTCCTCATAGGCTTGTTTGGCGGGGGCAAATTCCCCATCGCGATACAGCTTGTGCGCNTCGCTCAAGGTCGGTTTGGTCTCGGCAAACAAACTCAACGGCAGGGCTAGAGNGAGCAACAGNGNNGNGGCGGTGACGGAAGATTGCCGGGCTGCCGCCCGCCGGCCGGCTGGCCATAATAGTTCCAACAACAACAGCGCCACCCCCAATNCGAGTGGGTACTGAAAACGCTCAATCGGCCGCCGAACCATGGCGTTATTATTCTCCGATTTCGGCAGCGGGGCGAGCCCATTTTTCTGGAGGGTTTCCATGGTGCGCGCCCCGCGCAGCGGCAGGTAAAAGCCGCCGGTGATCTCAGCGATCTCCTGCAACATGGGCTCATTGAGCTGGCTGCGCACGGCTTGNCCGGCTTCNTCGCGCATAAAATCNGTGGCCGGCGACAGGCGGGCATTGCACTCATGGCAGCGGTCGCGGCCCGGCACATTGGGCGCCTCGCAGGCANTGCACTGGGTCACCGGTACCAGTTCACCCTCGGGCGTGCCTACGCCGATGGTGAAAATCCGCAGGCCGTTGTTGGCGGCTTCCTCGGCTTTTTTTACGGCATTGGCATCATGATCTTCGCCGTCGGAAAACAGCACGAGCACTTTGTGGCTTTCCTCCTCGTGCTGCGCGTAAGCCTTGATGGCCGCATCGATGGCCTCGCCAATGCTCGTGCCACCCTCCGGGATGAGATCCACGCGCACGAGGTCCACATGCTGCCGCAGGGCGCCTTGATCCACCGTGAGCGGGCATTGCAGAAACGCGGATCCGGCAAATGGAATGAGGCCGTACCGGTCACCTTCNCCCATCTCCAGCAATTCCTTGATGGCCAGTTGGGTGCGGGTCATGCGATTGGGNGAAAGATCNTCGGCGAGCATGCTGCGTGAAGTGTCCACAGCGATGATCACGTCCAGCGAGTTGGCCCGGGATTTTTCCAGTACATAGCCCCAGCGAGGTCCGGCCAGCGCGACGCACAGCAACCCTACCGCTGCTGCCAAGAGGCCCGCCCGCAGCCAGTNTTCCCACGGCGGCGTTCCCGCAGTGAATTGTTCCACGCGTTCTTTGCTGACGAACAGGCCGACCACGCGTTCGCGATGGAACCAACCGAGCAGGCTGCCGCCCAAAATCAGCAACGCCAGCCCCACGCCCAGGTAGGTGTAGCCCGGCGTTTCCCAGCTGACCGATTCCNTTCGGCCCATCAGCACCAACGCCACCGTGAGTCCCAGGAAAATGAAAAGTGGCGGCAAAAGCTTCACGGTAGTCTCCTCAACAAAGTGTAATTCAAAAGCAGATCCAACGCCAGCAGGCACAGACCTATGGTGAGAAAGGTGCGGAAAAAATCGTGATACTGGAGGTAGCGCTGCTCGACGCGCTCGGTTTTTTCGAGCAGATCAATTTCCTTGTAGACCGCACGCAGGGCGTCAGCGCTTTCGGCGCGGAAATATTTGCCGTTTGTCTTNTCGGCAATATCGCGCAGGCTATCCTCGTCGATGCCNACCAATTGCACGGGCCGGCGGAAGCCAAAGCGGTCGGGTAGNTACAGCATGGTGCCATCCTTGCCGATACCGATGGTGTAAATCTTCACGCCAATGGCGGCGGCGGCGGTGGCGGCTTCGTGGCCTTTGATCTTGCCGGTGTTCTCCTCGCCGTCCGTCATGAGGATCACGATGCGGCTCTTGGAATCCTTGATCTCGCGNAGGCGATTGATGGCGGCGCTGATGCCTGAGCCGATGGCCGTACCTTCCTCGGGCACGGTGTCCGTGGTGAATCGCTCGAGGTTCTCCANAAGAAACGCGTGATTGAGGGTGGGGGGGCTGGCAATGTAGGCCTTGCCGGAAAANGCGATGAGNCCGATGCGGTCGCTCGGGCGGCCCTTGATGAATTCCTCGAGNACATCCTTGCTCACGTCCAGCCGTGTGGCGTCCCGCCCGAGCCGTTCAAAATCCTCCGCCAGCATGCTGTCGGATAAATCCATCGCCACGACAATATCAATGCCGCTGGCGCGAATGCGTTGTTTNCCCTCTCCCCATTGCGGCCGGGCCAGCGCGCCAATGAGCACAGTCAGGGCTACGGCCCGCAACAGGAAGAGCAGGCGCCCGGCCTTTTGCGGGGCCACCCGTTGAAATTGTTGCACCAACCTCAGCGAGGAATATACCANGGCCGGCGGCCGGCCCGCGGCTCCCTTTAGCCACAGCGCCAGCGGCAGCAGCAATAGCAGCCACAGCCACGCAGGATCGGCAAAGGTGAAATCGTTCATCAGTTTAACTGGGGCGGCACCAGCCGCGGTGGGGCCGCACCCGGACTGGGNGGGGCGGTTTCGTTCANCAGTTGAACNGCGATGGCGTGCAGCCGCCGGCACTCATCCTCCGAGGGATCGTGCTGNGCGAATTTTGATAAATCACAAAAGCTCAGGAACTTGCCGAGCAAATCCTTTTGNGGCCCGGTCATTTGCGGCATGGNCTGCAGCTCAGTGAGGAATTCCTCAGTGGTCCGCTCGGGCGCGTGGGCATNGAAACGTTNCTCGAGGTANANCCGCAGCGTGTCCGCAACGGCCTCGGCAAAGAGCGCCGGCGTGCCGAGCAGGGCCCAGNCTTCGCGNAGTTTGCGTTGGGCCACGGAGTCCGGCTCGTGCGCGGCGGCCGGCTTNGGCTGTTTGCGCAAGGCCCAAAAGAGCAGNGCGGCNCCGGCCAATAACAGCAGCACGATGATGAGATAGGCCACCAGACCCGGCCCATCGGGCGGCGGAGCGAGGTCCAGCGGCGGTTGGATCCCATCAATGTCGTTGGTGTCGTTCATTTGGAACGCGGCATTTGTTTCTCAAGCCGGGTGCGAAAAAACTTGGCGAGCTCCGGCAGCCACGGCTNGTCTGTGCGCAGTTGGAGGTGGTCGATGTCCATNCCGGCCAGCTGCTTGGTGAGNGCCTCCTGCGCCNNGGCGCGGTCNTGATGAAAGGCCTCCAGCTCGGATGGCTTGCGCAAGAGCACTTCGCCCACCTCACCGGTTTCGGCGTCNTCCAAGGTCATGCGGCCGAGGGCCGGCAGGCTTTCCTCATGCGGATCGGTCACCTGCACGGCCACCACNTCGTGCCGCCGATTGGCCTGCGCCAGGGNCGAGGTGGNCAGNGGATCGAGGAAGTCCGAGAGAATNACCAGCACGGCGCGGCGGCGGAAGGATTTTTGCAGGTGATGCAATGCATGGCGCAGGTCGCCGCCGCGGCCTTCGGGTGTNTGATGNAAAATATCACGCACCACCCGNANCGCGTGCCGCTGNCCCTTGGCGGGTTTCACGTATTTCTCNACNCGCTCGGTGAAGAGCAACAATCCAACCTTGTCGTTGTTTTGTTGCGCGGCAAAGGCGAGCGCGCCNCCAACCTCCGCGGCNACNTCACGCTTGGTTTGCGCGCCACTGCCAAATTGTCCCGAAGCNCTGACATCNACCAACAACATCACNGTCAGCTCGCGCTCCTCCACGAACTGTTTCACAAATGGCTGGTTCAGGCGGGCGGTGACGTTCCAGTCGATATTGCGGACCTCATCGCCGGGCATGTATTCACGCACCTCATCGAAGTCCATGCCTTGGCCTTTAAAGACACTTTGATATTGGCCCACCATCGTATCACTGACGAGCCGACGTGTGCGTATTTCAATCTGCCGCACCTTGGCCTGNAGTTGCGCGGCGTTCATGGCCTAGGGCACGGGCAGGTGGTCGAGCAGTAGGCGCACCACGTCCTCAGTGGTTTGCTCCTCCGCTTCCGCCTCGTAAGTGATGTGTACNCGATGCCGCAACACGTCCATCGCGATGGATTTCACATCCTGCGGGGTCACATATCCGCGGCCCTGCACGAAGGCGTGCGCCTTGGCGCCGAGCGTGAGGAAGATTGTTGCGCGCGGTGAGGCGCCCAGTTGGATGAGGTGCTGCGCCGGTACACCATACCCTTCCGGATCCCGCGTGGCGCACACGAGGCTGACGATGTAATCCTTCACCTTGTCGTCCACGTACAGGCTGTCGACCACCTTGCGCGCGNTGAGNATTTGCTCGGTGGTTACCACCGGCTGCGCCTCGGGCAAGCCGTCCGTCTTTGCCCAGTCATCGAGAATGCGCCGTTCCTCNTCGCGATTGGGATAACCGATCACNACCTTGAGCATGAACCGATCCATCTGCGCCTCGGGCAGGGGATAGGTGCCTTCCTGTTCGATGGGGTTTTCTGTGGCCATCACGAGGAACGGTTCGGGAAGGCGATACGTTTTGTCACCGATGGTCACCTGCTTTTCCTGCATGCTCTCGAGCAACGCACTCTGCACCTTGGCGGGGGCGCGGTTGATCTCGTCGGCCAATAGCAGGTTGGCAAACACNGGCCCCTGCCGNGTGGTGAACTCGCCGCTTTGCGGGTTGTAAATTTGNGTGCCCGTCACATCCGCCGGCAGCATGTCCGGCGTGAACTGGATGCGGGAAAAATCGACGTTGAGCGTTTGGGCCAGGGTCTTGATGGCNANCGTTTTGGCGATGCCGGGCACACCCTCCAGCAGCACGTGGCCGTTGGCCAATAGNCTGATGACCAGCCGTTCCATCAGATAATGCTGCCCCACAATCACCTTGCCGGCCTCGGCCAGCAACGGTTGAACGAAGGCGCCGGCCTCCACCACGCGGGCATTGGCGGCCTCAATTTCGTCGNGATTCATCGGCGCGAGCGTAGAAGAAAANGCGGGGCGGGGGAAGATTTTTGGATCAACACCGAGGCGCTATGAGCCAAGGATGCTTACAGTTTATCAAAGATAGCCTGAGCCGCGGCGACATCCTTTTCGATTTGCGCACGCAAGTCGTCGTAATTGTNGAATGCGATTTCGTTTCGCAGTTTNCCCACGAAGGTGAGCGCCAATTCACTGCCGTACAGGTCTCCAAGGTACTCGAGCAAATGCGCCTCCACGTGCAGNCNCGGCTCGGGCTCGGCCACAGTGGGGCGCAGGCCGATATTCACCGCCGCCCNGTGNGTTTCCCCGGCCACCTCCGCATGCGCGGCATACACCCCGTGCGGCGGCGTGCACANGCTGGTTACCTGCACATTGGCAGTGGGAAAGCCCAGCTCGCGGCCGCGGCCGTCGCCGCCCACCACAATGCCGGCCAACTCATACTCGCGGCCCAACATTTGACCGGCGGCATCCAGTTGGCCCTCGGCGATGGCGGCCCGAATGCGGGTGCTGCTCACGGTTTCGCCATCNAGCGCCACACTGGCGAGGCTGTGGAGCACNAAATTGAGTTCNGTGCCGAGTTGTTGCAGTAATTCCACATTGCCTTGCCGTTGATGNCCGAAGGCAAAATGCGCGCCGACGCACACNGACTGCAGNCGNCCGAGATCCACCGCCAACCCGCGCACAAATGCCTCGGCGGGAATTTGGCTCATGAATTCGTCAAAAGGCAGCACCAGTGTGGCCTCCACGCCCAGTGCCTCGATGGCGGCGAGCCGTTGGTTGAGTGACTGGATGAGCAGGGGGGCGCGTTCCGGNGCCACCACGGTGGCCGGATGGCGGTCGAAGGTNACGCAGAGTGAAGTGGCCTCAAGTTGGTGCGCGTCCGAAACCGCCTGTCGAATGACTTGTTGATGGCCGAGATGCACGCCGTCAAACATGCCAATGGCACAGCACACCCGTCCACTGGCCGGCTGCAGTTCGCGGGCATCGGAAAGGGTTCTCATTCCGGTTTCAACAGGCGCGTCAATTCCAGCAGCGACAATACCCGGCCGGGCAGTTCGGCATCCGGCAAGGTGACCAGCTCTTCCAGTCGGGTGGCCTTGGCCACCTCAAACACCCCCGAGCGCGTGCGGTGCAGGGTGGACAGGTGCGCGCCGCAGTCGAGTTTTTGCCCAAGCTCATGGGCCAAGCTGCGCACATAGGTGCCTTTGCTGCAATGCACCCGAAAGGCCGCTACCGGGGGGGTGTAGTTATTAAAATTGAACGAGTAAATATGAACCGTTTTGGCCTCGCGCTCCACGGTCTTGCCTTTGCGGGCCAGTTTGTAAAGTGGCACGCCGTCCTTTTTCACGGCAGAAACCATGGGGGGTTTTTGCTGTAAATCGCCGGTGAAATGTTCCGCGGCAGAATTGAGTGCCGCGGCATCCAGCACGGGTACCTCGGCGGTGGCGGTGATTTCACCCTGGGCATCGTAGCTGTCAGTGGTTTGGCCCAGCTGCAGAGTGCCTTCGTACACCTTGTCGTCGGCCGTGAGTTTTTGGGAAAGCTTGGTGGCCCGGCCGAGCAACAGGATGAGCAGGCCGGTGGCTGCGGGGTCCAGTGTGCCGCAGTGGCCGACCTTTTGAATGCGGTACAGGCCACGGACGATGTCCACAATGTCATGCGAGGTGGGGCCGGCGGGCTTGTCGATCAGCAATGCGCCGTTCAGCTCGGGTTCCTGGGGCGAGCGGGGCATCAGGCGGATAGGTGAGCCAGAGCTTGCTTCACGGCGGCGAGCACCTGGCGCTGAATGGTTTGTTGTTTGCCGGGAATACGGGCCCCGGCGGCGGCCTGATGACCGCCGCCGCCAAAGGCCACGGCGATTGAGGAAATATCCAGCTCCGCCAATTTGGAGCGCAGACTAATGCGAGTGATCTCCGGTTCAATCTCCTCAAACAGGCAGGCCACCTTGACGCCCTGAATGTCGCGGATGTGGTCGATGAGGCCCTCGCTTTCGTCAGGGATGGCGCCGGCCCGGCGATAGTCGGATTGGCGAATCCAAAAGTACGCCACCTGATTTTGTGCGGTGAGTTTGAAGCTGTTGTACATGTGCCGCAGCAGTTTCACGCGGCTGAGCGGGTAGTTTTGATAAACTTCATTGCAGATGTGGCCGAGGTTGGCCCCGCGCTTGACCAGTTCCGCGGCCGCCAGATAGGTGGAGGGCTGAGTGGTTGGGTATTGAAATGAGCCGGTATCCGTACTAATGGCGGTGAATAGGCAGTCGGCAATCAGTGGGGTGATCGGCCAACGGGCTTGTTGCAGGAGGCGGTAAACCAGCTCGCCACTGCTGGCGCTGCGGGCATCCACCCAGTTGATGTCACCATAGCGGGAATTGGAGGCGTGGTGATCGATGTTGATGAGCCAGTCGCGCCGGGCAAGNGTNGGGTGGATTTCGCCAAGCCGCTCGGCACTGGCGCAGTCGACCACCACGACGCTGTCAATGGCCCGCGCGCGCTGGGGGGCGCGCAGGATTTTGTGCGGATCCAAAAATGCCAGCTTGTCGGGCATNGGATCCTGATTGTACACAGCCACTTTTTTGCCGGCATCCTTCAGCGCATAAGCCAGGGCAAGCTGGCTGCCAATGCAGTCGCCATCCGGACGCATGTGTCCTCCGATGGCNACCNTGTCNCTGGCGCGCAGGGCATCCAGNATGCGGTCGATGATTTGNAGCCGGCGCATTAGNTGGATTCCTCCTCGCCGGGCAGATCCTGCTCCAGTTCGTTGAGGATGGACAACACGCGGTCCCCCTCGGCGATGGGGTCGCCCACCTCGAACTTGATTTTCGGCGTGTAACGCAACACCACTTCCTGGCCAAGTTGATACTGGATGCGGGAATGCTCTTCACGCAGCCGGCGTTCGGCGAGGTGTTTCTGCTCCTCACTGCCTAGCACACTCACAAATACAGTGGCGGATTGCAGGTTGTTGGCGACGCCGACATCATTGACACTCACCAGNCCGAACTCCTCGGGGTTAAACTCGCGGCGCAAAATGTCGCCCACAGTGCGCTTGAGCAGTTCCCGGACGCGTTGATGGCGAAGCGAGGGCATGGGGAATGAAAGGGGTTAAAGNGTGGCAGCGACTTTNTCGACGACCACAAACTGGATGAGGTCGCCCTCTTTATAGTCGTCAAAACCATCCACGCGAATNCCGCAGTCCAGACCGGCACGGACCACATTCACGTTGTCCTTGTGGCGGCGCAACGTGCTGATCTTGCCAAAGTGCAATTCCTTGTTGCCGCGCACCACGCGCACCTTGGCGCGTTCGATGCGNCCNTCGGTGACCATGCAACCNGCNACCACGCCGCCNTTGCTGAGCGGGAAGAGCTGGCGCACNTCGGCGGTGCCATTGATCTCNACTTTTTCCTCGGGCTCCAGCAGGCCGGCCATNGCGTCTTTGACCTCGTCGATNAGCTCATAAATAATTTTGTACTGCTTGATCTGNACGCCGTGTTGCTTGGCGGCATCCGGCGCGGTCTTGTCCACGCGCGTATGGAAGCCGAGGATCACCGCAGCGGAGCTGGCNGCGAGATTCACATCACTCTCAGTGACGGCGCCGACAGCGCTGTGGATGACTTCCAGATCGACTTTGTCGGATTCAATNTTGGAGAGCGATTCAACAATCGCCTCGACCGAGCCCTGCGTATCGGCCTTGACGATTACCTTGAGCACCTTGGCGGTGGTTGCGTCGATCTGCGCAAACAGGTTTTCGAGCGTGACGCCGCCGGCGCGGCCCTCGAGCTTTTCCTTGTGGGCGGCATCGCCGCGTTCCTCGGCCAGTTCGCGGGCGGCTTTTTCGTTGTCGACCGCATTNAATTCATCGCCCGCCTCGGGCACTCCGTTCAGGCCNAGAAGCTTCACGGCATACGAGGGGCCGGCGGTCTTCATGCGCTTGCCGTCCTCATTTATCAGCGCGCGGGATTTGCCAAAGTATTGGCCGCAGATGACCATGTCGCCGACCTTCAACGTGCCCTTGCGNACCAACACGGTGGCTGTGGGGCCGGCCTGTTCCATGCCGGATTCGACCACGTTGCCGACCGCCTGGCGATTGGGATTGGCGCGCAGCTCGAGCAGTTCGGCCTGCAGCAAAATGGCGTCGAGCAGNTTGTCGATGCCATCACCTTTGAGGGCGGATACATCAACGAAAAGCGTGTCGCCACCCCAATCCTCCGCGGTGAGGCCGTGCTCGCTAAGCTGTTCACGCGCNCGCATGGGGTTGGCGGCCGGGTGGTCGCATTTATTGACGGNGACAATAATTGTCGCGCCGGAAGCTTTTGCGTGGTTGATGGATTCCTTCGTTTGNGGCATCACCCCGTCATCGGCGGCNACGACCAGCACGATGATGTCCGTGACATTGGCGCCGCGNGCNCGCATGGCGCTGAANGCCGCATGGCCGGGCGTGTCGAGAAAGGTAATGGGCTCGAGCCGTTTCTTATCCTCAGGGTGGGGGACATCGATGGAGTAGGCACCGATGTGTTGGGTGATGCCGCCGGCTTCGCCGGAGACAACGTCGGCTTTGCGGATGGCATCCAGCAGGGTGGTCTTGCCGTGGTCCACGTGACCCATCACGGCCACCACCGGCGGGCGCGACTTGAGATCCTTTTCGTCATCCTCGGTATCCAGCACCAGCTCGGGCTCCTGAATGGCCGCNGGCGCACTGGCATCGCGCTGGCGTTTCTTGGCCTCAAACTTAAAGCCGTTCTTGGCNCAAAGCTGCTTGGCGGTGGGCTCGTCGATCGCCTGATTCACNTTGGCGAACACGCCCATCTGCATCAGGTCNGCGATCAGCTGGAACGGTTTACGACCCAGTTCCTCAGCCAGCTCACGNACCATGATCGGTGGCTTGAGGGTGATGACCGGCGCATCGGCCTTGGCGGTGAAGCGCGGTTTGACGCGGCCGGGNCCGTCTGGCTTGGCACCGGGGCCNGCNGGTTTGGCGTCCTTTTTCTTTTCGCGCTCGCGTTTTNCGCGCGNTTCACGCCGGACGGGCATGCCGCCCAAATCNATAAAGCCAACTTGCTGGCCAAGCTTTGGCCCGGCGGGTTCAGCCGGNTCCGNGGGGGCTTCCTNCTCGGCGGTTTCCGTTTCCTCTACCTCGGGTTCAGCTACGGCTTCAGTGGATTCTTCGGCTTCCTCCGTTTNAACNGATTCCTCAGNTTCAGCCTCAGGGGCCTCTTCNACTTCCGGCTCTNCNGGTTCCTCCGGNGCCACGATCAACACCGGACCNCTCGGGGCGGTTTCCTCCGGGGTGGGCTCGGGTGCNTCGGNCTCGGCCTCAGCGGGNTTGAGCTCTTTGGCAATNGTCTCCTCAAGGTACTCGGCCGTGATTTTGTCGACAGTGCTGGAGGCTACCTTGGCGTTGGTGATGTTCATCTCCTGCGCCTTGGTCAGGACCTCCTTGCTGGTGAGTCCCAGCTTCTTGGCAATGTCGTAAATACGGACGGGCATATTGCTTAATTTTCTTCAGTATCGGCCGTGTCAGTTGCCGGCTNGGCNTTTTCNTCAGCNGCTTCCTCTTCNGTNNNAGCNGCAGGCTCTTCAGTNGGAGTTGCCCCTTCAGTTTCAGCGGCGGGTTCTTCAGNGGGAGCTTTCTCTTTCTCGAGTTCTACCTCCAAAACTTCTCCGTCCTTGGNAACTTCAACCTCAAACNCCTGGCCGTCTTTTTCGACAGTGACCTCGTAGATTTGNTGGCCATCTTCCATCTCNAGTTCAGCTTCAGTGATATTGCNGCCGGGCACAGCNGTTTCAACGGATTGCTTGATGTTTTCCGGGAGTTCATCGACGGGGACATCAATTTCGTCGTCGTCTTCTTCAGTTTCAGCGGATGGCTCTTCAGCGGTTTCCTCAGCTGATTCAGCGACAGCCACCTCCGCCGCCGGCGTTTCGGCTGCGGCATCACCACTGGCGGCGGCAATGATGGCGGCTTCGTGTTCCTCAAGGCCCGGGATACCTTCAAGATCGCCTGCTTCAACTTGTTTCAAATCCTCAACAGAATGAAAACCACTGTTCACCAGTTGGCCGGCGAGGGCTTCGTCGATGCCGGGCAGGGCGGCGAGAGTTGCGACGGCGTCGGCCACCTGATCGTCGAAGCTCACGGTCTCCACTTCCTCGGCGTCGATGTCGATTTGCCAACCGGTCAGCTGCGATGCCAGCCGGGCATTTTGCCCGCGTTTGCCGATAGCGAGGGAAAGCTGGTCTTCAGCCACGGTGATGGCGATGCGTTTGTCAGCTTCGTTGATTTGAATGTCCTGCAACACCGCTGGCTTGAGGGCCTCGGCGACAAATTCCTTGATCTCCGGGCTCCAGTGGATGATGTCCACTTTTTCGTTGTTCAACTCGCGCACGATGTTTTTCACACGCTGACCGCGCAGGCCCACGCAGGCGCCCACGGGATCCACACGGTTGTCGCTCGAATGCACAGCCAGCTTGGTGCGCCAGCCCGGTTCACGCGCCACGGCCACAATTTCCACGGTGCCGTCAGCAATTTCCGAAACTTCCAGCGTGAAAAGTTTCACGACAAAATCCGGGGCCGAACGTGAGAGCACAATCTCCGGCCCGCGGCCGCCGTCTTCCACCGCTTTCACGTAACAGCGCAGTTGCTCGCCCGGCTGGTATTCTTCAATCGGCACGCGCTCGCGGTTGGGCAGCACGGCTTCGTAGCGACCGAGATCGATGATGACATCACTGCGCTCAAAACGGCGCACGGTGCCGCGCACGATGTCACCGGCGCGGTCTTTAAATTCCTCGTAGATGAGCGCCTTCTCGGCGCGGCGAATGTGTTGCTTGAGGTTTTGGCTGGCGTATTGCGCGGCAATGCGACCGAAGCCAGTGGGGGTCACTTCCTTCTCGATCTCATCGCCCACATTTGCCTCATCAACAATCTGCAGCGCGTCAAATCGCGAAATCTCATCCTGCGGATTGTTTACCCGATCGACCACCAACAGTTTGGCGAAGGCACGAATCTGGCCGGTCTTTGGGTCCGTCTCCACGCGGAGCTCGCGGCTGGCGCCAACTGCCTTTTGTGCGGCAGCCTCGAGTGCTTCGCGAATAGCCTCGTTCAAGGCCTCGCGGCTGATGCCCTTCTCCTTCTCGTAATAATCCAAAAGTGCCTGTAATTCGGCACTATTAACTCCATTTTCCATAAGCCTGCGGCGCTTGGCGCCAAGTGGTTTCACCCCATGCGGGGAACAAAAAAGCCGGTATTAAACCGACTCGTCCTAGCTGGCGAACCCAGCCCAAACCTACCTGTCCGGACTAAAATAGGCCCTCGGCTCGAGACCGTCAAGGGGCAAATGGGCGCCGGCAGGGGCTTGCTGGGCGACGCATCCAGCGGTATCTTCCGGCCATGAAAGAGCCCGACAACCAATCTGCGCCGCCTGTCCTGCCGCCCCAACAAATGGGCCCTCAGATCGGTCCGCCCCCCCAGCGCCACGGCACGGCACGGTACGTGTTCCTGTTCCTCTTTTTCCTCATGGCCGGTGGATTCATCCTCACCGCGTGGTTTTTCAATTCCATAAGCGACGCGCTTGCCATGCCCAACACTTCCACCTACACGGAAGTGACCATGCGCAATGGAGACATGCAAAACCGCATCGCCGTAGTGGATGTGCGGGGCATGATCAGCAGCTACTTGTCTGTTGGCGACAACATGCCCGCGCGCATCCAAAAACAGCTCGACCTCGCCGCGGCCGATGACCGAATCAAGGCCGTCATCCTGCGCATTGATTCTCCCGGCGGCGAAGTGATGGCTTCGGACAAGATCGCCAAATCCATTGAGGCGTTTCAAAACGAAACTGAAAAACCCGTCATCGCCTGCATGGAAGGTCTCGCCGCCAGCGGCGGCTATTATGTGGCTGCCCCGTGCCAGCTCATCGTGGCCAATGAACTGACCATCACCGGCTCCATCGGCGTTATCATGCAATCGCTCAACCTGCATGGCCTGCTGGACAAGGTGGGCGTGCAGCCTGTCACTTATAAGAGCGGCAAAAACAAGGACATGCTTGATCCTTTTGGCCCGCCCGAAAAAACCACGCCCGAGCAAAAGAAAATCCTCGATGATTTTATCATGGAGACCTACGACAAATTTGTGGCGGTCATCGAGAAAGGCCGAGCCAAGGATGGTACGCGCGAAAGCAAAACCGCCCTGCCACTCGCGGATGACTGGAAAGATTTCGCTGATGGCCGCATCCTCACCGGCACCCAAGCCAAGAAACTGGGCATGGTCGATGAGCTGGGTGACTTCGGCCGCGCCGTGGAATTGGCCGAGGACATCACCGGCATCAGCAAAGGCAC
>PBFV01000002.1 GCA_002718935.1 Verrucomicrobiales bacterium
CAGCCCGCCAATGCTTAAACTCAATTACCGATGAAATTCTTATTACCCTTCCTGAGTGCCCTGCTGCTTGCGGGCTGCGTGGTGATTCCAAGCAAACAAGTCACCTTTAATGACATTCAGGTGGGCATGGAGCGTGCTGAAGCCATCAAGATTCTGGGCAAGCCCAATCGCGTGTCTGCCAAGGGTAATGTGGAGCATCTCTATTACAATGAGTCAGCCCTGTACATCGGTGTGTTTGGGGTGGGCAAAATTCGTGACCGCGACCGCAAATTCGAAATGCGACTGGTCGACGGCAAAATAGTTTCCTTTGGAGAATTAGGCGAACACGGTGAAGTCAGCGAATCGGAAGAGGGCGAGCAGGATAACTAGTCGTTTTTCAAATACTGAATAACCCGCGAGGCTAAGCGCTGGGTTAACCCTTTGGCCGGATCGCAGATGAAGGCGTTCTCCTTCGGGATGTCCGGAAAAATCCAATCTGCTTCATCTTCCAGCACAGCAAACTTGGCATCGGGCACTACTCCGTACATAGGCCCGGCCTCATTTAGCCACGAAAGGATTTCGATGCCGCGTGAGTCAAAAAGCTTCACCGGCGTGCGATCAATCACCCACTCTTCAGGCAAGCCGTGGTGGTGCCAAACCCAGCCCACGCGAAAAAGGCCAAATTTTTCCCGCCAAGTTGAGGAGATCACGATGCGCATGTCAGGCACTTCTTGTGCGATGCGTTTCAATTCGTTCACGCAACTCTCCGTAAAAACGGTGGAGTGATCGGAGTAAGTTTTCAAAACGCCATCGATATCGAGGAAAAGGATTTTACGCTCGGGAATGGGTTTTCGCATAAAAGGAGATCTCCGCATGATCTACTAAGTAGCAGATTATCGGGGAAACTTCAATTCTTGAATTTGCACGCGGAGGCGCGGAGATAGTTAATTCATTTCTCCGCGGCTATGCGCCTCCGCGTGACAATTAAAAAGCGGCTGAGCGGGGCGTCCTTGGAAACGGAATCACATCGCGCACATTGGCCATGCCGGTGGCGTAGATGAGGGTGCGCTCGAAGCCGAGGCCGAAGCCGGCGTGGGGGACGGTGCCGTATTTGCGTAGATCGCGGTACCACCAGTAATCAGCCTTATCTAGACCCAGTTCATCAAGTCTGGCATCCAGCACATCAAGGCGTTCTTCGCGTTGGGAACCGCCAATAATCTCTCCTATGCCCGGTGCCAGCACATCCATCGCCGCAACGGTTTTGCCATCATCATTCATGCGCATGTAGAAGGCCTTGATGTCTTTAGGGTAATTCATCACCACTACCGGCCGGCCAATATGCTCCTCCGTGAGCCACCGCTCGTGTTCACTTTGCAGGTCCATCCCCCATTTTACTGGGAACTCAAACTTGTGCCCATTCGCGACAGCCTTCTCAAGTCGCGCGATGGCATCGGTGTAATCCATCCGCTCAAAGCTGGCCTCAACGAATTTCTCTAGTCGCTCGATGCATCCCTTATCCACTCGTTGCTGGAAGAAGGCCATGTCATCGCCGCGCTCATTCAGTAGTGTGCGGAAGATGCTTTTCAAAAAATCCTCCGCTAAGTCGGCATCGTCGGACAAATCGGCAAACGCAATCTCCGGCTCGATCATCCAAAACTCCGCAAGATGCCGCGAGGTATTGGAGTTCTCCGCACGAAAGGTCGGCCCGAAGGTGTACACCTTGCTCAAGGCGAGGCAGTAGCTCTCCACATTCAACTGGCCGGAAACGGTGAGGTTGGTTTCCTTGCCAAAAAAATCCTGCGCAAAATCAATTGCGCCCGCTTCCGTGCGTGGGAGGTTTTCGAGATCCAGCGTGCTCACTCGGAACATCTCGCCGGCTCCTTCACAATCGCTGCCGGTCACAATCGGCGTGTGCACCCAGTAAAAGCCGTTCTCGTGATAGTAACGATGGATGGCGTTTGCCAAACAATGCCGTACACGCGCCATCGCAGAAAAGGCATTGGTACGGACTCGAAGATGCGCCTGCTCACGTAAATACTCAAAGGTATGCCGCTTGGCGGGCATGGGATACGTTTCCGGATCATCCACCATGCCCACCGGCTCAATCCGCGTGGCCTGCAGCTCAACGCTTTGCCCTTTTCCTTCAGACGCCACCACTTCTCCTTCAGCAATAATTGAACAGCCGGTAGTCAGATGCTGCACCACGCTGGCATAATTATCTAATTCTCCGGGCGCGACCACTTGTGCCGGGTCGAAGCATGAACCATCGTGTAACTGCACAAACGATAGCCCCGCCTTTGAATCGCGCCGTGTACGTACCCAACCCTGCAGTCGCACGCGTTCACCCACTGCGACTCCATTCTGTGTCAACAGCTCCGCTACTGATACCAGCCGGAATTCCTCGCTCATGGGGACAGCGTACAGTGATTGACCTTAATGAGTCCAAACGAAGTTTTGCGCAGATTAAACGTGGGATTTTAAGACATTTTCGCAAAGTCACAACAAACTATTGAAACCAGACCTCAACATTAACATTCTGGCTGGTGGTTGAGCAGGAGGGGCTGGCTAGGAATCGCATTTTGCCAGACTGGCAATCGGCAATTCGCCGCTCGCAACGGCCTCCGGGCGTATGTATAAACGCGCCTTCCCATGAAGGCATTCCGACTTAACCGACTGTTCAACGCGAAATCAGGCCGCTGCTTTGATGTAGCGGTGGATCACGGTTTTTTCAACGAGCATAGTTTTTTGCAGGGCATCGAGAACCTTGAGGCCGCCGTACAGACGCTGGTAGAAGCTGATCCGGATGCCATTCAATTGACCGTCGGTCAGGCTCGCCTGTTGCAGCAGATTCCAGGCAAACAAAAGCCTGCGCTCGTGCTGCGTACAGATGTGGCCAATGTATACGGCACGGATTTGCCCGATCATTTATTCAGCCGCGTGATTGAGGATGCCGCCGAGCAGGCGGTGCGATTGGATGCCGCCTGTGTGGTGGTGAATCTCTTTCGCATTCCTGGCGCGCCAGAGGTCACCGATGATTGCATCCAAAACATACTCGACCTGAAACCGCAGTGCGATGCGCTGGCTATGCCGTTGATGATCGAGCCGCTCGTGTTCAAACCCAATGCCGAGGCCGGTGGTTATCAGGTTGATGGCGATCTAGGCAAGATCATGCCGCTCGTCCGGCAGGCGTGCGAGCTGGGTGCGGACGTCATCAAGGCTGATCCCACGGATAATCCTGAGGATTATCATCAAGTCATTGAGATGGCTGGCGATATCCCTGTGCTCGTCCGTGGCGGCGGCCGGGTGAGCGATGAAGAAATTCTCCAGCGCACCCACGCCATTCTGGGGCAGGGCGCCCGTGGCATCGTTTACGGTCGCAATATCATCCAGCACGCAAACCCCGGCGGCATGACTCGCGCCCTGATGGCTCTCGTCCATGATGGCACCTCCCCTGAGGAAGCCGCCAAGCATTTGGCATAATAGCCTGAGATCGCGCCGGTTTGCTTTGACCTTTCGGCAAAAACCGCCTAGTTTCCCCGTTTCTCGATTGATTGGGCATGATTGGATTCATCAAGAAATTATTCGGCACGAAGAACGAACGTGAAGTAAAGCGAATCGAATCGGATTTGATTCCGGCCGTATACGCGTTTGAAGATGTGCTTAAGGGGCTGACCGACGATCAGTTGCGGGCCAAGACAACGGCTTGGAAGGATGAATTGGGCGGTTACACGGATGACCAAAAATTGGCGGACCGGTTGGATGAGATTATGCCGGAAGCCTTCGCCGTGGTGAAAGAAGCCGCCCGCCGGCTAACCGATCGTGGGACGGTCTTCGACCTGCGCGGCCATGAGCAGAAATGGGAGATGGTTCATTTCGACGTGCAGCTCATCGGCGGCTACGCCCTGCACAAGCGCAACATTGCGGAGATGGCCACGGGCGAAGGCAAAACGCTTGTTGCGACCCTGCCCGTTTATCTAAACGCCCTGTCCGGCCGTGGAGTGCACGTGGTGACGGTGAATGATTACTTGGCCGCGCGTGACAGTGAATGGATGGGGCAGGTGTACCGTTTTCTAGGCCTCACCGTTGGTTGCATCCAAAACCAGCAACATCCCTCCGTGCGGCGCGAGCAGTATTACTGTGACATCACCTACGGCACGAACTCCGAGTTTGGCTTTGATTACCTGCGCGACAACGGCATGGCGCAGAGTGCGGAGGAACAGGTGCAGCGCGGTCATTACTTTGCGATCGTCGATGAGGTGGACTCCATTCTTATCGATGAAGCCCGGACCCCCTTGATCATCAGTGGCCCAACGATCATGAAAAAAGATCAGGGCATGTATACTGAGTTGAAGCCCAAGATTCAGGAATTGTGGCGGCAGCAAAAACGGTTGTGCGAAAAGTTTTTGGCGGAAGCCAAACAGCTCGCGGCACAAGCCGGCGAGAATGGTGAGAACGAGGAATTGGATCATCAAATCGGCGTGCTGTTGTACCGCGTTCAATCCGGCCAACCGAAACACCCGGGCCTGCTTGAGGCCAAGGTGGATACCGCCAACCGTCTGCGCCTCGAAGCGGCTGAGATGGAACTGCACAAGGATCAAACAAAGAAAGCGCTCTACGCCGAAAAAGAGCAGCTCTATTTTGCCATCGATGAAAAGCGGCATGATGCGGACCTCACAGAAAAAGGCCGCGCGTTGATGAGCCCGGGCGATCCGGAAGCCTTTACCATGCCGGATGTGGTCACCCAGCACCACGAGATCGATCACGATGAATCACTTTCCAACCAGCAAAAGCTCGCCGCCAAACAAGCCGTGCAATCGGCAGCTGAAGTCAGTGCCGAGCGTATTCATGTCACCTCGCAGTTGCTCAAGGCCTACTGTCTGTACGAGAAGGAAGTGCAGTATATTGTGCAGAATAACAAGGTGATCATCGTGGATGAAAATACGGGGCGCCCAATGGAAGGCCGCCGCTGGAGCGATGGCCTGCATCAGGCCGTGGAGGCCAAGGAAAGTGTGCGCATCGAAGAGGAAACGCAAACGTACGCCACGATCACTATTCAGAATTATTTCCGGCTGTACACCAAGTTGGCCGGCATGACCGGTACCGCGGAGACGGAGGCCAACGAATTTTTCGACATTTACCGCCTTGGCGTGCTGGTGATTCCCACCAACCGCCCCAACCAGCGTGATGATGACAATGACTCGGTATACCTCACGGAAAAAGTGAAATACCACGCCGTGGTCGCTGAGGTGAAGCGCCTGCACGAAGAGGGCCGGCCGGTGCTCGTGGGCACGGTGGCCGTGGAAACCAGTGAATTACTGTCGCGCCTGCTGGAAAAAGAGCGGATTAAACATACCGTGTTGAACGCCAAATTCCACGAGCAGGAGGCAGAGATCGTCGCGCGTGCCGGGCACAAAAACTCGGTCACCATTGCCACCAACATGGCCGGTCGGGGAACGGATATTAAATTGAACGAGGGCATTGCGGAGATCGGCGGCCTGCACGTACTGGGCACCGAACGCCATGAATCCCGCCGAATTGACCGCCAGTTGCGCGGGCGTTGCGCGCGTCAGGGGGATCCCGGCAGCTCACACTTTTTCCTCAGCCTTGAGGACCGCCTCATGCGCTTGTATGGCAACAGCGAAAAAATGACCGGCATGCTCCAAAAGGTGGGCATGCAGGAAGATGAAGAGATTTCCCACCCGCTGCTCAACCGTTCAATCGAGACGGCGCAAAAGCGGGTGGAGCAACACCATTACCAATCCCGCCGCCGCACGCTGGAGTACGACGACGTGATGAACAAGCAGCGCGAGGAGCTGTACGGCTTTCGCAATGCCATCATTCATGGCGAAGAAGTGCGCGAACTGATGTTCGACATCGTTGAAGAGGTGGTCGTGGACCGGGTGGCCGGACACATTAACCCCGAGTTTAGCGGTGAAGAAGGCATGGATTTTTCCGGGCTGGCGCTTTGGGTAAATCAAACTTTTCCAATTGGCCTCAGTGAAGAGGATTTACGCGAGGCCGGCCGCACGGGCACCGAGCAGCCCGCCGAGGGCTCGCTGTTTGACGGCCTTAATGAGGATCAATACGCCATCTGCGGGTGCATCATTCACGCCGTACGTGACATATACGAAATCAAAATTACCACGGAAGATCCGGAAGCCCTTGGCTATCAGGAGCACCGCACCATTTTGAATTCCATCGACCGCCTATGGCGCGAGCACCTTTACGAGATGGACGCCCTGCGCGAGAGCGTGCATCTGCGGTCCTACGGCCAAAAAGACCCCCTTGTGGAATACAAGACCGAGGCGCGCGATATGTTTGTGCGACTGATGGGGATGGTGAAAGAAGAGGTGTGCGGCAGCATGTTTGCCAACGCCTCTAGCCTCGAGTCGGTCACCAATCTATTGCGCCAGTTGGATTCCCGTGCCAGCCAGCAAATGGCTGATGTGTTCGGGCTCGATCCCTCCATCGCCAAGACTGGCAACTTCGTCAGCGAGGTGAACGCCGAGGTCACCGAAGAGGAAGCCCGCCCGCGCGCCGCCCGTTCCGCCCCGCGTGTGGGCCGCAATGACCCTTGCCCATGTGGCAGCGGCAAAAAATACAAAAAATGTTGTGGACGCTGAGGCGCTCGACCCTGTTTCACTGATCCGCCCGCGGCGCCGCATCCGCGGCATTTCCGCCATCCTGCTTCCCTTTCAGGAAAACGGCGACCCGGACTGGCCCGCCTTCAGCGCGCACGTGCAGCGCACCGTGGCCGCCGGCCTTGCTCCCGCGGTGAACATGGACACGGGATTTGGCAACCTCATTGATGACGCCACACGAACCCGGGCGCTGGAATTGACTCGCGCAGTGACTGACGACTTCGTGGCCGGCGCTTTTGTGGGCGATGAACCTGGCGCTCCTTTCAACGCGGACGAATACCGCCGCCAAATGGACATGATTCAAAAGCACGGTGGCACGCCGGTAATTTTTCAGTCCTTCGGCCTCACCGGTCATGGTGACGACGCCATCGTGGCCGGCTATAAACAGCTCGCCGCGAGTGTAGATGCCATTATTGGCTTTGAGTTGAGCAATTTGTTTGCACCGTTCGGCAAAATTTATTCGCTCGAGGTGTATCGCGGGCTGCTTGGCGTTGAGCGGTTAATCGGCTCTAAACATTCCTCCCTCAATCGCGAGCTAGAGTGGCAGCGGTTGATGTTGCGGGACGAAGTTCGACCGGACTTCCGTGTTTTTACCGGCAACGATCTGGCCATCGATATGGTGATGTATGGCAGCGATTACCTGCTGGGCTTAAGCACCTTTGCCCCGGACATATTTGCCCGGCGCGATGCCGCGTGGGCTGCCGGTAATCCGGCTTTCTATGAATTAAACGACTGGTTGCAATACCTCGGTTTCCTCACCTTCCGCCCGCCGGTGCCGGCTTANAAGCATTCGGCAGCNATGTTTCTGAAACTGCGCGGNTTNATCGATTGCGACCGCACACATCCNCAGTCGCCTGAGCGCCCCGAAAGTGATCGCGAAATTTTGCGNCACATCGCTGACCAATACCCTTCCGAATGAGCGANCCGTTCAAGCTGACGCGAATCCCGTCGTTAAAGACGGTTCAAGCGTTTCGCGAANATGTTGCTTCTTTGGGGGTGNAAATTCCCTGCGAAGACGAGGGCGCTNATGNAAATTCANCGATGNGCCAGTCGCTCGATTCGCTTACCGTTAATGGCAAAACGATTGGCAACCGCATAGCGTTGCATCCGATGGAGGGTTGGGACGGCACGACCTCCGGGGGCGTGACCGATCCCATGCGGCGNCGCTGGCAGCGGTTTGCCGAGAGCGGGGCAAAATTGATTTGTGGGGCCGAGGCGATGGCGGTGCGGCCGGATGGAAGGGCAAATCCGAATCAACTCATCCTCAACGAATCCAATGCCGACGGAATTTCCGAGCTGCGCAGTTTGCTGCTGGCGACACACGCGGAGCGGTTTGGGAGCACCGANGATTTGGTGCTCGGCTTTCAGCTCACNCATTCCGGACGGTTCTGNAAGCCGAACGAGAAATTTACCTTTGAGCCGCGCGTGGCATATCGGCACCCGATTCTTGATGTCAAGTTTGGCGTGACGGAGGAAATGGTCTGGACAGACGCAGAAGTTGAAGGACTCATCGGTGACTTTGTGAAGGCCGCTCGATTGGCCCGTGAGATCGGCGCGGATTTTGTGGACATCAAGCATTGCCACGGCTATCTGCTACATGAATTTCTTGGCGCGCACACTCGCGAGGGGCGTTTTGGTGGCAGCTTTGAAAACCGCACGCGTATCCTTCGCGACATCATCACTGGCATTCGGGCCGACGGGAATGACATCGATTTGGCGGTGCGCTTGAGCATGTTTGACAAGGTGCCGCATCGGCCGGATCCCGCTCGGTCGCAACCCGGCAAATTGGGCCCGGGCATTCCCGAGGAGCACAGTACGCCGTTTCCATATCAGTTTGGCGTGAATCAGAATGATCCCAAACAAATTGATCTGGATGAAACTTTTGCTTTTGCTGAACTGTGCGGTGAACTGGGCATTAAGCTGTTGAATACCACGGCGGGTTCACCTTACTACACACCGCATCTTCAACGACCGGCGGCATTTCCGCCGAGCGACGGATATCAACCGGCGTATGATCCGCTGGTGGATGTGGCAGCGCAAATCGAAGTGGTGCGCCAGCTCAAAGCGAAGCTGCCGGAAGGCATGGCCATCGTGTCCTCCGGATTGAGTTATTTGCAGGAATTTTTGCCGGCCGTCAGCGAGGCGTTGCTGCGGCAGGGCTGGACGGATTTAATTGGGCTGGGGCGGGTCGTTTTGAGTTATCCGGATATTTTGGATGACGCCATTCATGGTCGCACATTGGAGAAACGAAAGATTTGCCGGACCTTTAGCGACTGCACCACCGCGCCACGTAAGGGGCTGCCGAGCGGATGTTTTCCGCTGGACGAATATTATTCGCAGAGCGAAACGGCGGCGGAATTAAAGGCACAAAAAAAGGCGGGCTGAACCCGCCGTGGGAAAACTTACTCGTTTACCACCAGATGTAATTGGGATCCGGCGGCGGGGCGAGGAACCAGTTGGTCATCACCGAGGTGGGCGGGAAAACAAACGCCTCCACGTGGCCGTCGGCATAAAGCATGAGATGACGGCCCTGACCTTCCTCGCCGTGCCACGCATCCACGCGGTCGTAGGGCCAGTTCCAATCGCCTTGGATAATTTTGTTTGAAGGGCTGCCATCCAGATCCTGCTCGTGCATGGAGGTGGCTTCGCGGCTACCTTCCTTTTCAGTGAGCTCACCCAGCACGTGCTGCACGCGAAACATGTCATCAGCCACTTGCGGTTGGTAGCTGTTACCGAAGGACAGGAAACAGTTCGGTACATTGTAGGCGCCGCCGCCGACGTCCGCGGGATCTTCAAACACCTTCAAGCTAGATTCATCATTCCCAATGTACTGGTTCAGGGGNCGTTGCTCTGTGGGCACCGAGGCGCCGTACAGGCGGGAAACAATGCTGGGTAGTGGCTTGCCGCCGAGGCCTATGGCCTGGCCGGTGACCCCGCCTACGCTGGCCGGGCCGGCTACACGCGGATAGTTGCCGTCATTGTCTCCCAGATAACTGGTGTATGCGGCGGCATGATTGCGCTGGTTGTTCATGCTCTTCATCGAACGGGCCTTCTTTTTTGCCCGGCCCAGAACAGGCAAGAGCAGGCTGGCGAGGATGCCGATGATGGCGATGACCACCAGCAATTCGATCAGGGTAAACCCCTTGCGTTTCTTGGAAATCTTCATGACAACAATCCGCGACCTTCGCGCTCCTCTTCAGGAACATAATCCAAAACGGTCCGTTCGTAAAGTCAGACGGGGTTTTTGTCGTGGTCGTTACAGTTTTTTGCGGTTTGACAGCCCNGCGTCCCGCGCCTATAACGCGCCCGACCAAACAGACTCCAACCCCAATATTTTAAATTATGGCTATCGAAGTAGGCTCCAAAGCCCCTGATTTCACCCTCAAATCCAGCAACGGCCCCGGCGAAAAGAATGATTTTGGCCTCACGGACGTGACGCTCAGCGCCAATTTTGGCGAGAAAAACACTGTGGTGCTTTTTGTGCCGCTCGCTTTCACCGGCGTTTGCACTGGCGAGCTGTGCGACATCACCGCCGGCCTCGGCAGCTACGGTGAGCTCAATGCCGACGTGATCGCTGTGAGTGTGGACAGCCCGTTCTCGCAGGGCCAATGGGCCGAGAAGGAAAACATCGGCGTGACTCTCGCCAGTGATTTGAACAAGCAAACCGCCAAGGATTACGGCGTGTTGCTGGACGACCTCATCGGGTTGGGCAGTGTCAGCGCCCGCGCGGCCTTCGTGATCGACAAGGAAGGCACCGTGCAATATGCCGAGCAAACCGAGACGCCGCTGGAGCTGCCGAATTTTGACGCGGTAAAGGAAACGCTCGCCAAGCTTAACTAAGCGGACAAACAGAGTTTCGCGCGGGAGGCCTTCGGGCCTCCCGTTTTTTTACCACCAACCCCACGCGTATTTACCGCCCAGGTAAATGATGGCGGACATCATCACGATGGCAAAAGTGGAAATGCCGATGCCTTGAATTGCCCAGTTGCGGCCGGAGAGAGCGCCTTGGCTATCCTTGATTTTGTTCAGCGCAATGATTCCCAGCACAATACTCACCGACGCCAACGGCAGAAACCAAATGGAACCCACGCCGAGCCAATAGCAGATACTGGCCATATCATTTCTCGGCGTATCGGACTCGTTGGGCGGCGGGAAGGTGAAATCGGAGCGTTTCACGGACGCAGTTTCATGGCTGTTGCATTGAAAAACACGACAAATTGTGGCAGGTTTCCCAACGGATGGTGGCGCGATTGACAGTGGTAGCGTGTGGCCTCGCATGGTCAGCTTTGGCGCAGGATGGGCAGAAGCTCGAGCAGCGCGGTGACGGGCTGTGGTACATGCCCGGCCAGACTGTGCCCTACAGTGGCCGAGCCGGCGAGACGGCATTCAATGGCGTGCAACTTTCCGAGGCCTATTATCGCAAGGGTATTCAACATGGTGCGGCCCGATTTTGGTATTCCAACGGCAAGTTGCGATCCACTTTCACCTACCTAATCGGTAAGCTGGACGGTAACGCTACTTATTATTATCGCAACGGCCAACGGCAGAGCCTCACCACGTATCGTGCCGGAGTGAAGCACGGGCCGGTGATTGATTGGTGGCCGGAAGGCGGGAAAAGTTTTGAGGAGCATTACCGCAATGGCGTGCCCGAGGGGACTTGGCGCAGTTGGTGGCCCGACGGCAAGCTCGCCAGCGAAAAGGTATACCGGAATCGCGCGTTGACGGCTCATCGTGAATGGAGCCGCGCCGGCACACCGCGCCAATTGCCGGGCTGGAACCTTGATGGAACGCGCATCAACGCCGCCACGGCCAATGTGCGCAACCAGATGCTCGGGCGGCGGATGCTGTGGAACCGGGGCAGCGGCGCCAATCGCATCGATGTAATTTACCGCGATAAACCGATCAACACCCTGCGCCGGGTGTTTGGCGATCCGGACCAATCCGATGACACTGCATGGACTTATCGTGGCCTGCGCATTCAAGATCCTGCCAGTGGCGACCGCTACACCACGGCTATCTTTCGCCTCAAAAAAGGTCGCGTCTCCGAGATCCTCATTGAGTAGCCTCCTTGACATGGGCTACCATTCTCCTTCATTTTAAGGGCACCGAATGAGTGGGCTCATCGGTATTTTCATGGAGCTGAAATGAGTATTTATCAGGAATATATTGCAGAAGTGGAGGCGCGAAAAGCGCAGGGGCTGAATCCCAAGCCAATTGATGGGGCTGAGCTGGTGGCGGCGGTCATCGAGCAAATCAAGGATCCGGACCATGAGCACCGTGCGGATTCGCTGCATTACCTGATCTACAATACCTTGCCCGGCACCACGAGTGCAGCGGGCGAGAAGGCGCGTTTTCTGGAGGAGATTATTCTAGGCGGGGTGGAGGTGCCCGAGATCACGCCGGAGTATGCGTTTGAATTGTTNTCTCACATGAAGGGCGGGCCTTCGATTGAGGTGCTGCTCAATCTCGCCTTGGGCGAGGATACATCGATTGCCGGGCAGGCAGCGGCGGTGTTGAAAACGCAGGTGTATCTGTACGAGGCGGATACCGAGCGGCTGGCGGTGGCATTCCAGAACGGAAATGAAATCGCCAAGGACATTTTGCAAAGCTATGCGGCTGCGGAGTTTTTCACGAAACTGCCGGAGGTGCCGGAGGAAATTGAGGTGGTGGCGTATGTCGCCGGGGTGGGGGATATCTCCACCGATTTGCTTTCGCCAGGGAATCAAGCGCACTCGCGGTCGGATCGTGAGTTGCATGGCAAATCCATGATCTCCGAAACGGCCCAAAATGAAATCAAGGCACTGCAGGCGGAGCATTCTGGCAAGAGCGTGATGTTGGTCGCCGAGAAGGGCACGATGGGCGTAGGTTCATCACGGATGTCCGGCGTGAATAACGTCGCCCTATGGACCGGCAAGCAAGCAAGCCCTTATGTGCCTTTCGTCAACATCTTCCCTGTGGTAGCCGGCACCAACGGCATTTCTCCGATCTTTCTGACGACGGTTAGCGTGACCGGCGGAATTGGCATTGATCTTAAGAATTGGAAAAAGAAAAAGGATGCCGAGGGTAACGCGGTCCTCGATGAAAACGGTGATCCGGAATTGGAGCAGGTTTATCCCGTAGACACCGGTACGGTGCTGACCATCAACACCAAGGAGAAAAAACTCTACAACGGCGATGAGGAACTGATTGATATTTCGAGTGCGCTGACGCCGCAAAAGGTAGAATTCATCAAGGCCGGCGGCTCGTATGCGGTAGTCTTCGGCAAAAAGCTGCAAGCCTTTGCAGCTAAAACTTTAGGGGTTGATTTGCAGACGGTGTTTGCGCCGTCCAAGGAAATATCCCATGAGGGGCAGGGGCTGACGGCCGTGGAAAAAATCTTCAACCGCAACGCCGTGGGAGTAACCGAGGGTTCAGTTTTGCACGCGGGCTCGGATGTGCGCGTAGAGGTGAACATTGTCGGCTCGCAGGACACCACGGGCCTGATGACCTCCCAGGAATTGGAAGCCATGGCCGCCACGGTCATTTCACCGATCGTCGATGCCGCCTACCAATCCGGCTGCCACACCGCTTCGGTTTGGGACAAGAAAGCGCAGGCCAATATTCCGCGTCTCATGAAGTTCATGAATGATTTCGGCCTGATCACCGGGCGCGATCCGGTAGGTGAATATCATGCCATGACGGATGTCATCCACAAGGTTCTCAATGATCTCACCGTGGATGAATGGGCGATCATCATTGGTGGCGATTCGCACACGCGCATGTCCAAGGGGGTGGCATTCGGGGCCGACTCCGGAACGGTCGCGCTGGCACTGGCCACCGGTGAGGCGTCCATGCCCATTCCCGAATCGGTGAAGGTGACCTTCAAGGGCGACCTGAAGCCGTTTGTGGATTTCCGTGACGTGGTGCACGCCACGCAGGACCAGATGCTGGATAAATTTGGCGGCGAAAATGTGTTCCAAGGCCGCGTGATAGAGGTCCACATCGGCACGTTACCTTCGGACAAGGCATTTACTTTTACCGACTGGACCGCCGAGATGAAGGCCAAGGCGTCCATTTGTATTTCGCAGGATGACACGCTAATCGAGTCGCTGGAAATCGCCAAGCGCCGGATCGAAATCATGATCGAGAAGGGGATGGACAACGAGAAACAGGTTCTCCAAGGCTTGGTTGACAGCGCGGAGAAACGCATTGCCGAAATTCGGTCCGGTGAAAAGCCGGCACTCACCCCAGATGCCGATGCCAATTACTACGCGGAATTCACCGTGGACCTTGATCAAGTGGTCGAGCCGATGATCGCCGATCCGGATGTGCACAACGATGACGTTTCCAAGCGTTACACGCACGACACGATACGCCCGCTCTCGTATTACAAGGGCGAGAAGCACGTTGACCTNGGCTTCGTGGGCTCCTGCATGGTNCACAAGGGCGATTTGAAAATCGTTTCCCAAATGNTGCGCAACCTNGANCNNCAACANGGNNGNGTNGAATTCAANGCCCCNNTNGTGGTNGCNGCNCCCACCTANAATATNATCGANGAACTCAAGGAGGAAGGCGACTGGGATACGCTGCAGAAATANTCCGGNTTCGAGTTNAANGATGATGCNCCNAAAGGCGNCGCGCGGTTGGANTACNAAAANATGATGTANCTCGAGCGNCCNGGCTGCAACNTGTGNATGGGTAATCAGGANAANGCCGAGAAAGGCGACACCGTNATGGCNACNTCNACNCGGCTNTTNCAGGGNCGNGTGGTGGAAGANTCCACCNAAAAGAAAGGCGAATCGNTGCTNTCNTCNACNCCGGTNGTCGTGCTNTCNGCNNTCCTNGGCCGCACNCCNAGCTTNGAGGAATANNNGGCNGCCGTNGANGGCATNGATCTCACCACNTTTGCTCCCCCCTGAGGANGANATGGTGGCGGTTGCTTAGCTCTTCAATTTCTTCAAGGGGTGCTTGCAGGAGTCCATTGCAGTGCCGATGATGGGGCATGCACCGATTTCTGTTTATTCTGGTGGCCAGCTTCTTCGCTCAAGCCAACAATGCCGCGGAAGCAATTCGCACACTGGATGCTAGGGTCTATCACCTCGGGACGCCAGGGTTTCCCGAATGGGAGGAATTTGCAAAGAGTCAGGCACATGGACGCCGGTTGGATATCAAGTTTGAGGCCATGCCCAANGCNCAACCTCAAACGCTCCTGATTCGNCAACGGCAGGTGAAAGCNCGATGGCCCGTGCTGCTGAACAACCAGCGCATCGGGTATCTGTTAAACATCGATTCCAAGCTGGTTCATTCCATCACCGTGCCGGCCGGTAAATTGCGTGCGGGTGAAAACATACTCTCCATCGTGGCACCTAAAACCACGGATGACATTGAGGTTGGGCCCGTTAAATTAACCGCTCGGTCGCCCGAGCAATTGTTTTCTGCAGCCCTTACGGTGGCGGTGACAAACAAAAAAAACGACCACTCAATCCCCTGTCGAATCACAGTGGTAAATGAACACGATGCACTGGCGGCAGTGCTACCAGAACCAAATCAGCAACTAGCCCATCGGCCAGGCGTGATATACTTGAGCAGTGGTAACCTCCGACTGAATCTCCAGCCGGGACAATACACGATCTATGCTTCCCGTGGGTTTGAATACAGTGTAGCCAAGCAAACTGTCACGGTGAATAAGGGCAATCCAGCGCGAGTAAAGTTGGTACTGCGTCACGAAGTGCCCACGCCGGGATTGGTTGCTACGGACACGCACATCCACACGCTCACCCGCAGCGGGCATGGTGATTCTTCTGAAGTGGAGCGTATGCATACTATTGCTGGAGAAGGCATTGAGTTTGCTGTGGCCACCGACCATAATCATCATGCCGACTATCGACCCGTGCAAAAAACCACTGGCACCACGGCCTTTTTTACAGCAGTAACGGGAAATGAAGTCACCACCAATGCCGGCCATTTCAACGCGTTCCCCATCGTGCCTAGCAGCGCTGTGCCAGACGCCAAACTTACGGATTGGAGTAAGCTCATTCCGGCTATTCGCGCTACGCCGGATGTGCGGGTTATTGTCCTGAATCATCCGCGAAATACTCATAGTGGATTCAGTCCAGTGGCCCCCGAGCATTTTAACCGTGTTACTGGCCGTAATCTTTATGGCGAGCCGTATAGTTTTGATGCGATGGAAGTGGTNACCTCTGCCGCCATGCAATCCGATTATATGGCGCCGTACCGCGACTGGTTTGCTATGCTTAACTGGGGCCACAACGTCGCCGGGGTGGGGTCCAGCGACACCCAC
>PBFV01000003.1 GCA_002718935.1 Verrucomicrobiales bacterium
GCGTGTCGAAGCTGTTGAGCAAACTCTTGCGGCTGCCGAGGCGGTCGATAGTGAGGCCGTTGAGGCGCATGTCCTCCTTGGCGTTGCCATCCTTGTTCGGCAGGAACGGGCTGTGCGCCGGCCCGAGGAAACCGGGGGTGCCGGGGTCGCCCCACGGTCGGTGGCCGGTGTTCGGCGCAAGGCCGACGAAGGGCGGCACGCCGACCTTGGCGCTGCCATAAAGTTTGCTGAGCGCCGAGCCCATGCTCGGCCAACCGCCGGCGGGCTGGTTGCTCTTCGAGTCACGACCGGTCTGGCACTGCCACGCATCATGGCCGCCGTTCGCGCCGACGATCGAGCGGATGACGGTGAACTTGTCCATCATCTTCGCCATGCGCGGGAATAGCTCGCCAATGCGAATGCCCGGCACGTTCGTGGAAATTTCATTTAGCTCACCGCGAATCTCCTTCGGCGCATTGGGCTTGAGATCCCACATGTCCTGATGCGGAGGACCGCCGGGCAGGAAGATGTTGATCACCGCCTTGTGATTATTACGAATGCCCTGCTGCGCTTCCGCATTGAGAATTTGCGGCAGCGAAAGGCCGCCCAAAGTCAGGCCGCCGACTTGCAGAAAACTCCTCCGCGAAACCCCGTCGCAGAACCGATATTTGTCACCGAGAATTTTGATCATGATTATTGGGCCGGTTGGCTGTTTATTTCGACGGACCCCACGTCCGCTCAATTCACCCTGTCATAACATTATTCGGCCAAAAACGCGAAGGAATTTAGGGCTAATTTTGGCTGTTTTTGGCTTGCTTTGGGAAAAATGCGAGGTGCTTTTCATGCCCATTTGCGGAGAGTCAAATTTGGAGAAGGCGAAGCTCCTGCTGAGCAGCTTTAATTATTGCCCTTCCGAAACCACGGCTCAGCAGGAGCTTCGCCCTCCCATGGGGGCATTTTTTGCGGATGTCTGCTAAGCTGAGACGGGCTTGTCAGCCGCTTCGGAACGTGGCGCTTCCTCATCACTTAGGCGGTACACAGCTTGCAGATCGCGGAAGCCCTTGATCTCCATGGGCGGCAGAGGCTCGGCCGTCCGGCCTTCCTTGGCGGCTTCGCAGGTGATCTCGTCCACCAAAATATCCATCGGCTTGGCCACCGTGCAGAGGCGGCTGGCGAGGTTGGCTCCCTGACCGATGACCGTGAAGTTCAGACGATCCTCCGAGCCGATAAAGCCCGCAACCATCTGGCCGGTGGCAATACCAATGCCGACATTGATCTCTTGCCCGCGCAGCATGTTCAACACCTTGCGCTCCTGCAACATGTGCCGCGCACAGGCCACCGCCCGTTCCGGTGCGGTCGGGTCACTGCCCGTCGCGCCAAACACCGCCATAATCATATCGCCCACAAACTTGTCGACCAGCCCGCCGTGCTCGTGGATCACCCACGTCATCGCCGTCATGTGCTCATTGAGCAACGCCACGGTTTCCTCCGGCTCCAGATTTTGCGTCAACTCCGTGTACTTCCGGATGTCGCAAAACAACACCGTCATACCGTGCGTTTCGCCTCCCAGATTCACCTCGTCACTCATCAGGCGATCAGCCACGGCCTTGTCGGCCACCTTGTTGAGCACGTCGCGATACTTGTCCTTAAGCGCCAGCTCCTGTGCCGTCTGGTTAAACGCCTGCGCGAGCGAGCCCAGCTCGTCATTGCTACGCACCGGCACGCGCACATCGTAATCGCCCTCGCGCAGAAGCTGGGTGGCCTTATATAAACGCCGCACCGGCTTGAAAAGCCCCAGCGAAATCAGCCAGCTCATGATCATCGCCGCCAATCCCATCAGGCCGCCGAGCATCAGCACCTGCGAGCGGATATCCGCCTGGGCCGCGAGCGGTTCGGCCCACGAGTACATGCCCACTTTGTACGCCTGCGGCAAGCCGGCTGCCCCCGCCAGCGGCGCGTAAAAGATGCGGAACGGATCGCCATTGATGCTCACCAAATCCACCCGGTCCTCCGGTTGTTCGCCATCTGCGTTCGCCTCCAGCCATCCGGTCACCGGCTCCACTGCCGCCGGGGCAATAGCGCGTGAGTGCAGCCGGCCGTCCACCCACATGCCGGTCATCAAATCGCCGATATCGTTAAGTGCCATCTCCGCGCGGCTGCTGAGCGGAAAACCCAGCACCAGCGTGCCCACCTTGCGGCCACCGCCGGCCTGCTCCACCGGCGTGCACACCAGCTCGATGATCCCCTCATCTAGCGCCAGATAACCCACTCCCTGCTCGTTCAGCTCCACCAAGCTTGGCACAAATTCCTCGAGCCGCGCGCGAAACTTGCGCCGTGCAGGGTTGTCAAAAAACTGCCCAAAACGCCCCTGCGGCACCAGCAGTTCGCCTTGCTCACCCACAAAAACGAGAAAGGATGCGGTGATTTTCTTGGCCTGCTCTGTGCCGTCCGGATCGGCCATTCGCATTGCTTTCGCCGNGGGCGGTTCCGCNGCGGCCACNCGGCGCGGGATCGGCCGGCCCATGGAGCCGGAGAGCTTGCGCAGTTGATCGGCCAACGCCTGTTTGCCATCGGCCACCGCCTCGTGATACAGGCGCGTTAACATTGGCGAGGACGGATTTATNCGGCGCGCCTGCGGCGCCACCGGCATGGCCGGCATCGCCTCAGGTTCCTCCAGTGAATTGGCCAGCNGATCGACTAGTTCTCGCACGCCTTCGTNCATGGCCANTCTTGCCTGCGCGTATTCNTCCGCCTCCAGCTCCGAGGCCAGTTTGCGGAATTCCTCCGCGAGCATTTTTTGAAACCNATTTTGCGCCAGCAAATACAGCCGCGTGGTCTCTCGCCCCTCAAGCGCCCGCTGCACCGGCGGCAGCGAGGCAAACTCGCCGGCTTTTTGCCGNACCGCACCCAGCCGCGCCTCNTGTTCACGCGGCAAATAGGTGAGCTGCTGCTCCACGCGGGCGCGAAACTGCCGGTCGTTNGCCCGCTCCACGCGGTCCATCGCCACCGTCAACGTCACCGCCGTCACCACGCCNACCACCGCCAGCATGGAGAGCATCAACTTGATTCTGAAACCGAATACNCCCATCAGAAGATTTCCCNAGNCACATCCAANATTTGATTTTTTTATACTGCCCGCACCGCCNTCCGGCGTGCTGTAATGTATAGACGACATTGAGGGGCCAATGTTTCAANTCTTGTTNATTCNTGTCACAATTCTGTAAACCCTCTGCGGCTATACCGCTTAGCGTCGATCGGCCTGAGTTCTGNCCCGTCNAATCNCNNCTGTGTCCCGNGGCAATCTNCCCNGCCTTTCANTNCCTTCAACGNGCCCGAGCCCGCATAGGGGGAAAGGCAAGGTCTGAATCTGGNATCCTTCGCTCCGGCCCACGANCTGACTCATGAAATTCTTGCTGCCCGCAGCAAGGCNAAATCAATGGCCGACTCCGTGTCTNCGCAGCANAGCCCGCATAGGGAAATCAAAATNCGCATGCCCGTTGGTCGACGGGCNGCCTGAACTGCTTCGTGAAGATTTACTTCAGCGGTGTCAGCCGGATGTTGCGGTACCACGCCTCACTTGGCGGGCCGCTGTGTATCTGAAGCGCGATCACTCCTTCAAGCGGAATCTTCGGGTCGGCCTCCTTATAATCCACTGTCAGCGTGTCATTAAGGTAAAGTCGGATGCGCGGGCCCTCGCATAGGATGGTATACCGATTCCAGTCGCGCTCTTTGAGTGCCTTTTTGATCACCGCCGGATCCGCCTTGGCTAACATCGTGCGCCGGCGTGATTCGTCGTAGAGGCAGCCCCACCAGCCCTGTCCCATGTCCGCCTGATAACCGATCACCTCGTGATGGTTGGGAATGCGCTTGGTGCGAATCTGAATGCCCGCATTGGCTCGCGGCCCACCCTTTAGCTTGGCCTCTAACTCCAGTTTGAAGTTTTTGTAAGTTTTTTTTGTGCAAAGAAATTCATTGTTTGGAATCTTCGTGTTGAGATTGCCGCCCACCACGGCGCCGTCTTCGATGCGGAAAAATTTCAGGTTTCCTTCCCAGCCTTTGAAGGTCTTGCCATCGAAGAGCTTCATTGCCTCCGCAGCGCCTGCGGCAGGCACACACAGGGCTGCCGCTAACATCAGTTGCTTGATCATCAAAGCGTTATATCAGCGCGCAAAAAAAACACAATGACGGTATCGGAAATTTTTATTCCCCGTCTAATGAACCATGAAACGTAACCTTGAACCCGTCGACAAGCTCTTTCTCGCCGCCACCGGCGGGGTGGCGCTGCTCGCAGGCATCTGCTCGGTTCTGATACTGCATACTTAAGCAGCCTGATGGAGATACTGATGTTAACTATGACAAAAGTTCAACTTGTTGACGGAGGACGCTTGTGATTTTTTGGCGCTGCATCAGGAACGACCCGAGTGGGTCTGGCAACCTGGCGACGGAGCAAAGCCAAGGTGCCTGGGAGATTGACCGTTTCAATCCCCGATGTGCGGGAACTGTTTTCCCGAACAAAACTCCGGGATACAGCACCACTGATGCATGATGTTTAGTGGTGCTTTTTATATTGCCTGCCCGGCCTGAAGCGTATTGACGTCAACGCAAAAAATGAGCACAGGAACCCTATCTGTACGGGTCAACGCGAAGAACCCAGACCATCACTTGTGGAACAACCACGGGACGTGGTGGCTGCATTACACGCTGCACCTGCCTGACTACACGAAGCGACGCATCCGCAAGAGCCTCGGCACCAACAACGTGTTGGAAGCCCGTAAGCGCCGCGACCAGATCCTGGACAACATCACCGTCTAGCCACGGGCGTCCAGTCAACGAATCACCCGGCGCCCAGCGCCGGTTTTTTATGTCTATAGTAAAAATTACTTCTCCCTCACCACCGGCACCTTGAACCCCTCAATCTTGTTCTCCTCCAGCCGCACGTCCTTCGTTTCCTTGCCGACGTGTATGCCGACGCGCTTTTGTGCGCCGCGGGTTTCGCGGATTTGATTGGCGCGCAAAACAATGTCGCGGATGTTGCCGCGCACGTCCACGGCGATGCCGGCCTCGTTGCCGCTGTCGATGATGCGGTTTTTCTCCACGCGATTGCGGTGCGGGCCGAAGTCCTTGCCGCGGTCGTCCGGGCGGAAAACGATGCCGCCGCTTTTGCTGCGGAGCACGTCGTTATCGATGATGAAATTATCCGTGTCACGATGGCCGATGGAAATGCCGATGTCGTTCTCAATGTTCACATTTTTCTCCGCCAAACCGTGCCGCACGCCCCAGCAGAAAAAGATGCCGATGTGATTGCGCTCCAGCCGGTTGCCGCGCATCACTGGGCGCTGGCTGCCGCTGCCCGGATGCAGCCCCAACCCTGCGTGGCCGTGGGAGTGGCAGCCCTCAACGACCACGTCATGGCAAATCTGCCAACTGAACCCGTCGCCATTATAATTACGCGCCTCCACGCCGCGGAAAGTCAGCCAACTGCAGTCCTGCGCAAAAATGCAGCCGGCATAATTGCCGTTGAGATTCGCGTTATTCGCGCGGTTGCCGTCGAGCGTGAGATTCTCGATGGCCACGTGCTCGGCGTGTTCGCAGTTCAAGATGGGAAACAACGTCGAACAAGTCGGGTTGCCGCTGAGCCAAAGATTTTTGCGCAAGCCGGCGTTGAGTTTGAAGCGGTTGCCACTGCGCGCCACCAGCGTGCGCTTGATGACTGTCGCGCCGCCGTTGTGCGGATTCTTCGCCTGAAGGCAAACGCCGTCGCCCACCGCAAACCCCTTGCCGTCCGCCAGTGTGATTTCCTGATCGTACCAGTCACTGTCATCGGCCAGCTTCACCGACACCGACGGCTCCTTTTTCAAAACCGTTTCTTTCCCGCTCCCCAACAGCCGCACCTTGCTTCGCAGATGCACCGCATTACGCAGCCGATATTCGCCCGGCAAAACCTTCACCGTCCCGCCACCCATCGCCGCCATATAATCCACCGCCGCCTGCAAAACCTTTTCATTCGAGCCAACCAGATCCGCCTTCTTAGTCCCCACGGTGATCGACAACCGCTTCTCCCAATCCGGCTCCGCAACCTTGTCCCCCGAAGTCGCCTTCGGCTGAGTCACCGGCGGCCGCGACTGCGCCATCGCCACCCCCGCCAAACCCATCCCTGAAAGCGCCAAAAAAGATCGTCGTGATGAGGAGAGTGTTTTCATGCGGAAAGAATAAATGGGAAATGACCAATGACCAATGTCAAATGCCCAAATGAGGCATTCTTAGGCCTAGAAATTGGTCATTGGGAATTCCTTGGTCATTGGTCATTGATAATTGGTCATTCTCCCCCGATAGTCCGCCCGTGTACCTTCCCATGGCCAAACGGGTTTTGCTGGAGACGGACAAGCGTTTGCTCTGGAAGTTTGCCTATAACTTCGGCTGGCGCGGGATGCGGAGTGTGCAGCGGTTCAAAAGAGGGTTGAAGAAGGGCGAGTATTTTCCGCCGTTCCTGTATATCTCCGTACTAAATTCGTGCAACCTCCGCTGCCAAGGCTGCTGGGTGGATGTCGCCGCGAAGCAGGAGAAGATTGAGGCGGAGAATTTGAACCGGCTCATCCGTGAGGCGAGCGAAGCGGGCAACAGCTTCTTCGGCATCCTCGGCGGCGAGCCCTTTATGTACAAGGGACTGCTCGATATCTTGGCCGAACATCCGGATTGTTATTTTCAGGTCTTTACCAATGGCCAGTTGATCACTCCCGAACACGCCGAGCGAATGCGCGAGATGGGCAATGTGACCCCGCTGATTTCCATCGAGGGCACGGAAATCATCAGCGACGAGCGCCGCGGCAAGAAGGATGTTTATAGCAAAAGCATGCAGGGCATCCTCAACTGCGTGGAGGCCAAGCTGCTCACCGGCGTGGCGACGAGCCTGTGCCAGACGAACATCGACGATCTCCTGCGCGAGGAATGGCTGGACAAGCTCATCGACCTCGGTGTGATGTACGCGTGGTACCACACCTACCGCCCAGTCGGCCCCGAGCCCAACGAGCAGCTATGCCTCACGCCCGAGCAGCAGCTGAAGATCCGCAAGTTCGTCGTCGAGATGCGCGCCAAGAAACCGATCGCGATGATCGACGCCTATTATATGCATGACGGTCAGGCGTTGTGCCCGGCGTCCACCGGCATCAGCCATCACATCAGCCCGTGGGGCGCCATCGAGCCGTGCCCGATCATTCAGTTCGCCAAGGAAAACATCCGCGACGAACGCCACATCCGCGATGTGTTTGTGCAGAGCGAGTATCTGAAGGATTTCCGCGAAATGAGCGCCGAGACCACGCGCGGCTGCATCATGCTCGAGCGCCCGGACAAGGTGAAAGAGTTTGTGCAGAAACACGACGCCCCCGACGGCACCGCCCGCGGCACCGCGCTTCCCGAGCTGGAAGCCATGGACAACCGCCCCAGCCAATGGAACCGCGTCGAGCAGGTCCCCGAAAAAAACTGGATCTACAAATTCGCCAAGAAACACTTCTTCAGCGACTTCGGGGCTTATGAGAATTTGAAGGAATCAAATGGGGACTAGGCCATGCCGGCCATTTCAATCGTCATCCCCACCCTCAATGAGGCAGCTGAACTGCCCGAAACCCTCCACCGCGCCATGGTGATTGAGGGCCTTCATGAAATCATCGTAGTCGACGCCGGCAGTACCGATGCAACGCAAGCCTTTGCCCGCGAAAACAACTGCACCATATTGGAGTGTGATCCTAGCCGCGGCAAACAACTCCGGCTAGGAGCAGAACACGCCACGGGTGAAATTATCCTTTTTTTACATGCGGACACGTGGCTACCGGAAAACGCGGGCGCCGTTATCGCCGATACAATCGCCAAACCGGGCATCATCGGTGGCGCCTTTTACAAGTGCTTTCGCGATGGCGGCGCGTTGCCCGGCTCACGGCTGCGTTGTTGGTTGCTGTGGAAATTCACCAAACGCCTCTTTGGCGACCAGGCCATTTTTGTGAAACGCACTGCCCTTGAGCAAGCCTCCGGCGTGCCGGATGTCCCGCTCATGGAGGAATTCGAACTCTGCAAAGCCCTCGCCCCCCACGGCAAGCTCGCCCTCGCCCCCGCCACCGTCCTCACCTCCGCCCGCAAATTCCGCGAGGAAGGTACGCTCAAAACCTATTGGCGAATGATGCGTTGCCTGACCCGTTATTTCCTCGGCGCACCGCCGCAAAGATTGGCTTCGATTTATTATGAAGCCACCGCGAATGTTCGCGAAGCGCAGGATGCCAAAATATAATCCTGAATCACGCGCCCATGCGTGTTAATTTCCCCGCGCCATGTTTCAAATGGGCACATTGGCGTTGGGGTCGAATCTCTTCCTCTCGCCGCTAGCGGGTTACACGAACCTCCCATTCCGGCTCGTCATCCGCGAGGTCGGCGGGGTGGATTTGTGCACGACTGATCTGGTCAATGCCCGCTCGCTCATCGAGCGCAACCCCAAGGCGCTGAAGCTCATCGAGACTAATGACGCCGACCGACCGCTCGCCGTACAGCTCTTTGGCGCCGTGCCCGAGGAGATGCGCGATGCAGCGCTTTACCTCGAATCGCTCGGCGTGTCCGCCATCGACATCAACATGGGTTGCCCCGTGCGCAAGGTGGTCAAGACTGGCGGCGGCTCCGCAATGATGACCGAGCTGCCCAAGACGCAAGCCCTAGTGCGCAGCATGGTCGAGGCACTCAACATCCCCGTTACCGCCAAGATGCGTCTCGGCTGGGATGACGACAACATTACTGCCCCCGACCTCGCCCGCGCTTTGGCTGATGCCGGTTGCGCCACCATATTCGTCCACGGCCGCACACGCGCGCAGGGCTTCGACGGCACCGTAAAGCTCGAAGGCATCCGCCGCGTGGTTGAAGCCGTGCCCGACCTGCCAGTGGTGGGCAACGGCGACGTGACTTCCGCCGAGGCCGCACGGCACATGTTAGAGGCCACCGGATGTGCCGGCGTCTCTATTGGTCGCGGCGCGTTTTACAACCCGTGGATCTTCGAGCACACGCGCCATTTCATTGAGACCGGCGAGCTGCTCCCTGAGCCCACATTCGACGAACGCATCCGCGTCCTGCGCCAGCACTACGACTTGATGGTCGAGGTCTTCGGCGAAGACCGCGGCAGCGTGATGTTCCGCAAAGTCGCCCCGTGGTATGCCAAACGCTTTGGCCCCGCCAAACCATTCAACAAGGCCATCGTCCAAATCAGCACCCGGGAAGATTTTGAATCTGTTCTGGCTAACTACCTTGACTGGCGCACGCAATTCACCGACGATTCTGGGACGTTGCTTCCGCAATTTAAACTGACTCCCTTAACTTCTAGTTTCATGAATGATCAAGAATCGCCTGTAGAGAAGCGTCGCTCAATCCCAGTCCCTAAAGGGCCAGTGGAGCTTTGGTGATTTTTCCCCAGCCTTGAATAACCAATCCGCCTTGCAAACAAAGCTCCCTTATTTTCACTGACCTTATCTGAAAATATGACTTTGCAGCCGACAACTCTGCCCTGCACTACAGGTTTTTTTTCTCGCTACTATAATACATTTGAGAGAATCACTTTAGTAAGCCTTGCGATTTTAGTTTTCGGGTTGTTTGTATCAACCGCGCTATGTTCCTTAGCCTTTGCATTGCTCATCCCCCCCTGCCTCTTTTTTTCTTGGAAAGATTTACAGAGCCACAAATTTAAATCCATCGCCATGCCCTCTTGGTTCTTAGTAGGACTAGCCTGTGCTGGCATCCTTGCCACTTCCCTAAACCACGCAGATATCAATGGCCCTTTTGAGGCAGTGTTTAAGACCAAATATTTTGTTTATGGCGCACTTGCGGTCGCTCCCTTAAAGGCGTTGTTTAACAATTGGTCTGATTCTCGAACAAGGACGATGCTCCTCTGCTTGGTCGTTGGTTTGGCAATTTCAAATACATATGGACTGCTTCACTTGGCCTTTGGGCTGGACCCTTTGGGCATCCATAATGTCCCAGCATACGGCAGAAACTATGGGGCCACTGACTGCATGCGCCATGCTCACTCATGCTTGTACGCTTTAGTTGTTTTGACTGGATACTATTATATTAAATCTCCTATTTCTAAATCCATAAAAGGGCTGCTCATTTTCGCAATAATTTTGACTATAATAGGTCTGATTTCTAGCGGAACACGCGGGGCCACTGGAGCTGCATTAATTTCAGTTCCTATAATGTTTTGGAAACATAAACACTTCTTTCGCACGGCTTTCGTTGGGGGCATTCTCGCCGTTGCACTTATCATATTATGCGCCCGCACCGAGATGGCGACAGGGCTGTTTCGTTCTATTGGGCCGGAGCGAGCTAATATTTGGATGCTGGCTATCAAGGCCATTGAGGAAAAGCCTCTGCTCGGGCATGGCGTTCGGCAATTTGAGGCTCAAGGCAAGCGGCTGGTAGCAACTCATGGTCAATGGATTGAAACTCCTAGTGGGAAAGTCGTTGGCCTTGCTCATGCACATAACATAGTGCTTCAGTTTTGGGCGGACACAGGAATCATCGGATTATCGATATTTATCGGATGGTTGTGGGCTATGTGGAGAGCGGCGCGTTTCAACGAGCTTTTTTCCGCTTTGAACCTATCATTCATTTTCGCTTTTTGTTCTGCGGGAATGTTTCAGTATGTTTTTGATACTCAAGGGGCTTTATGCATAATGACAGTAACGGCCGCATTTGTTGCGCAAGCCCAATTAGAGTCAAATGATAAATCAGATTTCGCAGGTGCTGAGTGATCTCTCACCCCTAAATTAGGCCCGCTGAATTCTTGTCACCAAGATAGAAACCCGTACAGACCAAAGACGTTTAGTCCCGGCGGTATAAAGCCAGGTCATCTGCGCTATCCACCTCACCCCAGTCGCCATCGTATCTAATTGCTTCAATCTCAATATTCTTTGATTCTATTATTTTCTGCAGGGTGCCGGTCATATGCATTTTGTCCCTTACTGTATCAGGTAAAGATAACCGAATCCGTTTTACTTCAGCCCACCCCTTTGGGGTGAACCGAAGCAACCCCATGTACTGGCCTTGAATTTCTCCTAATGAACTGGGCTTATTCCCAATTTCAGACAGGCAGTCTTGTTTCGTGATACGAAAGGTTTCTGCATCTAATAGAGGGTCGCCAAATCGACGCGTCCAAAGCTCAAGCCAATTAGCGTCATAAGTAATCGCAAGGGGCTTGTCAGAAGCCATTAATGATTGGATAGCTTTCGCTTCGTAGAATATGTCAGAATAACTAACGATACATGCCTCTGATTCTAACCATTCTTCTGCACAAGCTAGAGAAGAAACCATATTGGTATTTTGCCAATTGGCATTGTGGAATTCTTTTGGGTTCCTAGCTTGTAGGCATTCTCTCTTGTAGCCGGTGACAATTGCTATTTGGTCTACTCCAGCAGCGTGAAGGGCTTCTAGCTGCCAATCCAATAATGCTTTTCCTTCCAGTTCAGTCAGGCATTTTGGCCGCTCGTCTGTTAGATTTTCCATGCGACTGCCACGGCCAGCCGCCAGTATAATGGCTTTCATAAAAGTCCTTCTTTATATTGTTTTAGATTAGCCGTGATTGCCAACTGCGCACCACTTAGTATCAATTTAGCTAGATTCTTCACTAAACAATTCTGAAATTTGTGTTAAATCTCGACTGTCGAAATGCTTGTTGCGCTCTGGATGCCACATCCAGCCTTCCCAAGGCAGAGAGCGGTGGCGAATCGCCTCAATTTCGCCATCTTCACTAATCGCCAGCACCCTATACCCCTGGGGGCAATCGTCTATTGAAAACGTGTGAAAACTATTCACTTCTGCTTTGACTTCTCCTGCTATTTGGTGCGTGGTTCTTACGTGTCCCTCTACTCGGTGCAGCTTCGCGCCCGCTAAGTGCGCAATCATCTGCATTCCGCGACAAATTCCTAACACGGGTAAACGCTGTCTTTTGGCATATTCCAACATTCGTTCTTCTGTCGAATCTCTTAGGGAAGACTCTCCTATATCATTGCCTCCCGAAAGTATCAGCGCCGACGGCTTTACCTGTGAGAGCCATTCATCCACGATTTCATATTCACGATGTCCATTAGGCATTACCTTATGTAGCACGTTGGGGATGGGGACAGGCAGAAAGCCCGCCACTAACAAAAAAGAGATCAGTTCTTGATCGAGGGCATCCCTAGACTCGTTGCGTTTAGGATAATTGTCCACTCGCTGACTGACGACCACTCGCTTCACGCTAGAATCTCCACCCGACGTCCAGCGCAATCCAAGTGCAAGCGTTGAGCCGCAGCCCAGCGCCGATATAGAACCTCCCCGGCCCCGATAACGGCGGGGAGTCCTATTTCTCCTGCACGGATCGCCATATGTGAATTGCTACCTCCCCAAGCAGTAATCAGGCCCGCAATCGGATATGAAAAAAGCCAATCAAAACCAGGGTCCGCATTTGGAATACAAACAATAACTCCCTCTAATTTTTCCCGGGACGTATCGTTAACAACTGGAGCGGTGGCCTGTTTCTGTGTTATATAGTTGGGTTCTGCTTCCGGCCATTCAAAAGCCCATACATCATCTGGTTTCGCAATCAATGGAGGCAGTGAAATCTTCAAGGTTTCAGCGTATCGTGCTCTGCCTCGATCTATACTTCGTAAAAGTGCATCTTTTTGGCTGGTAGCGCCGACATGAAGTTCTTTGAAAACTTCTATATCGGCAAAAGCCAAGTCCTCTCGACTAATTCCATGCTGCACCCCAATCTCAGTTATCAATGCTAATGCATCGGAGAGGTTGCGAGTGAAGTGAAACTTCGCGAGCTCGCGCAATTCAATCCCCGACTGAATGAAGTCGAACAAACCGACTGCGTCTGGTTGCAAGTCATGAGCTTGCAACAGCTTCACGATTTCACGCATCTGTGAAAGAGCTAGCGTGAAGGGTTTGAAAGATTCAGGCTCAGGAGGCTGCTGTTTCCAATCGAAATAAAGCTCTGGTGCTTCATCGTATCGGGGAGAAAGAATGTCATAAGTGCCGGGACGCAAATGACCATAACGAGATAAAAAGGTTGCCTTATCAAGCTTTGCACGGTCACGTGCCAGCTGCCCGCTAACAGTCGACACGCTCCCTAAAAAGGCATCGAAATCGCCCTGCGAGAATACCCCCTGCGATACCAATGACTTGAGCATTTGTACGGCCATAAACCCTGCTCGAGCTAATCCAGCAAAAGGAAGGGTGCCATAACGCTTAGCATCTTCCAGTAGCCAATAGACACGTTCGAGTGGGTCGCTGCTGGAAGCTATCAGTTCTTCTCTTCGTGTGTTGAGCTTATCTATTTTTGCCGCATCTCCGCGCCATAACCCCTCTTTAGGATGTACTATTCGGTTAGTTAGATTTCGCAAACTGTTTGCTATTTTTTCCCGTTCATTTTCTGAAAAACCCGCACTTGCCAACCGATCTAGACGCTCGGGTAAATCCAAGGTGTAGCACGAGAATACAATTTCGAACTCGACCTTATCATGCAAGGCCGGCTCTTCCAGAAGGCAATCAATATAGTAATCCACCAACCGACCAGCGAGCCCTTCCTCTAAATCAGCAGGGATGAAGGAATTGAACGACAAGCGGACGTCGATATATGGCAGGCCGAAGAAATGCGGCATTAATGGAAAGCTGCGTAGATTACGATAACCATAGTTATGCCTTTGGTAAGCCCATATCGCGTCGGTAATCAGCTCACGATAAAGCGATAAGGCCAGAGGCTTGGGGCGTATACCGACAATCTCAGCCGGGTTCCAGTCCGGCATTACTCCATAGACCGTACGCCTTCCCATTAAAAAAGGGTGGGGTTGCATGCCGCGTACCACCTTGCGCTGAATATTTTCAAGACGTATTGCCTGATCAGCATCCGATTCAGGCATTTCCTTTAAAACGAGCGGCCTCGCCTGCAATAGCCAGACTACCTCGTCATCGCCCTCTGTAGTCACGGCAAACTCACAATCTACCGGCACGTTGTCAAACAGCTGAAGTAGTTCTTCGAGTAAAGCAATAATAGGCTTACTACTGGGCTCTGAAGATAAGACATCATCGGGCAATTTCGCTGCCTGCTGCCAAACCCGGCCTCCCATACCTCCGGTTACTGCGGCAGTATCACTGCCTTCCGCCCAATTCACTACTCGGTAGGGCGCGCAGGTATTGGGATCATGCGAAAATGCTACGCCAGAACGCACCACCTGAATGAGCATCGGTTGTATCAAGACTTCATCGGCAGGATCCGCTTCGCCATATGCGTCGATTACCTTTTCTACGGCTGCTTCCAGTCCATTTGAATCTACATCTAGGATTGAAAGAAATGCTCCAGCATTAGATGAAGCGAATCCGTCTTCACGTCCGCAACTGGACCGCACAATCCAAGGCCCTGACCCCAAACCTTCAACCACCTTTGCTACACAAGCCGATTGATCCTCATGCCAGTCCGCTACTGTAAATACTTGTAATGGGGCAATACTTGCCGTTTTGAGAACGCCTTTAAGGGCATTCAGGGTTCCCGCTTTAGTAGAGAAACCTAAGGTCATATCCTATTATTTCAATTGGGCAACCCAGATATTCGTTGAATAGGGAATCTGGATACTGGGAACATCCAGGCTAACCAAATAAGTTTCAATAGCCTCGACAACCTCTTTAAATGCCGCTCCTGTCTGACGTTGCAATGTGGCATGTGACCGCCATGCTTCTACGCACTCTTCTATGCTCTGCTCATGCGTAACGCGAGAGTCAAGATGTACAACCGGGCCAAACATACCACTTTGGTCAATTACTTTTGTCTGATCTTCTCGCCGTGTACCATATCCATAGAGATCAACCCTATCTTTGATTATTGCCTCAATTCGCGCCTGAATCGGATCATCCAGCTGTCGATGATTCCACATGCAGGCAAACCAGCCCTGCGGTTTCAGAATCCGGGCACATTCACTGAGTGCTTGCCCCCGGTCACATACATTGAACGAGCTGCCAAATGTAACCATATCGAACTGTTGGGCGGCCTGACCAGTAGCCTCACCTGTCCCTTCATCCCAGCGGACATTGCTAAGGTTTTGGGTACGCTTAATCCCATTGGCTCGAATAGCGTCGTTAGGCTCGACGGCCACCACTTCAAGTTCACGAGCCGCCAGCATTAGAGTCAGATGCGCAACTCCAGCACCGACATCACAAAATTCGTCTCCTTTTTCCGATCCCGCAAGCGTCAACATCGCATCAATGGCGGCATCTGCGTAATCCGGACGCTTTAAATATGCGTCGGCCAGCGTTGTATAATCCCACTTAGTTTTCAAATTTCTTGTCTTTCGTTTAATCTGTTTATCAATTCTTTCGCAATGGACTCAACGGACCTCTCGGGCTCAAATTCGACTATCCACTCAGCCTCATTCGGCTCATCAACCTGCAGGTCCAAGCCGGCGACACAATTGAGCTCGCCAGCATCATAACGACTATAAATTCCCTTAGGGTCACGGCGTCGAAGCTCCTCTAGCGGCACTTTAAGATACATCTCGAAATAACCTGGCAGATTAGAACGATTCCAAATATGAACTTCCCGGAACATCGAGATTGTGGCAATTACAACGATAAATCCCTGTGCCGCGATGACCCTGCAAAGATTTGCATATTGCTTCGCTAATGCCAAGCGCCCTTCCCGGCCATGATTTTTATCTGTCGCAGCGCCGACGCCGAAAACCTCGCGCATTAGGTCGCCATCTAGCATCACTACCGCCTGGCCGGATGACCTGAGCCGACTAACAACTTCATTAGCAATGGTCGTCTTGCCAGAACCAGACAGCCCCGTGATCCAAATTACTCGTGAAAAATTGTCCATGATTCCTCCTTAGTCAATTGCATCCCTCCCTTTCTCTCGCCCTAGCAACCCGGGCATTATGCGTTCTTCGCTTTTTGAGCCCAACGCGTCCTTTGTCGCTCCAAGGGCAAAGGGAGCAAAATTTTCCTATAAATTGTTGGGAATCAATAAGTCTGGCGCGCCGCAGCTGCGCCCCAGTCCAAAGTATATTTCCGCTTTTCTTTTTATTGCCTTATAAGAATATATTAATTGTTTTGCCGCCCCTCTTTTCTGCGTCCAAGCACCTGTCAGGAGATGTTTTACTAGATTTTTCAAGATAAGAAGCTCATATTTTGATGGCAGAAATACAAGCCAGTCAGG
>PBFV01000004.1 GCA_002718935.1 Verrucomicrobiales bacterium
CAAAAAAAGACGGCCGTTTAACGCGGCCGCCTTGGCAAAGTGTCGAGTCTGTGCGCGTTCATTTGCGCACGGCGGTGTTGACCATGATCACAAATTTCAACTGCAAATCCATCGGCCGACCGTTGGGCGGCTGCACTTTCATCACCTTGGTTTCGCCCGAGCGGGCCAAGCCGGCGAAGAAAGCTTCTGTGCTGTGGAATGCCGCGAATTGCAAATCCGTGCGCTCTTCTTTGCCGGCCGGTTCCTTGAGCACCCAATGGCCTTGAAAAACAATCCGGCCACCGTTCACCCGTGGCAAAATGGCCAAGTGCAGCCCTGTGGCAATCGCGTCTTCACGCCCGGGCACAGGCATTTGGGTGCTAATCTGCAGCTCCCCTTCCTTGCCGTTATCGAGCATGATTTGCGGCCGCGCCAGTACGCGCTCCTCACCCTGCAGCACAGCGGTCACCACCACGCGTTCCGTGGTAGCCGCTGAGGCCTCAACCGTTTTTCCGTTGCGCAAAGAACCGCAGCCCATCGCCAAGGCCAGCATCGAAATCAGTAAGAATTCCTTCATCAAAACCCCCTGCCGCAGCCTTAACCATCGCCATAACGCACGCAATGGATTCCTATTCACACTGTCATTTGACGGAATGGAAAAGTTGATTTAATTTGGAGCCGTCCAACGATGAATATCCCGCGGTATCACATCAACATTTTCTGGAGCGAGGAAGATGACTGCTATTGCGCGGATATCCCGGACCTGAAGGACTGCTCCGGCCAAGGCGATACCCCTCAGGAAGCTCTGGAGGAAGTGCTTGAGGAACGCGACGCCTGGCTCGACAACTGGCTCAGTGCCGGTGAGGAAATCCCCCCTGCCACCTATCGGCCCGGCNTGGAGGTGTAACACTCGATTCTCGACCCCCACCGCTCGACGCCCTACCCTCCCCGCGTGTTTCGGCCCTGCATCGATCTGCATGAGGGGCGGGTGAAACAAATTGTGGGCGGCACGCTAGATGAAAGCGGGGCGGACACCAACTTTGTTTCCGATCGCCCCGCCTCGTGGTTCGCCGAGTTGTATCGGCGCGACGAACTGCGCGGTGGCCACGTGATCCAGCTCGGGCCCGGCAACGAAACTGCCGCCCGCGAAGCCCTTGCCGCTTATCCCGNCGGCCTGCAGATCGGCGGCGGCATCAACCTTGAGAACGCCGCTGACTGGCTCGATGCGGGAGCTTCCCACGTAATCGTCACCTCATGGATTTTTCACGAAGGCCGGTTGGATGAGGACCGATTGGCCGCACTGATCAAGGCGGTCGGCGCCGACAAGTTGGTGCTCGATTTATCCTGCCGNTTACGGGGCGGNCGGTATTGGGTGGTCACCGATCGTTGGCAGACATTTACAGAATTGCCCGTGGACGAAACGGTTCTCCGCCAACTGGCNCCGCGCTGCNCCGAGTTTCTTGTGCACGCCGTGGATGTGGAAGGCAAACAGGCGGGCATTGATCATAATCTCATCCAAATCCTCGCCNCTCACGCNGANATTCCCGTCACTTACGCCGGTGGCGCTAAGAGNCTTTCCGACTTGGACACCGTCCGCCACGCCGGTCAGGGCCGTGTGCACCTTACCATTGGCAGTGCTCTCGATATCTTTGGCGGCCCGCTCAAGTACGATGATTGCGTGAAATACAATCGNCGGCACGCGATTGATTAACCACATCAACCTTGCCGCCCNAGCCGCACCTGTTAATCTCNCCGCATGCGATTCGTTTTGTTNATTGCCGCTCTCGTGCTGTCATTTTCCCTNCCGGCCCAAAAGAAAAAAGGNCCTTTCGCCCCCATCAAGGATGATCCCAAACTGCCGCGCGTGCTGCTGGTTGGCGACTCNATCTCCATTGGCTACACGCTGCCNACGCGTGATTTTTTGAAAGGGAAAGCAAACCTCCACCGCATCCCCACCAATGGAGGTCCGACGACGCGCGGCTTAGCNAACATAGATGCCTGGCTCGGCAAATCAAAGTGGGACATCATTCATTTCAACTGGGGCCTGCATGATCTCAAATACATGGGGCCNAAAGGTGAGAATCTTTTCCCCAAAGAAAAAGGCGGCAAACCACAGGTGCCCTTGGCAGATTATGAAAAGAACCTNGAGAAGCTCGTCGTGCGCCTGAAAAAGACCGGCGCAAAATTGATCTGGCGCAACACCACGCCCATTCCGCCCGGCTCGAAGGGCCGTTATGTGGGGGACTCAGTGAAGTACAATGAAGCCGCCGCGCGCGTGATGAAACGGCACGGCATCCCCACCCACGACCTGTTTACCATGAGCAAAAAACGCATGAAAGAACTCATGCTGCCGGCCAATGTGCATTACAAAAAGGAAGGCTCCGCGGCGCTTGGCAAGGATGTGGCACGCGTGATTATCGAGGCGCTGAAAGACTAGCGTGGCCAAGCTCTACTTTTATTATTCATCGATGAACGCGGGGAAATCGACCACCCTGCTGCAGTCGGCCCACAACTACCGTGAACGCGGCCTCACCCCGCTGCTGTTCACCCCGCAACTCGACACCCGCGCTGGCGCCGGCCGCATCGCCTCACGCATCGGGCTCGATGCGGAGGCCCGCGCCTTCACGCCGGCCGATGACCTCCATCAAATTACCACGACCGGCGGCGCCCTTGACTGCGTGCTGATCGACGAGGCGCAGTTTCTCACCCGCGCCCAAGTGTATCAGCTCGGCGAAGTTGCTGACCACCTTGATATTCCCGTCCTTGCATACGGCTTGCGCACCGACTTTCAGGGCAACCTGTTCGAGGGCAGCCAACATCTGCTCGCTTGGGCCGACAAACTCATCGAGATCAAGACCATCTGCCACTGCGGACGCAAAGCCACGATGGTGTTACGCACCGACGAGGCCGGCAATGTATTGCGGGAAGGCGAGCAAGTGGAAATCGGTGGGAACGACCGATATACTTCCGTGTGCCGCAAGCATTTCAAGGAAGGCATGGCGAATCCACAACCAGGCGATTTACCACTCTAACCCGCCGCTTACTTTACCACATATTTTCCATCCGGCAAACGCGACGGTAGTTTGTATTTCGGATCCGTGATTAGTTTGAAAATATGCGGATCGTGCTTTTGCACCAACTCGCGGCTGTAAAGTTTCCATTCATGTGCAATCTCCTCACGGCGATGCCTGGCCTCTTGCGCACCAAGCACCGAGGTGATTGCCCAGTAAAGATACTCGGTGCATTGGCATCCGTAATCGCACGTCCGATCATCATAGGTGAACCATGCCCCTTTTGGGTACCGCCGTGGCACGCGCCGAAAGTGCCCGCCGCGCGCGCGGTCCAGGCCCTTGGCCAACTCTGTGCCAGGTCGTTCGCCAAATACCTTGGGATACACATTCGCATAACCCTCGTGCGTGATGAGATGCAGCACCTCCTCCAGCGTGGCATCGAAGCCGCGGCCGCCCGGCAGTGTCTCGGTAGCGAATTGTCCCTGCCCGGCATGAAAGCCAGCATCCTGAAAAACCTCGTGATCCAGCCGCTCCATTGCCCGCTCATTCTCCGCCACAGCCATGAAGGCATTTCGCCGAACCAATTCGGCCAACACCGCGGGGTTATCCGGCCGGCCGTCCTCGTCATTATCGAGATATTCCGCCAGCACAATAGCGATGTGCCGCAGCTTGGCCGGGGGCGTCTTGGCCGTGCCAAACACGCGCACCCCAAATACACTGATGTGTTGGGCAAATTGCTTTTGAAAAACGCGGAGCTTCCCGCCCGGCACCGGCGTAATTTTGAAATCCGGCACAGCCGCACTCACTGTGCCGGCGCACAAGAACAGGCTGATAACCCAACGCATCAGGTGATTCTAAACAAGCCTGATTGAGGGGCAAGCTTCCTCGCCCTAGAAACTCTCCTTCACCTCGTGGGCGTCCTCGTGCTCGTGCTGATAATTCTCCACAAACTCGTTCATGCCCTGCTCGAAGAAAAATCGATCTTCACCCAATGCCGGTTCGAGATCGTCCAGCCAAGTTGCTTTCGGATTGTACTTGGCAAAAAACACCTTGTTCGCCCAGTACGGGTTTCGGCCTTGGATGAACTTCATCACGAACACCTTTTCACCGTGCACCTCCGTTACGCCGTCCACGCACACCTTGCCGGGTGTGCAGCTCATGCTCGGACCCCGCACCGTACGCCCCAGGCCGCTCACTTGATTGTACGCGCGACTGAAAATGTCATACGCACGCGCCAGCGGCACCTCGAAGTAATTCTTCGGCCCCGTATCGCGTTCCACAAACATGTAATACGGCACCGCACCCAAGGCCACCTGCTTGCGCCACAAGGCGGCCCAGATGTCCGGATGATCGTTCACGCGCTTGATCAAGGGCGCCTGACAGCGCACCACCGCGCCGGCATCGATCAAACGCTTCACCGCCAGTTGCGATACCTCGGTGGAAAATTCCACCGGATGACTGCTATGCGCCATCACTGCAAAGTTTTTGCCTGCCTTGCGCACCTCGCCGATGAGGCGCAGTAGATCATCAGCATCCTCGCCCTCCGTAAACCGATAGGGCCAGTAGGCGATCGCCTTGGTGCCCACGCGAATGCTGTTCAAGTGCGGGATGTTCATTAGCGGCTCGATGTATTGCCGCAGAAACTTGGTCTTCATGATCATCGGGTCACCGCCCGTGATCAGCACGCTATCGATCTGAGGATTTTCCTCCACATAGCGGCGCAATTGATCCGCTTCCTTGTTCGAAAACTTTAATTCACTGTCACCAATGAACTGCGCCCAACGGAAGCAGTAGGTGCAGTAGGCATGGCACGTTTGGCCTTGAGCCGGAAAGAACAGTACCGTCTCGTTATATTTATGCTGCATGCCCGGCAACTCTTCGCCATCGAGCATCGGCTTGTTCAACTCCTGCTGCCCCGCCGGATGCGGATTCAGGCTCGCTTGAATCTCTCGGGCTGCCAACTTCAACTCAGCATCGGAAACTCCTGCACTCACCAAGCCACGCATGTGGGTGAAATCCTCATCGCTCAACATATCCCGCTGCGGAAAGGTCAGCTGATACATGGGATCATTTGGCAGATTGCCCCGGTCAATAAGATTATCTAATACATAATCGTTCACCTTGAAGGGGAATACGGCTGAAACAGCCAGCATGTCCTTCACCTCATCCGATGAGAGGCCCAACGAATCAGCGATACGCGGGAGGTCATTTCGGGTATTGGCTCGGTATGTTTTCATGAAATCCTTTCGACAATATAGCATAAAAACCCGCGTTGCGCCTGCGGGCCACCAGCCTGTTATGCGGCTGATGATGCTCTTGGGTGTGGTAAGTATCGGCGAATTTCAGCGAATCGCCAAGCCAATAACGTTAGAAAAAATTAATATGCGGGGTAACCCTGTTTTTGGATTAGTTTTTTTAACAAAACCCTTCATAAATACTAATTTAACCAAAGATTTGCTGAGTGTTTAGTGCATTTACTCATAGCAGCCGGAATAGTAAACTGCGCCGAAGGCCGCCTATGCGGCGGGAAATATGACAATGAAGAACGGGATTTTTTTCTGGGCCATGGCGGCTGCTCTGTTGAGTGGAGTCGGCTGTGAGCGGTTTCATCAGTTTCAGACCAACGAACGCGAAAAGAACGCCCGGCCATATAGCGATCTTAAATTGGCCTCGGAAAACCCGAATCTGCTCTCCGGCCTGCGCCCACCCAAAATCAAGGACCTGAATTCCACCGCCGGGAAAAATCTGTTTAATGGTCGGGATCTCACCGGCTGGAAAGAGACTGACTATGCCGGCCGCGGCAAGGTGGAGGTTAAAGGCGGGGAACTCCACATTCACAACGGCCTGGTCATCACCGGCGTTACCCTGACCAACGTGACGGTTATGCCCAAAACCAATTACGAGCTTTCGTATGAAGCCAAGAAAGTCAACGGCAGCGACTTCTTTGCGCTGCTCACCTTTCCGGTGGGCGACAGCCACGCATCATTTGTCAACGGCGGCTGGGGCGGCGCGGTCACCGGCATCTCCAGCATCAACAGCATGGACGCCAGCGAGAATGACACCACGGTTTATCTCAAGTACAACCCCAATCAATGGTACCGCTACCGCCTGCGGGTTACGCCGGATAACATCAGCGTGTGGATGGATCCCAAGGAACACCTCATCCCGCTCAACGCCACCGTGGCCAGCATTGTGAAAGCATATCAGGCGGACGCCAATCAAACCGGCCGCTCCCTCACCGCCAAGCAGGCTGAGGCTGAACTGCGCAAAATCAATCCCGAGCTGAACAAAAACATCCCCGCCCGCGACACTATTTATTTCCCGGGTGAAGCGCAAATAATTGATGAAAACATTAAGGACAAGGTGATCTCCATTCGCCCTGGCGAAATTGAGCTGTCGGCCCCCTTGGGCTTTGCCACCTTCCAATCCTACGGCGTAATCCGTAATGTGCGCTTGCGCAAACTGCCCACCTCAGCCAAGGCCTATGACGACAACAAAACCAAGCCGGCCAATCCAGATGTGCCCCCCCTGCCCGACATCCCGAAAAAAACTGATGACTAATCCTGCACCCATTTTCGCTGTCGTACTGGCCGTTGCCCTCACCGGCTGCGGCTCACTCGGCAACATGGTTGGCCTTGGCAAAAAGAAGGAAAACAAAACCGCCGTCATTCCCAGCAGCCGCTTTAACGAAACGCTGGGCGAGGCCGTGGAGGGCAATGATATTGCACAATTTCAACTTGGCGAATGGTACCGAACCGGCAATCAGGTGAATCGCGATTTCGCGCAGGCTTATGCTTGGTTTATCATCAGTGCTGCCAATGGCAACCTCGGTGCTGATGCCCGCATCCGCGCCGGTTGGCGGGCGGACACCATTGCCCGCGGCAAAGAGTTGGCGGAAATCTACAAGGAAAAGTATCCGAACGCTCTGCGACCACTGGCCTCGCCATAATTCGCCGTAATCAGAGCCGGCGGGCGTAATGCACCTGCCGCGCCACTTCTTCAAACCCACAGTCCGGATACAGCGTCTGTCCGATCGGGTTGCTCGCCATCGTTTCAATGGCCGCATACGCCATNCCTTCAGCACGGNAATAATCCAACGCGCGCTCGATGAGCGCNCGGCCGATTCCCTGCCCGCGCACTGAGGCACTCACCGCTAAGTTTGGGATCCGCCCCCGGCCGGCCTTTCGGTCAAGCACCGTGGTAATGTAGCCCGCCACTTCGCCTTCCAACTCCGCCACAAAAATGCCGCCGGGATTCGCCGCCGCATCATCATCAATGTGCCGGGCCTTGCGCCATCGCCAGTCGTGGCCGGCGAGTTTGCCGCCCAGTTTCTCTTCAACGGCATGGTCCAACGACACGCCCGTAAACCCTTCCACCGTGATCGCCTTAATGGCCGGCAGGTCGTCCGGGTTGAATTGNCGAATTCGANAGTCCATCACTTACCNCGCCGACGGATAGCCGCTAGCGCTTCATTAACCGCCTTGGCCAGATCGCCCTTGGCGGCAGACTGCATTTGAGTCAGTGNGGGAAGACTTCGCGCTGTGCCGAATTCACCCAGCAGCTTGATAACCTCCAATTGCACATGCGCGTGTTTGCTGGCCAGCAGCGGTGTGAGGTACGGTTCCAGCCCCGGCATGGCCCGGCCAAAAAACCCAAGCGCATTGGCGGCCGCCTTGGTTTCGCGGCCGCTACCGAGGTGACGCACCACCGGCTNCAGACCGCGCGGATCGCGCCGGGCGCCCAGCGCATCAATGGCCGCCCAGCGCACCGGCATTTGACGGTCGTTCAAGGCACGGATCAATGCCGGTATGGCCTCGGGTTGCGCCCAGTTGGCCAAGGCGCGTACGGCATTTGCGCGAATGAAGGGATCAGTATCGCTCAGGGCAAGCACCAGTGCACGGCTCACTTCAGCCTGCTGCTGGGCGGTGGCTTTGGCCGGGTCTGCCGTGGCAATAGCTTCCAGCGCGACCGGCCGGAGGTGGGAAAGCCGTTGGCCCACACTGGCCACGTGCCGGGCCAACTCCGTCGCCGCCAAGGGCCGGCGTTCAATACGCGAAGCAGGTGCAGCTGGCCGTAAAACTTCCTCCGCAGCCGCCCCGGTCAGNCGATGATAATTGATTTTCAGCGGCACCTCGCGTCGGGCTGCGCCCAACTGTTCCGTAATGGTTCCGTTCCATTGCCTTTCCACCGGCGTGCCGTCTGGGCCGAAGCGCGTGAAGCCGCGACCGCGGATGGCAATACTAACCGGTGCCTTGGCGGTTTGCAGTTCCAGTTCGTGATGCAGCTGAGTGCCTTCGCGACGAAAGGTTTCCTTGATGGTGGCGGTGAGCGCCAGTTTATCGAGGCGGACTACACGCACGGCGTTAGGATCAGCCACTCGGCGTTCATGGATCAGGCTCGCGGTGCGTTGGGATTGCCACCGGGTTTGATTGGCGTCGGACAACCGATCGAGCACCAGCCGTGTGGGATCCAGCAGGTCCAGCAACGGACTGGTGCCGGGGCGCTCGATTATTTCACCGGTGGGTCGGAATACGAAGTCAACCGGCCCGTGGCGTTTTTGGCCGGTGGAACGACCATCGTGCCAGCGCCAGCCCATCTGAAACACGCCAAAGGGGGGGAATCGCCTGTTGGCGAGGGTGAAGCGGTGCAGTTGCGCGCGGTTGTAACAGCGCAGGGTGAAGCCGTGCGGATTGGCAGCGCGGCAAAGGTAGATGACGGGGCCGGCGTAGCGCGCGCGGTATCGGCCCTCGGTGGTCTCGATCGTGACGCGATACACGTAGAGCCCTTCGCGCTGCCAGCCATACTGCGCCGGCACAGTGACTTCCGCCGCCAACGCAGCCCCGCTTATCAGCAGAAGCATCCATGCCCACCGCATGCGACCATAATGCACTGTGCCCGCCGCAGGCCAATACGAAGTTTTTGACAATGCCGCCTCTTGCCGCCGTCGCGGCCCTGCGGCAAACTGCGCCGTGCACTTGGCGCATTTGCGATTGCGGGATTTTCGGAACTACACGCGGCTGGACGCCGAGTTTGGTCCCGGCCTGCATCTGTTGCTGGGCCGCAATGCGCAGGGCAAGACGAACATCCTCGAAGCCATTCACCTGTTGGCCACGCTGCGCTCCTTTCGCGGGGTGGGCAGTGCGCCAATGGTGCGACACGGAGCCGCCGGCTGGTTTGTGGGCGGGCGCGTAATCGCTACCGGCAATAACGCCGTTAAACTCTACTGGTCGCGCACCGAGCGGCGGTTGACGGTGGATGACCAACCGATCCGGCGGCTCACTGATTACTGGGGCACGTTACGCACCGTTGCCTTTTGCGCTGAGGACCTCGCACTGGTAAAAGGCGCCGGGCGCGGACGCCGGCGGTTTCTGGATTTTCTCCTCGCCCAAACCGTGCCCACGTATCTCGGCGTGCTGCAGCGTTACCTACGGGCCATGCGCGCGCGCAATGCGCTGCTCAAAAANCGGCCGGTGGACGAGGCGGCACTGGAGAGCTTTACGATTGAACTGGTTAAGCTGGGCGAAGAGTTGATGGCCCAACGCGCTGCATTGTTGCCGGAGTTGGCCCCGCGCATTGTGGCCGCGCACCAACGCATTGCCCCGAAGGGCGAATCGTTGGCCGTGGCGTACGCGCCCAATGTGAAAGGGGATTTTGCCGAACATCTGCGCCGCCAACGCGAGCGCGAATATCGGCTGGGCTCCACGGCGGCCGGGCCACATCGGGATGAGCTGACGCTGGAGTTAAACGAGCGGCCCGCCGCAGATTTTGCCAGTGAAGGCCAAAAACGCACCGTCGCCATTGCACTTAAAATGGCGCAGGCCGAGCATTTTTCAGCCGTGCACGGAGTGCCTCCGGTTTTGTTGATTGATGACGTGATGGGCGAGCTGGACGCCACGCGCCGAGCGGGGTTCATCCCGTTGCTGGACCAATGCAGCCAAGGACGAGGTCAGGTGTTCATGACTTGCACGGAGGAAAACTGGCCGCGCGAATTGGCGCAGTCGGTGAGCCATTGGCAGGTGGAAAACGGCGGCGTCACACGCCAGGCAGCCGTTAGCTGAGGAGTTTCATCAACGGCTCGGGCAGCAACCCCACGATGACCACGGCGGCCACCAGCACCACAACGGCCAAGCCGGCAGCCGTGCCAATGGGTGCGGCATCCATCTCGCCGTCTTCCTCATTGACCAGCATGGCCTTGAGGATTTTCAGGTAATAATAGAGGCCCACCACACTGCCGGCGAGAGCAAGGGCCACGAGCCAATACTTGGCTCCCATGAATTCCGGCCCGGCCTCAATGGCAGCGAAGAACAAATAAAATTTGCCGACGAAACCGGCCAGCGGCGGAATGCCGGCGAGCGAAAGAACAAAGAGTAGGAAGGCAGCGGACAGACCGGGCATGGTTTTCCAGCTGCCGCGGAAGTCATCGATCTCCGCTTCGCGTCCCAGGCGGTCACTGAGGAGTGCCACCACGGCAAAGGCGCCCAGCGCCGAGAGAGCGTAAACGACCGCGTAGTACAGCGCAGCGCGGGCGCCGGTATCGGTGAGCACCAGTGCGGCCACCAGAATGTAGCCGGCGTTGGCAATGGCGCTGTAGGCGAGCAGACGCTTCAGATTGGATTGGCGCAGCGCGCCGAGGTTGCCGGCCACAATGCTGAACACGGCGAGAGCAATGAGCAACCAGGCGATGTCTGCGGCCAGCGCGGCGTCTTTCAATGGTGAAAGCATCCCGATGAGCAGCGCCACGCCGGCGACTTTGGAGCCACTGGCAATCCACGCCGCCGCGGGTGTGGGGGCGGCCTGATACACGTCCGGCGCCCACAGGTGGAATGGCGCCACGGCAAGCTTGAAACCAAGCCCCACAAAAATGCACAGGTACGCCACCACTACCAGCATGGGCATGGAGTTGCCGGTGAAGGTCATCTTGGCAAACTCCAATTGGCCGGTCATGCCGTACAGGTAACTGATGCCGAATAAAAGAAAACCGGTGGCCACCCCGCCAAAGGTAAGATACTTGAGGCCGGCCTCGGCGGAGCTGGGGCGCATTTGGTGGAGGGCCGTCAACCCGTATAGGCTTAGGCTCAATAGCTCGAGCGAGACAAAGGCACTGAGTAAATTGCCGCTGGTGGCCACCAGGCCCATGCCGGCGGTGGACAGCAGCAGCAATGCAAAATACTCGCTTGCCTGCGGCGTAACCGTGTGGCGCACCGCCAGTGGGATGACGCACAGGCCCATGAAATACAGTAGCGCCTTGATAACGAGCGTTCCTTGCGTGAACACCAACTGCCCTTCGCCGTAACTGGCGGTCAGGTTGCCAACCTGCATCACCGTCACCACCAAGCCCGCGAGCAGGCCCAGCGCCGCCAGCCAGCCGGCCACCCAGTAACGCGCCGCCAGCGGGCGGTCACGCATTTGCGTGTAGTCCACGCCCAGCGCCGCGAACATTGCCACCACCAGCAGCAATTCAGGCAACAAGGCGTAAATGAGGGCTCCGTATTCCATGTTAGTTTTGAGCAAACAACTGCGTAATCTTTTGCAGGCTGGGCACCATCTTCTCCGTCAACAACCGCGGATACAGGCCGATCACCAGTGAGGTGCCCAACAGCAGGGCGCAGCCGATTTTTTCCGGCACGGTCATGGGGGTGTACGGCTCGGCGTCGGCTGGAGCCTCGGGGCGTTTCCGGAAAAAGGCTTCGTGAATTTTTTGCAGCGTATAAGCGAACGTGGCGAAGATGCCGAGGCCCGCGCCAATCAAGACCCACGTGGGCAGGGTGTGCCACGCGCCGAGCACCACATACAGTTCCGAGATAAACCCGCTGAAGCCGGGCAATCCCATCGAGGCCAGGCCGGCTGCCACAAAGAGCCACGCAATGCCCGGCATGCGGTCAATGAGCCCGTGCAGTTCATCGAGCAGCCGAGTCTTGGTGCGCGTGTAAATTACCGTGCCCACCAGCGCAAAGAGCAGTGCGCCGATCACGCCGTGTGAAAACATCTGCAACACGGCACCGGTCATGCCCGTGAGGTGCAGCGTGCCGATGCCCAGCAACACAAAGCCCATGTGACTGACGCTGGAATAACCGATCACGTATTTGAAATCTTCCTGGCGCAGAGCCGCCAGCGCGCCGTATAAAATATTGATCACCGCAAAGACCGCCACGCACACGGCCCATTCCTGTGCGCCGGCCGGCAGCAACCCCACGGCCACGCGCAGGCAGCCGTAGGCACCGAGCTTCATCACCACGCCGGCAAGCAGCATGCTGGCAGCAGTGGGCGCCGCCGAGTGGCCCTGCGGAGCCCAAGTATGGAATGGCCACATACCCGCCAGAATGGCGAACCCAAGAAACAGTACGGGGAACACCGCCGCTTGTAGTTCAGGTGAAAACTCAGCCTTAGACAGCTCCAGAATGCTGAAGGTCGGTTCGGTGCCGGCATTAAACGCCAGTGCCAGCATACCCAATAAAACCAACGCGCTGCCGCCAAACGAATACAACACCAGTTTCATCGCCGCGTATTGCCGCTTGGCTCCACCCCAGATGGCGATGAGGAAGTACTTGGGCACAATGGCGATTTCGTAAAAGACAAACAGCAGGAACAGATCGAGCGACAGGAACACGCCGTATACTCCACCGATCAACGCAAAATAATACGCGTAAAACTCGTTCGCACGATGGTCGAGATTCCATGTGAAGAGTACGCCGCACACCGCTACGAGGCCGGTGACGATCAAAAGCGGCAGACTGATGCCGTCGTAGCCGGTGAGGAACTGNACGCCCAGTGACGGGATCCAGTCCGNCTGCAGTTTCGCGGCAAACTCGCCATCGCCANTGTACTGCACGCAGCAGACGATGGCGGTAACCAACCCGGCTAGTGCCGTGCCCAAGGCCACCCAACGGATCCGCCCGTGGTTGCGNGCGGGCATAAAGCCGCANGCCGCCGCTCCNGCGAAGCTCAACAGGACTGTCAGCAGGGCGATCATTTATTTGAACAATTCGATGACNAGNTNCTNGCTGAACAGCAGCCAGTTATCNGGCACGATGCCGGCCCAAAAAATGAGCACGACCAANGGGGCAGCAATCAGCACCTCGCGCCGGGTCAGGTCCGGGAAATCTTTCAAGCTATCCTGCTCGGGGCCGGTGAAAACCTTCTGCAGCAGTGTCAGCAGGAACACCGCCGTTGCCAGCAAACCCAGCGTGGCCATGGCCGTGATGAACGGCGCCACGGCGAAGCTGCCGCTGAAGATAAGAAATTCCGCCGCAAACCCGGCCATGAACGGCAGGCCGAGCGAGCAGAAGGTGAGCAGGTAAAACGCCGCCGCAAGCTTGGGCGTGGTTTTGCACAAGCCGCCGAAATCGCCCACGCCGCGTTTGCCGCTGCGGTCTTCGATGAGGCCAGCCAGATAAAACAGGCCGCCGGCCGTGATGCCGTGAGCGAACATTTGCAGGATCACACCTTGGGTCAATAACCCGTAGGCGTTGAAATCTTGATGGCCGCCTTCCACGGCAACTCCCAAGGCGCCAATGCCCAGCACACAAAAAGCCACGTGATTCAGCGAGGAAAAGGCGAGCAGTCGTTTGATGTCCGTTTGGCGCAGCGCGAGGAAGGCGCCCCACAGGATTGTGATGAGCGCGAAGACCATCAGTTCCGTCCCGTGGTTCTTGAACGATTCAGGGAAGATCGGCACAAACCGTAGGAAGGCGTACACGCCCATTTTGCTCATCACGCCGGTAAGCAGCATGGCTACGGGCGTGGGTGCGGCGGCGTAGGCGGGTGCCTGCCAAATATGCAACGGCGCGAGCGGCACTTTTACCCATAGGCCCAGCAGCACGGCACAGAAAATCCACGGGGCCACCGCGCCGGCTTGCTCAGCCTTTCCGGCCAGCTCAAGGAAGCTGAAGGTACCCGTTTGTTTATACAGGAACAAAAAGCCAATGAGCATCGCCACGCTGCCGATGACCGTGAACAGGAAAAAGTTCAGCGCCGCACGGTGACGGTCTTCGCCTTTGCCGAAAAGCTTGATGAGAAAAAATGCCGGCACGAGGGCGAGTTCCCAGTAGATGAACCAGTGGAAGAAATTTAATGCGGTGAAGGCGCCGAACAGACCGGTGAACTGCAGCGATAGCAGCGCAAAATATGTGCGTGGCCGGTCGTCATGATTCCACGAGGCGGCCACCACGATCGGCGCCAGGATGGCGGCCATCAGCAGCACCAGCAGACTCTTGCCATCCACGCCCATGTGATAGTGGATGCCGAGATCGGGAATCCATTGAAGTTTTTCCAGGAAAAACAGATCAGAATCCCCCGAACCCAGTGACTTGATCGCCGCATACACGGTGATGATCAGCGACCCCAGCGCGCCGCCCATCGCCAACACCCGCGGGCGAATGCCCGGCACGGCGAACATCGCCACGATGGCGAATAGCGGCAGAAATGTGAGAGCGGAAATCATCGAATCCAGAAAATCAACACACCCAGCAGCACCGCCCCAAGGGCAATGAGCCGGAGGTAGCCGGACAGGAAACCATCCTGCCGGTCGTTCACGTGGCGGCCGCTTTCGCGCAGGCGATCGCACAGGCCATCAAAGGCAAAGGCATCGATCAGGCGGCGATCACCGCCAATGGCAAATGCGCTGCTCAATGCACGCGCCACTGCCACAAACATATCCCGTGCGAAGAGCAGTAATTCGTTTATCTGTTCCCAGACCAGCGCGGTGAGGTTCCACAAGCGCAGCACGGTGTTTTCGTAAAGCTCATCAAACCACAGCTTGTTTTCCAGCGGCGCCACGGCTAGCGGATCCTTGGCGACACCGCCAAGCCGGCGACCGGCATAAACCAGCCAGCCGATGACCACACCGCCGACCGCCACGGCAATGCTCACCATGATTACAAATTGGGGATGCAAGATTTTGCCTTCAAATTTTTGGAACAGGGTGCCTTCAAAAACAGCGCCCATGCCCAGTGCAAACACGGCGAGGATACAAAGCGGCATGGTCATGACACCGGGGCTCTCGTGCGGCGTGCCTTCGCCGCGGTAGTCGCCGCGGAAGACATACAGGCACTGGCGGGTCATATAAACCGCGGTGAGCAGCGAGGCGGCAGCCGCAATCCAAAAAACTGGCATCATGCCCTTTTGGTAAGCCGCGGCGAGGATCTGATCTTTGCTATAAAAACCGGCCGTCACATAAGGCAGGGCTATCAGCGCGGCCGTACCGCAGAGATATGTGATGGACGTGGTGCGCATGGATTTCCAAAGCCCCCCCATCTTCCGAATATCCTGTTCCTCATGGCAGCCGTGGATGATGCTGCCTGCGCCAAGGAAAAGTAGCGCCTTGAAAAACGCGTGCGTGAGCAGGTGGAACATGCCCACCGCCACACCGCCCACGCCGAGGCCCACCATCATCAGGCCCAGCTGACTAACTGTGGAGTAAGCCAGGATGCGCTTGATGTCGTATTGGCCCAGCGCAATAAAGGCCGCCACCAACGCAGTGATGGCACCCACCCAGGCCACGAGTGGCAGCACCTCACCAGCTTCAAAAATGGGCATGGCCCTGGCCACCAAAAATACGCCGGCCGCCACCATTGTGGCGGCATGGATCAACGCACTCACCGGCGTGGGGCCTTCCATCGCATCCGGCAGCCAAACGTGCAGCGGCAGCTGGCCAGACTTGCCTATAGCACCACAGAAAAGCAGCAGGCTCACGACCGTGACCACCTTGATCCCGCCAATGGTCGCAGTAACCGCTGACAAGCCATTAACTTCCAGCAGCCCAGTACCGGCAGTTACTTCCATGCCTTTAGTGGGCGCCATATAGAGATCCAGAGTGCCGCCATATTTGTAAGCGAGCAGTATGCCGAGGAGAAATCCGAGGTCGCCAATACGCGTGACGATGAAAGCTTTTTTCCCAGCGGCAGCCGCTTCGGGTTTGTGATACCAAAAACTAATGAGTAAATAGGATGCCACTCCAACGATTTCCCAGCACATGAACATCAGCAGCAGGTTGTTGGCAAGAATCAGACCCAGCATGCCAGAGGCAAAAAGAGACAGGTAACAGAAGAACCGCGCCATGCGGGGATCCTTCTCCATGTAACCAATGGAAAAGGTAAAAATCAGCAGTCCCACAAAGGTGACCATCGCCGCCATCGCCGCACTGAGGTGATCAAGCAGGAAGCCGAAATTGATTGTCACCTCACCCGCTGACAGCCACGTAAAGTTAAACACTTGCAGGGAGTCCGGCGGCATCTTCCATGCTTCGCCCAGAGCGAATATCGCAATTTGACAGGACACCAGCATGGCGAGGATTGCAATGCGCGAGGCGTGGCGACCATTTTTCATGGCACACGTCACCAGTGCCGCCAGCAGGGGCAGCAACGGGATCAGCGCCATGGTGTAAACGTTCATTCTTCTTTGAGCGTGTTGAGTTTCTCGAGATCCACCGTTTTAAAGTGCCGGTACACGGCGATCACCAGCGCAAGACCCACGGCGATTTCCGCCGCCGCCACCGCGATGGCAAAAAGCGCAAATAACGGCCCGTGCAACAGCTCGGGATTTTCGCCGTACCGCCAAAAGGCAATGAAATTCAGGTTGGCGGCATTCAGCATGATCTCGATGGAAAAAAGCACCACCACTGCATTGCGCCGGGTGAAAGCACCCAGCAGCCCCACACAAAAGAGCACCGCCGAAAGAATCAGAAGGCCCTCAAGCGTCATGGCGAGGCCTCCTCTTCATCCTCCACGCGGCGCGCTCCTTGTGAGACTGCCACCGCGCCGATGAGTGCCGCCGTGAGCAGCAACGCCACCACCTCAAGCGTGATGATGTACGGCTCAATTAATCGTTTGCCCAACGCCTCGACCGTGTGGGGCGGCGCCATCGTGGCATTCGCATCCGCTGCCGTAGCATTGGCCTCAGCCAACTCAGCCGGCAGGCGATTCAAGTCCGTTTGCTGAATGCCCGGCAACAGCACAAACACCGCCACCCCCAAGGCCGCGGTCGCCCCCCAAAATCCACCACGCGAAGTAATGCGCCGGCCGTCATCGCCGGTCACCCGTTCGGTAAGCATGATGGCAAATAGCAGCAGAATGCCGACCGCACCGATGTATACTAGCACCTGCACCGCCGCGATGAACTGCGCCATCAACAGCAGGAACAAGCCGGCCAGGGCGGCAAAGAAAATGACGAGCGCAAACACACCGTGGATGAGATTACGCAGGCGCACCGCTGTCACCGCGGCGAGCACAGCGATGATGGCCAGCAGATAAAATGCGGTTTCCTGCGTCATTCAGCGTACTTGTATTCGCGCGGCGCGGCCTCGGGCCGGCTAATGCGGTTGAGCCCGCGAGCCACTGCGTAAAGGGTGATCAGTGACGCGATCCACACGACCGCCTTGAGCCCCGTGCCCGCGCCACTCTTGGCCACGTGCCAGGCAAAACCGGCGATCAGGATGTTCAGGATCGAAAGCGGTAACAGGAATTTCCAGGCAAAGGCCATGAGCTGATCCACGCGCAGTCGCGGCAGTGTTCCGCGCAGCCAGATCATGATGCCAATGAGAGCAAAAATCTTGGCGATAAACCATGCGACCGAAAGTGCCGGCACCGCCGCTACGCCCGGACCTTCGCCGGCCCCGAGGAACAGCGTCACCGCCAATCCGCTGATGGCGAACATGGCGATGTATTCGCCAAGGAAAAAGAGCGCAAACTTGAAGCCGCTGTACTCGGTGAAGTAGCCGGCAATCAGCTCGCTCTCGGCCTCGGGCAGGTCAAAGGGCGAGCGGTTGGTTTCCGCCAGCGCGGCGATGAAGAAAATGACAAACGCCGCCAAGCCCCACGGCGTGAAGAGATGCCATTGGTATCCCTTCTGCGCAGCGGCAATGTCTGCAGCATTGAGGCTGCCGACGAGCATCACCACGATGACCGCCGAGAGCACCAGCGGAATTTCGTAACTGACCATCTGCGCAATGGCGCGCATGCCGCCGAGCAGCGAGTATTTGTTGCGCGAGGCCCAGCCGGCCATGAAAACGGCGAGCGTATTCAAGCCGGTGATGGCAAAGAAAAAGATGACGGCGCCGTCGAGCAGGAACGCCTGCACGGGGGCCTGCACAAACTTGGCCCACGGAAATTCCAACGGCAGGAAACACAGCACCAACATCGCGGGAATGAGCGCAACAATCGGCGCAAGCAAATGGAACAGGCGGTCGGCGCCCTTGGGCACAATATCTTCCTTGAACAGCATCTTGATGCCGTCGGCGGCGGGCTGGCCGAGTCCGAAAAGGCTGATGCGGGTGCACGGCACGCCGGTCTTGTTGGGGCCGATACGGTTTTGAATGCGCGCCAGCGCCTTGCGCTCGATCCATGTGGTGAAGGCAAAGAGCGACGGGAAAATCACGAGCAACGGCACGGTGGTGATGAGAATGTCGCGGATCAGTTCCCAGCTCATTCCGTGGCCTCCTTGCTGTCACCGCCTTCAGGTTCCGATTTTTCTTCGGCGCCTTCGGCCTGAGCTGCCTCAGCCTCCTTTGCCTTGGCCTCAGCTTCCGCTTTGGCTTTTTCGGCGGCCTTCTTTTTAGCAGCCTCGGCGGCGGCTTTTTTCTTGGCCTCCTTAGCGGCCTTTTCATCGGCCATACGTTGATCGCGCGCGGCGGCTTCCCCGGGGTGAATCTGGTGATAGTAATCGTTGCTCTTCAGCAGATCATCGCGGCGCAGCAGCAGCCCGCCGAAGCGGTCGGGCGTGCTGAGCTCGAATTGGCTGTTCATTACGATGGCATCGAAGGGGCACACTTCCACGCAAATCTGGCAGCTCATGCAAACGCTCACGTCGATGTCGAATTTCGCCGGGCTTTTGATGTACTTGCCGTTCTCGTCGTACATCTTCTCGATGTAAATGCACTGGGGCGGGCACTCGCGCTCGCAGATTTGGCAGGCCACGCAGCGGACGGTGTCCATCGGCGTGTCGCCTTCTTTGCCATCATGCAGCAGCATGGGAAAATTCCGGCTGTAATTGGTGACGGTTGTGGTGTCGCTGAGCTGTTCGCCTTCTTCCTTGGGATATTGGCCGGCGCTTTGGGGCAGTTCGGCATCTTCCTTGGGCCGCCAGGCGTAGTCGTTGGTAACTAGGCGTTCCTTGTTGAAATAGGAGCCGACGAAATTGCGCAGCGTCACCGCCATGCCCTTGACAATACCGCCACCTAGCAGACTCATCGATCCACCTCCCCGAGTACGATATCAATGCTGCCTAGTATGACTACAGCGTCGGCCACCTTTTGGCCAAGGCACATGTCGCGCAACGTGGTGAGGTTAATGAAAGACGGCGGCCGCACGCGGTAGCGATACGGTTTGGTTGTGCCATTGGCGATTAGGTAAAAGCCAAGCTCGCCCTTGGGTGCCTCCACGCGACCGTAAACCTCTTTTGACTTGGGCTTAAAGACCTTGCCCATCTTGCCCATGATTGACCCCTCAGGAATATCCGCCAATGCCTGTTTTAGAATCTCAACACTCTCGCGCATCTCCAGCATTCGCACCATGAAACGATCGTAGCAGTCTCCTGCCTCGCCGTAGGGAACACGGAACTTAAATCGATCATAAATGCCATACGCATCCACTTTTCTTAGGTCATACGGCTCACCGCTGGCTCGGAGCATGGGGCCAGTGATACCAGCGTTGATCGCCAGTTCGCGTGACATTATACCTACCCCCTGCGTGCGACTGAGGATAATTTCGTTTTCGCAAAGGAGTTGCTCGTACTCATCAAGGAATGCCGGGAATCGGTTTACCACATCACGGGTGCGATCAAGCCAACCTTCCGGAACATCATTACGCAAACCGCCAAAACGGAAGTAATTGCACATCATACGAGCACCGCTGGCCTGCTCAAATAGATCGAGAATCTTTTCACGCTCCCGAAAGGCATACAAAAGCGGAGTACCTAATGCCCCAAGGTCATTGATAAAAAACCCAACCAGCGTAACGTGATTTACCAACCGAGTGAGCTCAGCCATGATCACACGCAAGTACTCCGCACGCTCTGGCACTTCCACTTCCACCAACTGCTCCGCCGCCAGCGCGTAGGCCCAGTTATTGGTCATGCTATTAAAGTAATCGAGCCGATCGGTGAAAGGCATGCTCGCAAGATAGCTCATGTTTTCCGCAAGCTTTTCGTGATTGCGATGCAGGTAGCCGAAGACTGGCTTAAGATCCACAACCGTCTCCCCATCCAGCTTCACGTCCATACGAAACACGCCGTGAGTGCTGGGATGATGCGGTCCCATCGAAACCTCCAGTAGGCCGGTGTCCAAACCGTCCTGCTGAATGAGTTCGTAATTGGG
>PBFV01000005.1 GCA_002718935.1 Verrucomicrobiales bacterium
ACCGCGCGCCAACTGCGGCTTCAGCATGTTTGCCGCGTCCGCTGAACCCTCGGCATTGCCCGCGCCGACGATGGTGTGCAGCTCGTCGATGAACAAAACAATCTGGCCCTCAGCCGCCGTTACTTCCTTCAAAAACGCCTTCAGGCGGTCCTCAAACTCACCGCGGTACTTCGCGCCCGCAATCATCGCGCCCAAGTCCATCGCCACGATGCGCTTGTCCTTCAGTGATTCCGGCACATCCCCGCTGACCACGCGGCGTGCTAGGCCTTCGGCAATAGCCGTCTTGCCCACTCCCGGCTCACCGATGAGCACGGGATTATTTTTTGTGCGACGCGTGAGCACCTGCATCACGCGCCGAATCTCGTCGTTCCGACCAATCACCGGATCAATTTTTCCTTCACGCGCCAGCGCCGTGAGATCCTTGCCGTACTTTTCCAGCGCCTCAAACTTATCCTCCGGATTCGCATCCGTCACCCGCTGCGAACCGCGCACATCTTCCATCTTCTCCAGCAACACCGCGCGTTTCACACCGTGATTCGCCCAAATCTTTTTCAATGCCCCGCCACATTCCAGCAGTCCCAGCAACAAATGCTCCGCACTAAGGAATTCATCGCCTAAATCCTTGGCCTCCTTCGCTGCCCGATCAAACGCATGCTTCAAGTCGCGGCTCAAAAACACATCACTGCCGCTCACTCCTTCCACCTGGGCACGCCGATCCAGCTCCGCCTTTAAATCATTCTCCAAGGCCGCCAAATCTGCCCCCGCCCGCTGCAGCAGCTTCGGCACAATCGTGTCAGCCTGCCGCGCCAGCACCAGTGCCAGGTGCGGTCCGTCCAGTTCCTGATGCGAACATGCCCGCGCCAGTTCCTGCGCCGCCTGCAACGCCTCCTGAGATTTTTGAGTCAACTTATCCATCATGATTTTTCTCCTCCTTGTTTTGAGTTAAATGAGTTTATCCGTTCCGGATTCGCAGGCTCGGTCCTCCAGTATGTTGTTGGGGGAACGGGCCTGCGAATCCGCCGGTTTTACCCGGCGGACTGCAGGGCCAGTTTTATTCCACACGCACCTCAATCGATTTGGGCAGTGCCTCCTCGCGCTTGGTGACCTTGATGACCAACACGCCATTGGCAAACTGCGCCGCCACGCTCTCGGCGTTGCTATCTTCCGGTAGCGTGAAGCTGCGGCTAAACGTCCCGTGCGAACGCTCGATTCGATGGAAGGTCTTCCCCTCCACCTTGCGCTCCAAATCGCGTTCGCCAGACAACGTCAGCACGCCATCCTCCACCGTCACCTTTACCTTGTCCTTGCTTAGGCCCGGCAGCTCAGCGCGGATCACGTAGTGCAATTCCGTTTCCTCGATGTCCACTACCGGCGACCACGCCACCGAACTCTGCCCCTCACCGCCCAGAACCGAGGCCAGTCGGTTGTGAAACATCGCGTCCATCTCATGGATCGGATTCCAAATGCTCAATGTGTTCATGTATTTCCCTTTCAGGCGGAGTTTTTTCAGGCCGCAAAGTCCCGCCAATTGGCCCTGCGACCGGTGTACTAAATCCAAACTTTCACCTGTTTATAACAAGAACCATGCCACGGCCTCTCCAAACTAAAACACGCATAAAACCCTTAAAAACAGACATTATTTATCCAATGAACCCATGAACAACCTGTTAAAAAGGGTTATTATGGCTCACTTTTATTAGAGCCATTATGTCTCTTTAATGAAGTAGGTCTTCGAGTGAAGTGATGCTGTGACTGATGGGCTCGGTGCCGTCCCGGCAGAGCCAGCGGGATTGAAATCCGGCCGCTAATGCGCCCTGATGATCCTCTTTTTCACTGTCGCCCACGTGCAGAATGTCATCNGGCGGCAGTTGCAACGCCTCGGCGGCGGNTNGAAATATCTCCNNTAACGGCTTGGTGTGCCCAACCTCGGCGGACACAATGATCACCTCAAACTGGTGCGCAATCGCAAGTGACTCTANCAAAACCCGCAGGCGATCGTCCCAATTGGAAATCACCGCCANGCGCANCTTACGGATTCCCAATGCCTCCAGCGTCGGNAACACGTCCGGGTAAATTTGCCATGGCTTGGAAGTGGCAAATTTGTGGTAAAGTTCATCAAAGAAAGTTTGGCTCGGCAACACGGTCGTAAGGCCGGCGAAGGATTGATCGACTATCTCNGCCCANGCCGCCTTGGTGTAAGCAAAGTCACCGCGTGACTGCCACGCATTAACAAAACGGCTGGTCACTTCATCCGGCTCCACCTGCACGCCATGTCGCCCAGCCACCTCTGCATACGCATGACCCACCGAGGGCCATGGCTCGATAAGCGTGCCGCCCACGTCAAAGGTAANCGCTTTNANGTTTTTGANATTTTCCATTCGTTCAGGTTCGGTTCATCGATCGCNTCCGCCAAGCCCAGGGAATCCATCACTTCGCCAATCAAATACAATGAACCCGTCANGGCCACCAGNGGGNCCGNCCGNACCAACTCCCATCCGGCACTCACGCTCCCGGCGCATTCCACTTCAGNGCAATGNGCNCGGGCGGCAANGGCCAGTTGATCGGGATTCAAACCGCGTTCGCTGTTGACCGGCACACACACCACACGGCCGGCCAGAGGCGCCAGCGTCGCCACATTGCTGTCCCAGTTTTTATCGGCCAACATGCCGAGCAACAGGGTGGGGCGTTGGCCGGCGAAATCTTCCTGCAACACATCAGCAAACGCCTCGGCACTCGCCGGATTGTGCGCGGCATCGATCACNACTTTGCGCCCGTCCATTTCAAAACACTGCGCGCGCGCGGCCCATTGGACCTTGGTGAGGCCTGCCTCAATGGCCTTCTCGGGCACGGCGGCCAGGGCTTCCTTGATGACCCGCTTGGCAAGGGCNGCGTTTTGGCGTTGATGCCGGCCGGGCAGGCGGGTGATCGTTTCGCCACTNGCAATGCTNAAGGGCGCGCCNGCCCGCAGGGCAGTAGTTTGCAGCACAGCCAAGGCGGCGGGTTCCTGCGGGGCGCTGAAAACGGGAATGCCGGGTTTGATGATGCCGGCTTTTTCGGCGGCGATTTGCTCGAGCGTGTCGCCNAAATATTGCTGGTGATCGAGGTCGATGGGGGTGATGACCGAGGCGAGCGGGGTGACGATGTTGGTGGCATCAAGCCGACCGCCCAGACCGGTTTCCCACAGAACAATGTCCACCTCCTCCCGCGCAAAATGCTCGAGGGCCATCACGGTGACCACTTCAAAAAAAGTCGGCAACCGATCTGCGGGAAAATTTNTCATGAGCGCCTGCAGACATTCCACCAGCCGTACCACCTGCGCCTCACTGACCGGCTGGCGGTTGACCTGAATGCGTTCGCGAAAGCTCAGGAGGTGCGGCGAGGTGAACAGGCCAGTCTTCATTCCCGCCTCGCGGCAGATGCTTTCGAGCATGGCGCACACGGATCCTTTGCCGTTGGTGCCGGCCACGTGAGTGAAGCGCAGGCGCTCATGCGGATTGCCGGCGTGGGCGGCGAGGGCGCGCGGATTTTTCAGGCCCAGCTTGGACCCCAGCAGCCGCAGCTCGTACAGCCAATCGATGGCTTCCGAATAAGTCACGGCAAGAGGCTGATGATGTGCTGCANTGGGGGCAACATTTTTAAAAATGAAAATGAAAANGTAACGGCTTAGCTGCCGTTGGAGCGTTCGTGGGCGGCTTNGATGAAACCTGCGAAGAGNGGATGGGCATGCACGGGTTTGCTCTTGAATTCCGGGTGCGCCTGGGTGGCCATGTAGTAGGGATGATTCTTCAGNTCAATGAGCTCCACCAAGGCGCCATCGGGCGAGGTACCGCTAAAGACGAAATCCTTGGCCTCAAACTGCTCGCGATAGGCGTTGTTGAACTCGTAGCGATGGCGGTGGCGTTCGTTGATCTCCTCGGTGCCGTACAGCTCGACTGCCTTGCTGCCGGGCGTCAGTTTGCAGGCTTGCGCGCCGAGCCTCATGGTGCCGCCCATGTCAGTGACATTTTGCTGTTCGTCGAGTAGGGCAATGATGGGGTGGGGAGTCTCGGCATCAAACTCCGCCGAGTGCGCACCTTCCAGTCCGATCGCGTGCCGGGCAAATTCAATACAGGCGATCTGCATGCCGAGGCACAGGCCGAGATACGGCACGTTGTTTTCGCGCGCGTATTGAGCGGCCAACACTTTACCTTCCACGCCGCGTTCACCAAAGCCGCCGGGCACCAGNATGCCGTCCATCTCTGCCAAGTGCNCNGCGGCNCCGTCACGTTCGATGTCCTCGGAATCCACGCGGACAATTTCGATGGCACAATCGTTGGCNCCGCCGGCGTGGGTGACTGCCTCATAGACGCTTTTGTAGGCGTCCTGCAGATGGATGTACTTGCCAATCACGCCAATCCGNACGCTGTGCGTCGGCTCGACGATGCGTTTAATGACGGCCTCCCATTCGCTCATGTCGGCCGGCTGGGTCTCGAGGCCCAGCTCCTGNCANACGAGTTCATCCATCTTTTCGCGCTGNAGCATCAGNGGCACCTCNTAAATGGAATGCTCCACATCGATCTCNTCAATCACGCCGTCGACCGGCACATTACAGAAGAGGGAAATCTTCTGGCGCATATCCTGGTCGATGGGTTTCTCCGTNCGGCAGACAAGAATGTCCGGTTGGATGCCNATCTCGCGCAGCTTGGCAACGGATTGCTGNGTGGGCTTGGTCTTCAGCTCGCCGGCCGCNCGGATGTAGGGCACGTAGGTGACGTGCACAAAAATGGAATTGCCNCGCCCGCATTCGAGNGCAAATTCCCGAATGGCCTCAAGGAACGGTAGGCCCTCGATGTCGCCGGTGGTNCCGCCGATCTCGGTNATGACCACATCTGCGCCGCTTTGTTCGCCGACCGCCTTNACGCGCTGCTTGATCTCATCGGTCACGTGCGGAATCACCTGCACNGTCTTGCCGAGATAATCGCCGCGCCGTTCCTTTTCGAGCACGGTTTGATACACGCGCCCACTGGTGAGGTTGTTGAACTGCGTCAGTTCCGAGTGCGTGAACCGCTCGTAATGGCCGAGGTCNAGATCGGTTTCCGCGCCGTCATCCAGCACGTAAACTTCGCCGTGTTGAAACGGGCTCATNGTGCCAGGATCCACGTTGAGNTAGGGATCGAATTTCTGCAGNGCCACCTTGAGGCCGCGCGCCTCGAGCAGGGTGCCGAGGGAGGCGGCTGTGAGTCCCTTGCCGAGGGAACTTACCACGCCGCCTGTCAAAAAAATGTACTTCATCTACTCAGCAACGCCTCCACACGCTGCACATCTTCCGGCACATCCACTCCGATGGCCTCATATTCCACCTGACGCACGGCAATTTCGATGCCGTTCTCCAGCGCCCGCAATTGCTCCAGCCGTTCTACCTGTTCCAGAGGCGAGGGCGGGAACTCCACCAACCGCTGCAACGTCTCGCATCGGTACGCGTAAATACCCAGATGCTTCAAAAACGGAAAGGCCGCCAACTGCTGTTCGGGACTCTCCTCGGCCAGATCGCGCACGAACGGAATCGTACGCCGCGAAAAATATAGGGCGCGGTCCGCGGAACTGACAACGACTTTCACCACGTTCGGGTCCGAATAGTCCGAAATGTTGTTCACAGGCGTGGCCGCCGTCGTCATCTCAGCCTCACTCAAGGCGCCGGCCACCGCATCGATCACCTCCGGCGCGATGAGCGGTTCATCGCCCTGCACATTCACCACCGCATCACAATCCAGCCGCGCCGCGACCTCGGCAATGCGATCGGTGCCGCTGGGATGATCAGCGCGCGTCATTTCCACCGGGCAAAACTCCCGCGCCACCGTGGCAATGCGCTCATCATCCGTGGCCACCATCACCTCGGCCAACGACTGCGCCTCGCGGCAACGCTCCACGACGTGCTGCACCAGCGGTTTGCCAGCGATGGGATGCAGTGGTTTGCCGGGGAACCGCGTGGACGCATACCGCGCCGGAATGATGCCGATGATTTTCATGCCTGCTCCAAAATCCAATCCACCGCGCCGGCGGCATCATCCACCACCGTAGCGCGGGCGGTCAGCTCGGGCTCAGCTTGTTCCAGTTCTGCGCCGTAGCCGGTGCGCACGAGGATGCTCTGTTTCACGCCGGCGTTCCAGCCGCATTCGAGGTCAGCCGTCTTGTCGCCGACCATGTAGCTTTGCTCGAGGTCGATGCAAAATTCCACGGCGGCATCGTGCAGAAACTTCGGGCTGGGCTTGCGACCGTAGCTAGATTCCTCGGGAGACTCGGGGGCAAAATAGATCTTCTCAAAAGCCACCCCATCGGAACCGGCCAATTCAGCAACAAGCTTTTCATTCACCGCGTGCATATCAGCCTCCGTGTAATAGCCGCGGCCTATACCGGATTGATTGGTGACAATGAACAGCATGAAGCCGGCATCCATGAGCCGCCGCAGAGCCGGTCCGCTGCCGGGGATGATCTCGAGTTCGTCGGGGTCGTGCAGGTAATGCCGCTCGACGTTGAGCGTGCCATCGCGATCAAGAAACACCGCGCGCTTCATCGGTCGATGGCGCGGAGGTTAGGCATAAAAGCTGCCGCTCAATTCCTTGGGTGTGACCACCGCCGTGCCCATCTTGCCGACCACCACGCCCGCGGCGTGATTCGAAAACACCGCTGCCTCGGCCGGCGTGGCACCGGCGGCAATGGCAAGGGTAAAGCTGGCTATCACCGTATCGCCTGCGCCGGACACATCATAAATTTCCTGGGCCACGGTGGGGATCAAGGTGGGTCTCTCACCGCGCGGACAAAGGAGCATGCCCTGTTCACTGAGCGTCACGAGCATGATGTCGGGATCACACTTGTCCTGCACGCCTTTCACGGCGGCATTGAGGCTGGTGGAGGTGCCCTCGTCCGGCAGACCGGCCAAAGCAAACAATTCACCGCGATTGGGGGTGATGAGCGACATGCCCGCAAGATTGAGATTATGGGCCGGCTTGGGATCAAAGCTCAGCCAAACCCCGGCGCTTTGGCATTGTTCGCGCAGGCCATCGAGCAATTCCTGCGTGACGGCGCCCTTGCTATAATCGCAAACGATCACCGCACAGGAGTCATCTAGTTGCTTTTCCACCGAGCTGAGCATGCGGCGGGCCGTGCGGGGGGACATGGGCTCGTTGGTTTCCCGGTCCACCCGCAGCATCTGCTGCTGGTGCGCAATCACGCGCGTCTTGCGGGTGGTCATGCGGTCCCCGGCCGAAACAAGGCCTTTCCCGTCCACTCCATCTTCCTTCAAAAGTTTCTTCAGGCGCTTGGCTCCTTCGTCCATGCCCACGAGACCGTATAGGTTTACTGCGGCGCCGAGGGCGGTGAGGTTGCGCGCCACGTTGGCAGCGCCACCGGGCATATAGGTTTCATTTTGAAACTCCACCACCGGCACGGGCGCCTCGGGCGAAATACGCTTCACGCTGCCCCACATGAATTGGTCCAGCATTACATCGCCCACCACCAGCACGCGGCTTTTGCGCGCGGCACGCAACAGGCTCTTCACGCGTTTTACTGTTACACTCATGGCAAATTAAAAAACTGCTGTCCGATACATCGGCAAAACTGACGCGCAGGTCAATCCCGCTCTGTGCACTTTTCGTGTCAGGAATGTTCCGGTGCCAAAAATCCGGTGAGCGGGCTGGTGGCCTGAGCCGTATCACTCACCTCGCCGGTGCCGATCTCATACGCCGCCCGGCCCGCTTCCACGGCCTTGGCAAAGGCCCGGGCCATGCGGCAGGGATCATCGTTCACGGCAATGGCAGTGTTGATGAGCACGGCATCCGCGCCCAGTTCCATGGCCTCGGCGGCATGGCTGGGTGAGCCCAGTCCGGCATCGACCACCACCGGCACGGTGGCTTGATCGAGAATAATACGAATCTGATCACGGGTTTGCACCCCGCGATTGCTGCCGATCGGCGCGCCCAACGGCATGACCGTGGCACAACCGGCCTCCTGCAGGCGCTTGGCAATGACGGGGTCCGCATTAATATACGGCAGCACGGTAAAGCCCTCGCCGACAAGTTGCTCCGCCGCCGCCAGTGTTTCAACCGGATCGGGTAGGAGATAGCGCGGGTCTGGATGAATCTCCAACTTCACCCACTTGGGCAAGCCGGCGGCAGCGGCCAATCGTGCCAATCGCACGGCTTCCTCGGCGTTCATGGCGCCGCTAGTATTGGGCAGCAGCAGAAATTTCTCGGAATCGATGAACTCCAAAATGTTGGCGAAAGGATCCTGCTCGCCCGTGAGATCCGCCCGTCGCAGGGCCACGGTGACCATCTCCGCTCCGCTCGCCTCCAGCGCATCACGCATCAATTGGGGCGAGGCGAATTTCCCTGTGCCCAAAATCAGGCGTGAGGTGAATTCTCTTCCCGCAATGGTCAATGGCTTGGCTGGCACCGCCCGAAAATACGCCGAAGCATCGCTAGCGTCGAGGCTGACTTCCGAATTCAATGCCAAATTTCGCTATAGGTCCGCAAATGTCCTACACTTGTGCTATATTGTCTAAATGGAAAACTTCATCGTATCTTTAGAAACCATTTTTTCCGAGCAGGAGCTCATAATGCAAATCAATGAAGACGGCGACGCAATTAAATCTCTGGCCCGCAGCGAAAAGGGTGCGATCCCCGTGTTTGGCCGAGCCCTTACAGCGAACAGTGGTTTTGTGATCCTGTATTATCCAGTGCGTATAACAGAAGCTCAAAGACCCAAAGTATTCGAACTGCTGGCTCGCCTCTATGCCCGCACGCCGTTTGGAAATTTTATGTACGATTTTGAATCAAACCTAATCGGTCTACAAATTTACCTACACGCAGAAGACGAAGCAGTTGGGTTTGATAACGAGGAAGTGGAAACCCAGCTTAAGTTTGGCATGATGGAACTGGATGTCATGATTCCAGCTATTCAAAACGTAACCAGCAGCCAGCTCTCCCCAGAGCAAGCCATCGAGCAAATCGGCGAGGATGATAACATGCCGGAGGAGAAACCAGATTTGACCGATCCAAAGAACCGGTTGCTTGATTTCCTCCCGGGCGATCCACAAAACAACTGAAACACATGAATTTTGTCATGTGAAACTCATCCACCTTGGCCCATCCTCGCCCGCGAATGAAGGGAAGTGCGCTTTCAGAACTAGGCCAACGCACGGCGGAACCGGCGATAACATGGCTGATGCGGGAGGCTCTCGTGCGGCCGGGGTTGATCTCGTTGGCCGCGGGGTTCACGGACAATCCCTCACTGCCGGTCAGCATCACGCGCGAGATCATGGCCGACATGCTGCGCACCGGGAAAACCGGCCAGCCGGCNCTGCAATACGGCACCACGGCCGGCGATGACACATTGCGCACGCTCACCGCGCGGCGTTTGGCCAAGGCGGACGGCCAGTCACCCAAAGCCAAGGCGTACACGCCGGGGCGCATGATGATCACCCATGGTTCGCAGCAATTTCTGTACATCCTCACCGAAATCCTGTTCGACCCCGGCGANATCGTGCTGGTGGAGGATCCCTCGTATTTTGTGTACCTCGGCATCATGCAAAGCCACGGCATTCGCGGGCGCGGTATTCGAATGGAGACGGACGGTATCGATCTCGCCCATCTCGAGGCCACACTGGAGGCACTCAAAAAATCCGGCGACCTGTCCCGGCTCAAGGCGCTTTATTTGGTGAGCTACCACAGCAACCCCACCGGCACCACCACTGCTGCAGAAAAAAAAGCCGCCGCGCTAAAGCTCTTGCGGCGCTACGAAAAGGCTGCCGGGCATCCGATTTATTTGCTGGAAGACGCCGCCTATCGCGAACTGCGTTATGCGGGTGAGGACATTCCAAGCGCGTTGACCTTCGACCGCGCCGCCAGCCGCGTCATTTACACCAGTACGTACAGCAAACCTTACGCCACCGGAGTGCGCGTGGGGTTCGGGCTGTTACCCGGGCCGTTGCTGACGGCGGCCTTGCGCGTGAAGGGCAATCATGACTTCGGCACCACCAATTTTTTGCAGCAGCTCATCTCGCGCGCGCTCAGCACCGGCGCGTACGAAACCCACGTGCAAACGCTGCGCCAGCGTTACGCAAAAAAAGCCGCCGCGATGGTGCGCGCCTGTCGTGAGCATCTGCCGGAGGGCGTGGAATGGACCGAGCCGACCGGCGGTCTGTACGTGTGGGCCCGTATGCCCGCTCGCGTGAAGACGGATCTGAAAAGCAAACTCTTCGCCTCCGCACTGAAGCAAAAGATGATCTACGTGCCAGGCAACCTTTGCTACGCGGACGATCCCACCCGCCGCAAGCCCAACCGCGAAATGCGCCTCAGCTTCGGCAGCGGCAGCATCCCCAATATCAAAGAGGGCATTGCCCGATTGGGGCGGGCGTTGAAAAAGGTTTGTTAGCTCACAAAAAAACGGCGCCCGTTTCCGGACGCCGTTGTGATTCTTAATTCCAATTAACCGGCGATCTCGGCGTTGTAGAACTCCTGCCAGTCGTCGAGGTTGTTCAGGTTCACCGCATCATCCGGGCCGGCGTCGATGCCGCAGGCGCTGAGGATGCCCGCCTTGGTGTCGGCGTCATGGTTGTAACCGGCGATGGAAGCGTTCAGCTCGTCGATGGACGCGCTGTCCAGCTTGGCACCTTCCTGCGCCTGGATCCACGCCTCGAACTGCGTGTAGCTGGGCTTCTCGTTGGTGATGTAGCTGCGCACCGCCTCGGTATCCAGGCCGAGCCCGGCGATCACCATGCTGTCGTAACCGGCGCCGATGCCGGGGTAACCGTCAGCAATTTTACCGGCGGCTTCGAGGGAAACTTTCTGCCAAAGACGCGGTAGGTGCAGCACACCCAACGGGCCTTTGGTACCGGAACTGATAAGAGGAACAATTTTGCTCATAAGTCTGTAATCCTATTGGTTAGGGGTTCGCGGAAACGTTAGGCCCGGCGGACGGGCACGGTCAACGGCAATCTGACGAAAGGCGGCTACTTTTTCCAGCGTGCCAAAGGCCCGTCCGGCCGCACTAGTGCTCGCAGGTTTTTATGCGGGATGAGCACATCGAAACTGCCTTCTGCATAGGAACCCATGGAGTAAGGCGCGTAGTGAAACTCCACTCCGGCCGGTGATATCGTGAAGCCGGAAGGCTGCAGGAGGTCGCCCGGCTTTACAGTGCCATCGAGCACATAGGAGGCCTTGCGCCGAACCAGCTCCCGCCGCAGCATCTCGNCGAGGAGCTGCCGCCATTGGCCACGCGCCACGAAAAGGTCCGCCAGTTTCAGCCGGTGAACTTGCCCGCCGTGACGCCAAAGGTTGACCGCAAAATCGTGGTACATGCCGTGGGCTCCGCCTGTGTATTCGTAATTGTGCGCTTGCACGCTCACCAAGTCCGGCGACCAATAACGCAGGTTTGCAGAGTCGTTGTAGCTCCATCGCTTGATGCTTTCGCCCAGTGCATTTGGGTTGTTTGCCAGATCCTCCTTGAACTCCGCAAACGCCTCACGACGAATGGCCAATGCTTCGTTGAACCGGCTGAGAAAAACGGTTTGAATGGTTTCATTAAATGCCGCGCCGGTCGGGCCGTTCATTACCGGGTAATTAGTTTGGGTGTCCGCAGCAAACTCGCCCTTCACCTGCTTGTGGACCGAGGACGAACGCAGCGCCAGCACCAGCGGATACTGCTTGCGCCCATCCGCACTGCGCCATTGGCCCGTCCAGCCGTTCGGGCCGTGGTTGAGCGTGAGTGTCGCGGTCACTTTGTCACCGGATTTCTCATTCAACTGAACCGTTTTGGCGCTAGCCGTGCCTTCCAGCGGAATCCAGCGGCCATACTTTTCATAAAAATAATCGCCGGTCACTTTCCCGTTTTCGTGCTCCAGCCGAATCTGCAGCCGGGTGGCCTTACCCAGCAGACCCGTGTAGTACGAGCCGTGATTGGATAGCGCCTTTCGCGTGGCGTCCCCGTTGATCAACACAAATTCCCCGGTCGGCCAATCCACCATCGCCGGCTGCACCGAAGGATTGAGTGGATACCGCGCCCCATCAAAACGCATTCGCACAAACTTGGCTTTCGCGCCGCCACCGCTCACCCGCACACACAAATCCCGCCAGCCCTTCGTGCGATCGTTCGCAATGCAAAACGATCCCGGCATNGGCGCGCGAATACCCATCATTTTGCTGATGAACAAAAAACCCTTGGGTACGCCGCGAAAGATAAACAGCGTTTGCCCGCCGATGCCACCCCATCCGCGTCCGGTCANCAGCACCAGCGCTTCCGGCCGTCGGTCCCCGTTGAGATCCGTCAGCTCCAAGCGGTACTGCGTGGGGGGCGTCGGCACAAACGGTGTGGCGGGGAAAAACTTCAAATGAACTGCGCGGAGATGATCATTCAGCACCGAGTGCAGTGCCGGGTTCAAGGGATCCACTTGGGCCGGCAAAACAAACGGCACCGCCGCCAAGAACAGAAACAGCAACCTCCTCATACCAGCAGTCTAGCGCGCTGCCAACGCCGCTCAAGCCGGCGTTATCCCCACTATTTGCTTCCCGCCACGCGGGGGTGCGCCTAAGCTGCGCGGCTGTTTTCCTGACATGAGTGAACGTACATATAAAATCGCCGCGTTGGCCGGCGATGGCATTGGGCCGGAGGTGGTGCGCGAGGCGCTGAAAGTGCTGCACGCGGCCGAGGTCAAATTTGGATTTCAACTGGACGTCACCGAGGCACCTGTCGGCTGGGCGGGCATAGATGCCGCCGGCAAGGCGCTGCCCGAGGACACATTGGCGCTCTGTCGCGAGAGCGATTCGATCCTGTTCGGCTCGGTGGGCCTACCGGATCGTGATCCCACTATCCCGAAAGAAGAACGCCCCGAGCGCGCCGCCTTGCTCGCGCTCCGCAAGGAGTTTGGTCTCTTCGCCAATCTCCNCCCGGTGAAACTCCCCGCCGAGTTGGCGCACGCCTGCCCGCTCAAGGCTGANCGGCAGGGCGACGGCATTGATTTGCTGGTCGTGCGCGAGCTGACCGGCGGCATGTATTTTGGCCAACCGAAAAACACCGAGACCCTTGAGAACGGCCAACAGCGCGCGGTGGACACCATGGTTTACAGCACCAGTGAGATCGAGCGCATCGCGCACGTGGGCTTTAAGAGCGCGCAGCTCCGCCGCCAGCACGTGATGAGCATCGACAAGGCCAACGTGCTGGAAAACGGCGTGCTCTGGCGCGACGTGGTGACGCGCGTGGCCGCCGATTATCCCGATGTGACCCTCGAGCACATGTTCGTGGACAACGCCGCCATGCAGTTCCTGCTGAGGCCCACGCAGTTTGACGTGGTGCTTTGCGAAAATCTTTTTGGCGATATCCTCAGCGATGAAGCCGCCGCGTTGGCCGGCTCCCTCGGCATGCTGCCCAGCGCCAGCCTCGGCGCCACCAGCGGCGAGCAGACCTTCGGCTTTTACGAACCCGCCGGCGGCACTGCCCCGGACATCGCCGGCAAAGACCTCGCCAACCCCATCGCGCAGATTCGGTCCGCCGCCATGATGCTCCGCCACAGCTTCGCCGCAAATGAGGCGGCCGAAGCAATTGACGCCGCCGTCGGCACCGTGATCGCCAATGGCCTGCGCACCGGCGACATCTTCAGCACCGAAGATACCAACGCCCGCCAGGTGGGCACCACCGAGATGGGCGACGCCATCGCCGCTGCTGTTTGATGAAGCACCTCACCGAGGAATTGTGGTTTGATGTCCCGACTCGCCGGGCGTTTATCAATATCACGCCGCAGGTGGAGGCGCGGGTACAGCAGAGCGGTGTGCAGGAGGGGTTGTGTTTGGTGAATGCCATGCACATCACGGCGAGCGTGTTTATCAATGACGACGAGTCGGGTTTGCACTCGGATTACGAGCGCTGGCTGGAGGAGCTCGCGCCGCATGAGCCCATTGAACACTATCGCCACAATGACACCGGCGAGGACAATGCCGACGCCCATCTCAAGCGACAGGTGATGGGCCGCGAAGTGGTGGTCGCCATCACTAAGGGGCGCCTGCATTTCGGGCCGTGGGAGCAGATTTTCTACGGCGAATTTGATGGCCGCCGCCGCAAGCGGTTGCTGGTCAAAATCATTGGCGACTAATGAACCGCTTCCTGCTAGCGTACGCTGTTTTGATGGCCGGCTGGCTACCGGTGGATGCGGCCCCGGCGGTTACGGGTTATCTGCCGCATTATCGGGTGGGCATCATTGACAAATTGCCGGTTGAAAAGTTGACCGACGTCATTTTCTTTTCCATTACGCCCAAAGCGGATGGTTCGCTGAACACGAAGAACGCCAAGCCGGAGGTGTTGCGCAAACTCACAGCCCGCGCGCACGCAAAGCAAGTGCGGGTGCACATTTGCGTGGGCGGCTGGGGATTGTCCGGCGGCTTTGCCCCGATGACAGCGAATCCCAAGGCTCGGGCGGCGTTCGTGCAGCAACTTACAGCGTTCGTCCGCCAACACCGACTGCAGGGCGCAGACATCGATTGGGAACACCCGAAGACTGCAGCTGAGATTGCCAATTATCAAAAGCTGCTCATCGAACTGAAACGCGCCTTTGTGCCGCACCAGCTTTGGCTCACCGTGGCGGCCGCCGGTTGGGGCCAGCATTTGAAGCGTGAGACCATTCAGTTCATCGATCGCATTCACGTAATGGCCTACGATCAAGGCACCCCTCACGCGCCATTTGCCGGGGCCATGAAGGATTTACACTACTGGGAGGCGCAGGGGGCGCCCAAGGCCAAGCTGCTGCTCGGCTTGCCGTTCTACGGGCGCAACGCACAAAACACCGCGCGCACCTATGGCGAGTTGGTCGCGCAATTCAAGACGAAGCCCGATGCCGATGTTGCCGGTGGCTTTCATTTCAACGGCCCCGCCACCATTCGCCGCAAAACGATCCACGCGGTGCGCGGCGGGTACGGCGGCGTGATGATTTGGGAGCTTGGTCAGGATACCGCCGGCAAGGCTTCACTGCTCGACGCTGTGAGGGCGGCTTTGCCCTGATAATTTTCTCCCCCGAATCCCGCTGCGATGGTAAAAAAGCGCCGTGAACTTGTGTGCCATCATTTTATTTTTTGCGGGCATCCTTCCGCTATCAGCGGCACAATTTACCAAGGAGCAGCGGACGTGGTGGGCATTTCAGCCAGTCCAAAAACCAACTATACCCAAAGCTGGCAATGGCTGGGCGCAAAATGAAATTGACCGGTTCGTTGCGCGTCAACATGCCAGCCAGAAATTGCGTCCCGCCGAAGCTGCGGGGAAACGGGAGTTGATCCGGCGGGTGACGTTTGATCTCACGGGATTGCCGCCAACGCCGGAGGAGATCGCAGATTATCTAAAGGACGATTCGGCGGGTGCCTATGAAAAGGTCGTGGACCGACTACTGGCCAGCCCGCGTTATGGTGAGCGGCAGGCGACGTTTTGGCTGGATCTCGTGCGCTATGCGGATTCGGACGGCTTTCGCGCGGATGCGTTTCGGCCGGAGGCCTGGCGATATCGCGATTATGTCATCGCCGCCTTCAATGCCGACAAGCCTTACGCGCAGTTCATTCGCGAGCAACTGGCGGGCGATGAGATCGCGCCGGGCAAACGCGAGGCCCACACGGCGACGATGTTTTTGCGTCACTGGATTTATGAGCACAACCAGCGCGATGTGGAAATGCAATGGAGCGATATTCTTAACGACGTGACGGATGTGACGGCGGATGTGTTCCTCGGCATGGGCATGCAATGTGCGCGGTGTCACGACCATAAGTTCGACCCCATTTTACAGAAGGACTATTTTCGACTGCGGGCATTCTTCGCGCCTCTGTTGCCCCGCCAGACGATGGGCATCGGTACCATCCCTGAACGCGCGGCGCACGCGAAGGCGCTGGCGAATTGGGAGGCAAAGACTGAGGATTTGCGCCGGCGGCTGCACGAAATCGAGCACCCGGTTTTGCTCAAGCACGCGACGCGTGAAGGGTTCGAAAAATTTGTGGACGAAATTAAGGTGATGGTTCGCAAGCGTCCGTCCGAGCGCACGGCGTACGAACGCCAAATCGCCGAAATGGCCCAGCGGCAATTCGACTTGGAACAATC
>PBFV01000006.1 GCA_002718935.1 Verrucomicrobiales bacterium
CGATCAACTCGGTGCCGATAAGATCGCCACCGGCCATTTTGCCCGCGTGGAGCAAAACTCCGAAACCGGTCGCTATCATCTCCTACGCGGCCGCGATGAGCGAAAGGATCAGACCTATTTCCTGTTTTCACTACGGCAGGATCAACTGTCACGCGCCATGTTTCCACTGGGCGAAAAGACCAAGGACGATACGCGCGACGTCGCCCGTCATTGCAACTTGAAAACCGCCGACAAGGAGGAGAGCATGGAAATCTGTTTCGTGCCCGACAACGATTACGGCGGTTTCCTCCAAAAAGCCGGTCTCGCCGAAAAGCATGAAGGCGAAATCATCGACCTTAACGGTCGTGTGCTTGGCCATCACGACGGCATCGAGTTTTACACCATCGGCCAACGCAAAGGCCTCGGCATCAGCGCGCCGAATCCGCTTTACGTTCTCGAACTAAACGCCGATGAAAACCGTGTTGTCGTCGGCCCCGTCGAAAATCTTGAGCAGGACACCTTCACCGTGGAGCGGTGTAACTGGATTCCTTTTGCCGATCTCACTGAGCCCATTGAGGCTACCACGCGCATTCGCTACAACCACTCCGGTACACCCGCCACCATCGAACTCGGCGAAAACGGCACCGCCACCGTCCGCCTCCACACACCCCAGCGCGCCATCGCCCCCGGCCAAGCCTGCGTCTTTTATCAGGATGACTTGGTACTCGGTGGCGGTTGGATCGCGAGGTAGGCAGAGAATCTCATCGCCTCGTCAACGCTTCCGGTTGTGCGAATCCAATGTATACTTGGTCGTCGTCAATTCTTCCGCCCGCGTCCCCGGCGGTTCCTCAAGCTTTGGGCAATCTCCGGTCAAAGCATTTAACCAATCCTGCAGGGGCCAATCACCGAGGGGTTGCACAGAGCCTTGGATGAGCAGTCCAAACCGATTGCGACGCTGGGCGGCACCGGCGATTTTTTTGCTGTGGTACAATAAATCGTGCAATTCAAATCCCTCAAAGCATTCTCCGGGCTTGGGGCGTTGACAGCAATCGGCCAGTTCCGTTTTCACGCCCATGGCAGTAAATGCTTTCTGCAAAAGGGCGTGGGTGTGTCTATAACTTTGGGTAGCTGAGGAGCTAGTCCATTCGTGGCCGGGCGGGAAGGTGAGACTGTAAGTCCAATCGCCATCATGCGGCACAAGTCCGCCGCCGGTGCAGCGTCGGATCAATGGGCGCAGGATGGTGGTTGATTCGATGTCTGCTATCTTTTGCGAATAGCCGAAGGTCGCGCAGGGCTCGGTCCATTCGTAAAAGCGTAAGACGGGCTGGCCGATGTCGCCGATGAATTCGAGCAACGCTTCATCGAGCGCCATGTTGTAGGCGGGTTCGCCGGGGCCGCTGTGGAGAACAAGCCAATTCATCATGGGGCCGTTGGGCAGAGGGATTGGATTTCGCATTTGGGGCAGACCGGCTTGCGCGCGTCACAGCGCCGGCGTCCGTGCCAGATAATCCAGTGGCTGAACATCGTCCAGTGTTCACGGGGCACGAGATTCACCAAATCTTTTTCGATTTTTTCGGGCGTCTTGGCCGAGCTAATGCGTAGGCGATCGCACAGCCGCGCCACATGCGTGTCCACCACCACGCCTTCGTTCATACCAAACGCGTTTCCCAAGATGACATTCGCCGTTTTACGCCCGACGCCGGCCAGGGCGACTAGCTCGGGCATGGTTTGCGGCACTTGGCCTTGGTGATTTTCGACAAGTGCGCGGCAGGCTTTTTGGATACTTTTGCCCTTGTTGCGAAACAAACCGATGCGCCGAATGTCGTTTTGCAATTCCTCCAGCGGCACGGCGGTGTAGTCGGCGGCTTTGCGGTATTTTTTGAAGAGGTCAGTGGTGACGATGTTGACCTGCTTGTCGGTACATTGCGCGGAGAGGATAGTGGCGACCATCAGCTCCAACGGGTTGCGATAGTTCAGTTCGCAATGGGCATCGGGATAGGTGCGCTGCAGGCCGGCGATGATTTGGCCTAGACGATCGCGTTTGGCGGCCTGCGATTCGCGGGGCATGGCTAAACCAGCTCCGGTTCCTCGATGGATACGGGGCGCGGGTGCAGCGGGGTGCCGTCGGGGGCTTCGGGATACTCGAAGACTTTGCCTTCGAAATTACGAATGACCACGCGGTCGGCGTTGTGGCTGAGCACGTAGTTGGGCGCCACGGGCACTTTGCCGCCGCCGCCGGGAGCATCGATGACGTACTGCGGCACGGCATAGCCGGTGGTGTGGCCGCGCAACTGTTCCATAATCTCTAGCCCGCGCCGCACACTGGTGCGCAGGTGGGCACTGCCATTGATGAGGTCGCACTGGTAAATATACAGCGGCCGCACGCGGCACATCAGCAGCTTTTGCACGAGCGCCTTCATCACGATGGGATCGTCATTCACGCCCTTGAGCAAGACCGACTGGTTGCCGAGCGGAATGCCGGCATCGGCCAAGCGCGCAAGGCCATCGCGGACCTCGGTGGTCAATTCGCGCGGATGATTGGCGTGCACGCTGATGAAGAGCGGATGAAATTCTTTGAGCATAGCGCACAGCTCGGGCGTGATGCGTTGGGGGAGAAAGATCGGAATACGGCTGCCAATGCGGATGAATTCAACGTGCGGAATGGAGCGTAGCTCGGTGAGGAGTTGGCGCAGTTTGCTGTCGCTGAGCAAGAGCGCGTCGCCGCCGGAAAGCAGCACGTCGCGCACGGCCGGTGTGCGGCGGATGTAATCGATCTGCTCTTTGAAGTTGGGCCGGAAATCATCCCCGAGCGCGTTGCTCACCAGCCGCGAGCGTGTGCAGTAACGACAATAGGCGGCGCAGCGGTCGGTCACCAAAAACAAAACGCGATCCGGATAGCGATGCACTAGGCCGGGCACGGGCGAGTGGTTGTCTTCGCCGCAGGGATCGCCCATCTCCCACGGGGCGGTTTGAGTCTCCTCAATCTGTGGCAGCATCTGCCGGCGGATCGGGCAGTCCGGATTATTGGCATCGATGAGATTGAAAAATTGCGGCGTGATGGCCATAGCTAGCTTGGTGTCAGCCAAGCGAGCCCCTTCGGTTTCGGAAGCCGTTAAATTCGGGATCTGTTCCTGCAAGCTTTCCAGCGAAATTACCCGGTTCTTAAGCTGCCATCGCCAGTCGTTCCAGTCTGAATCAGCAACATCCTCCCAAGCACCTCGGCCTGCGGAATGAAATTCCTTTAGGGCGGCTACGGCATCGCGCTGTTGCGCTTCGATGGTTTTTGGCGTGGGATTGGACACTGAGGGAGGATAGCGAATGGGAATTCGCCTGTCAATTGCCCGGCGGTGCGGGTGAAATGCCGAGTTTGAGCTTGGCCTGATCAGCGGTGTGTACGGTTTGGAGATCTGCCAGCACGGCATCGAGTTGGTTCAATCTGCGGATTGTGATGGCCGCCAACGCGGAATCCGCCTCACGCAGTAGAAAGTTTTTGCGAATGGCTTTGTTGGTATACTGGTCGAGGGTGGTGCGATAATCCCTTACCAACCGCGCCAGCTTGGGGGGTGCATTAAATTGGATGAGCAGCAGGCGGCGCTGAAGATTTTTAATCATGTTGCTGTGCGAAGCGTGCGTGCCGGCGGCTAGCCTTTGCTGCAGCTTTACGAGCGGGGGCGCCTTTTCAGCTTCCGGATCGGTTTCCGCCGCGGGCACGCGCAGGACGTTGGCCAAATGATCCAGTGCCACGCCGGGCACCCAGCGGTTGGTGGCATCCCGGCTACGGAATTGCGTTTGGGCAAGCGTCCACCATTGTTCAGCGTGCAACATGGTAGCGTGGCCGTAAGCGGCGAGGAAAGCGTGCTGGGCGTTGGGATGGCGGGGCAGGGCGCGCAGGAATTTTGCTAGCCGATGGCCGGCCCGCGGCTGTTGCAGCAGCTTGGTCACCAGCAGATGCACATGGGCGCGCAGTTGCGCGCGGCCGACCGGCGTTTTCCATTCCGCAGGCGGCAGGGTAAGGTTGAGAAATGAGATCGATTGCCCGGCGAGGATTACCGCTCGGCTTCGGGCCATGGGATCATTGGGGAACTGGAAATTTAAGACGCCTCCTGCTCCGTGTTGAAAGGCGGCGAACAGTACGGGGCCGGTAGATTGCATGAGCAATTCGGTGGTGCCTTCCGTCAGCCACGGTGGCGGCAAAACGGCCGCGCTGACACCGCGAGCGGCGTATTCTTCCAGTTGCACGGCGACAATGGCACGGGTCAGGGCAGCCGGGGTCATCACTTCCGGCAGATCCAGTCGATAACGCCATCGACCGCCGAGTGACTGGCGGGTGAATGCCACGGCGTGTTGGGGGGTGCCCGGAAGGATGTTTAGTTGGATGGCCCCGGTCCATTTCTGGTGCTGTGGCAATCGTAGGCGTTGCAGGAGTTGATCGCGTACGGACTCGGCAAAGTGCGCCAGCTTGTCCGGCGTAAGTTGTATGCGATCAGGGATGGGTTTTTGGTTGGTGGGCGGCAGGGGACGCGGTTGGCGGACGTTGGTGGTGATGATGAATTGCCGCGACTTGCTCAACAACGAACGCGGCTTTTGACCGGTCGCTTCGACTGAGCCGGGTGCGCTGGCCAGCATCGCGGCCATGAACAGCCCCTCCAGCCAACGCCCCCCCATGGCGGTTTGTTTGCTCACGTCTTTTTCGTTTTGCCTGAGCTGCCTTTGGATCCCGACGAGCTGCTGTTGGATTTTTTGGTGTCCTTCTTTTTGCTGTCGGACTTTTTCTCCTTGGCCTTTTTGGCGGCTTCGGTGGCTTTCTTCTCACCGCTCTTGTAGCTGTCGCTACGGTAATCCGTTTCGTAAAAGCCGCCTCCCTTGAAAATTATACCGCCGCCGGTGCCCAGCAGTCGCGTCACCTTTCCCCGGCAACCCTCCTGTGTGCAACGCTCCAGCTTGGGTGCTTTGATGGATTGGAAAAGCTCAAACACGGTGCCGCACTTGGCACACTCGTACTCATAGGTTGGCATGTGAAATAAAACCCCCCTCCTTCTGCCGGTTTTTTAGGAAATACCGGCGGCCGCGTCAAGGCGTTGCTGGCTTGCAATTCACAGGTTATTCACATAGGTTTTTTCCCGAACCCAAAAACGCCCACGGGCGAGGTATGCGCTATGGCTATGACTTCAATGACACGGCAGAAGGTTTTGGACCAATACTTCATGGATGCGCGGCATAAGCTGATCGATGTCGCCGCTTTTCTGGATCGCGTAGAGCGCGCAGAAGGCGATGCGGATTTTCGCCTCGACGCTTTTCGCGATGCGATGAAACGGCTGGGCGACGACGGCAATGATCGGGCGCAGGATGTATTGATGGCGTTTAGTGATCCGACGGCGGAACCCATCGCGGAGGCCCCGGGCAAAGGCGCCTGCGGTGCGTGGCCGGGCGAAAACGCTTAACGGGCGAAAACGCTTAATCGATCCGATGCGCTTCATCGAACCTCACGCGCATATGGTCAGTCGGACGACTGACGATTATGCGGACATGGCCACAGCCGGTTGCGTGGCGCTTTGCGAGCCGGCGTTTTGGGCAGGCTTCGATCGCGGGAGTGCGGATGGGTTCCGCGATTACTTTCGTCAGCTCACCGAGTACGAGCCTAAGCGGGCGGCCAATTACGGCATCAAACATTTCACGTGGCTGTGCATCAATCCAAAGGAATCGGAGGACATGGCGCTGGCGGCGGATGTGCTGGCGGTCATCCCAGAGTTTATGGATTGCCCCAACGTGCTGGGCATTGGTGAGATTGGCCTGAACAAAAACAGCCGCAACGAAATCAAGGTGCTTGAGCAGCATGTGGATTTGGCGGCGTCGCATGATCAACTCATCCTCGTGCACACGCCGCATTTGGAGGATAAGCACAAGGGAACCCGGCTCATTCTCGATGTGCTGAAAAATGACAGCCGCATCAATCCCGAACGCGTGATGATTGATCACGTGGAGGAACACACCATCGGCATGGTGCTGGACGCCGGGCATTGGGGCGGCATGACGTTGTATCCGGAGAGCAAATGTTCCCCGGCCCGCGCGATTGACATGATCGAGCGCTTTGGCAGCGATCGGCTTTGGTGGGATGCCGCGTGCGACTGGGGCCCCAGCGTGCCGTTGGCCGTGCCGCGCACCGCCTGCGAAATGCGCCGGCGCGGGCACGACGAGGCCTTGATCGAAAAAGTCATTTTCGAAAACCCCAAAACCTTCCTCAGCCAAAGTGAACGGTTTGCGCTTTGAGCACCGATTAGTTTCCGCCACACTCTGCCCGTGCGACTGAATCACGGACTGCATCTAGCGTACTGCACCAACATCCACCGCGGAGAAGATTGGGCGCAGACGTTTGAGTCACTCAAAACCCAGACCCTGGCCGTGCGCGATCGGGTGGCGTCCGGCGGCGAATTTGCCATCGGCCTGCGCCTTAGCGAACTGGCCGCGCGCGAATTGAGCGAGCCGGCCACGCTGGAGGCGTTTCAACAATGGCTCNCCGATGAGCGCTGTTACGTGTTTACCATCAACGGATTTCCGTTCGGNAATTTTCATGGCACGCGCGTNAAGGAACAGGTCTACGTGCCGGACTGGACGGATNCGGCGCGGNTGGAATACACCAATCGCCTGTTCGATCTNGTGGCTGCGTTGGCNCCGGACGGCNTNGAAGGCAGTGTCAGNACCTTGCCGGGGTCGTTTAAGGAATTTATCACAGACGAAAGCCAGGAACGCGCCATCCGCGAAAACATTTGGCGTTGCGTCGAGCACATTGCCGTGCTGAGCGAGCGCACCGGCAAGGTGCTGCATCTCGGCTTGGAGCCGGAGCCNCTCGGCTATTTTGAAACCAGCGCGGAGACGATTGNCTTTTTTGNNCAACTGCGCGCGGAGCACCCGAATGATCTGCGGTTGGACGNGCATCTNGGCGTGAATTACGACACNTGCCATCTCGCNGTGGAATATGAGGAAGCCGCCGAGGCNCTCGGCGCGTTGCAGGCGGCAGGCATTCGCATTAGCAAGCTGCACCTCAGCGCNGCGCTCAAGGTCACGCCCGATGCTGCCACGCGCGCGGCGCTCAAGCCGTTTGAGGAGGATGTTTATTTGCACCAAGTCATTGCGCGCCAACCCGACGGCACGCTGGCGCGGCATCGCGATCTCGACGTGGCNTTGGCNGCGGAAGATGCGGCTGACGAATGGCGCATTCACTTTCATATTCCGCTGCACTGCCCGGATGGCGAATGGTTTGCCAGCACACGTGACCACATNGATGGCGTGCTCGACACGCTGCAGGCTGATCCCGCCCGCTGCACGCATTTGGAAATGGAAACCTACACGTGGGAAGTGCTGCCCGCGGAAATGAAGCAAGGCGATGTGGTCGATCAGCTTGCCGGTGAATACGACTGGACCCTCGCCGCCCTGCGCGCGCGCCAATTGGCATGAATCTCGCGCGCGCATTGCTGGTGCTGGGGCGCGTGAGCAATCTGCCCACCGTGTGGAGTAATTGCCTGTGCGGCTGGCTCATCGGCGCGGGNACGGCCGCCACGGGGGTGATCGACTGGACCATGCTGCTGGTCGTGTGTGCCGGCGCCACGGGAATGTACCTCGGCGGCATGTTTCTCAACGACGCCTGTGACGCGGCATTCGATCGCGAGCACCGGCCCGAGCGGCCCATTCCCGCCGGTGCCATCAGCGAACGCGCTGTGTGGCAGATCGGCATTGGCCTGCTGGCCGCCGGCGTGGGCGTGCTGTCGTTACAGGGCGGCACCACGGCGTTGCTGGCCTTGGCGCTTTTCAACTGTATTCTCGTTTATAATTTCATCCACAAAAAAATCGCGTGGNCGCCGCTGCTGATGGCGCTCTGTCGGTTGTTTTTAATTTTGCTGGTAGCCGCCTTTGCCTTCAAAACCGTGTTACCCAATGAAAGTTTCTTNGCTCACTTACGCGGCGGACAGGCCACCTGGACGGCGCTGGTGTTGTGCNTATACGTGATCGGCCTGAGCGCCTTGGCCAAGGTGGAAAGCGCGCCGGGCNCCGTTCGCTACTGGCCGGGGCTGTTGCTGGCGGCGCCGGTGGTGTTGGCGTGGTTCATGAATCCCGCCGATCAACGCACCAAGGTNTTCGTGGCTGCGGCCATCTTTGCNNTGTGGGTGATGCGCTCGCTGCGGCACACGTATTGGGCGGAAAAACCGGACGTNGGNCGNACNGTNGGTGGGCTGCTCGCGGGAATNGTGTGGGTGGATTTGCTGGCGGTGGCCGTGGCGCCACAGGGAGTNGGCCTCATTTTTCTCGGCCTCTTCGCAGCCGCCTTGGCCGCGCAACGCTGGGTGCCGGCGACATAAAAAAACCGGAAGCGACGAGCGCTTCCGGTTCTTGAAATAAATCTGTTTAGGAATGCAGGGTGCGGCCCTTGAAGGTGAGTTCAGCGACGCCGGACTTGTCGAGTTCGCCTAGACCGAGTTCCTTCATTTTTTCGTATTGTTTAAAAGTGGCCTTGGCAAGGGGCAGCTTGAGGTGCTGTTCCTCAGCGAGCTTTAGGGCGATGCCGCTGTCCTTGGCGGCGTGATCGGCGCTGAAATAGCATTCGTGATCCTTGATGACCATGTCTTCGCCGTCGGTTTCCAGCACGCGGCTGTTGGCGCCGGTTTGGCTGAACACTTCGCGTACGGTGGTGAGGTCCAGCCCCATGGCTTCCGCCAGGCCGAGGCCCTCGGCGAGGCCGGCGGTGTTGATATTCATCACCATGTTGACGAGCGCCTTGAGCTTGGCGGCGCTGCCGGTGGGCCCGATGTATTTGTTGGTGGTGGAGAGGGCATCCAGCACGGGTTTGGCGCGGTCAAAGGCTTCCTGTTTGCCGCCGCACATTAGGTACAGGGTGCCTTCGCGGGCCTGGGTGATGGAGCTGGCCATGCAGGCTTCTAGGGTTTGAGCCTCGTGTTTCTCGGCCCAGTGCTCGACTTTCTCGTGTGTGGAAGGGCTGACGGTGGCGCAGTTGATGAACAGCCGGCCGTGAGCGCGCACGACAAGGGAGCCGGTGCTGTTAAAAATATCTTTCATCGATTTGTCATCGGTGACGACAGTGATGATGATGTCCGCGTTCTTTGTGACGTCGGAGAGTTTCTCGTAATAAGTCGCGCCGATTTCGTCCGCGAGCGCCTTGGCGCCCTCCGCGTAAACGTCGTGGATGGCGGTGACGTTGAAGTTTTGGTCCTTGAGTCGGCGGGCCATATTGGCGCCCATGCGGCCGACTCCGACGAAGCCGATTTTTTCTGACATGATTGGAGGTATGGTGTTGGTAACGCCTATGGATTAGGCGTCATTTAGGTTGGTTGAACGTACTTTATCGCCGGGGCGGGAAGGGTGCAACCGATTTTTCGCCCTAATGTGTCAGCGCCCGGACGGGCAGGGCGAGGGTGGGGCAGGGCACGGTGGCGTCGGTGGTGTGCACGGTGACGCCTTCGGCCCCAATGGCAGTGAGTTTGCGCTCGATCTCAGCGCGGGCGAGATCCGGCTGGTTGCAGTCACGGCTGAGGTGGGCGCAGTAAATGTGGCGCAGGTGCGGTTCAATAAACTGCTCGAGAAATTCCGCGGCCCCTTCGTTGGAGAGGTGGCCGTGCCGGCTGAGGATGCGTTGCTTGAGCTGCCACGGCCGGTGGGGATCGTTATTGAGCAGGTCCACGTCGTGGTTGGTTTCCAGCACCAACACCTCGGCAGGCCGGATGCGGTCGGCAATGAGCCGGGTGCCTTGGCCGAGGTCTGTCAGGAAGCCAATGCGCGCGGCGGNGGTGTGCAGCAGGAAACCGACCGGGTCGANGGCGTCATGCGGCACGGGGAACGTTTCCACGGTGAGATCGCCGATCTCAACGGTGTGCCCGGTCTCAAANAGGCGAAACTCGAAGTCGCACTTGTGTATGCGGCGGATTTCTTCGGCGGTATGGCGGTTGCAATAAATGGGCAACCGGGCCTTTTGAGCCAACACGCGCAGGCCTTGTACATGATCGGAATGTTCGTGCGTGATGAATATGCCGTCGAGCCGTTCGGGCGTGCGATCCTGCGCCAGCAACCCCTCGCGAATGCGCCGGGCGCTGATGCCGCAATCGAGCAGCAGGCGCGCGCCGGGCGTCTCCAAATACGCGGCATTGCCGCTGCTGCCGCTGGCCAAAATGGTGAACCGCACCTCCTCCACGGGCGACANTTTACGGCGCGGCACGCGGAACTCAACGGTTTTCAACTCACAGCTTTTGCGCGCGTTGACGACACGCCGCAAGCAGTTCGTGTGCCATTGCGCTTGCTTTCGGATCCCATGCGCGGTAACAACAGGCAACGGCCGCCCAACCATGGCTTACGAAAATCGAATGCAGATGGGACAGAAGCTGGCGCAGGTCCAGGTGATGTCCCCGCAGATGCAGCAGTCGCTGGCATTTCTCCAGGCGCCCATGCTGGATTTGCAGGCAATGGTCAACAAGGAGCTTCAGGAGAATCCCGTGCTGGAAGAGGTGGCGCCGGATGATCGCCTGAACAATGATAGCGAACCGCAGCCGGAGCTGGTCGGCGCGCCGGAAGACAACGAGGCCGCCGAGCCGCCAGCCGATACCAAGGTGGATCCCACTGAGGAAAGCAGCGGCGAACCGGTGGACGATTTTCAGGCGGAGTTGGAAAAACTCGCGGAGCTCAGCGAGGAATGGCGCGATCACTTTAACGAGGGGCAAATCAATAATCTTCCCCGGGCCACGGCCGATGATGAGGAGCGGCGGCAGTTCATGTTCGAGAGCCTGACCACCGGCCAATCTCTCCAAGGCCACCTGATCGAGCAGGCGCACCTCAGCGATTTGGACGAAAAGGAGATGGACGTGGCCGAGGTCATCGTCGGCAACATCGATGAGAACGGTTTCCTGCAATCCACGCTGGCTGAACTGGTCACCGCCGCCGGCACGGACAGCGATACGGTCGAGGAAGTGCTCTCGGTAATCCGTTCGTTTGACCCAGCCGGCGTGGGCGCGGAGGATTTGCGCGAATGCCTGCTGTTACAGCTCGAGCGCAAGGGCCGCATTGATTCGCCCGAATACCGCGTGGTGGATCAGCACATGGACGCGCTCGGTCGTCGTCGGTTTCCCGAGATTGCNAAGGCGCTCGGCGTGGAGATTGACGAGGTGCAGGACATCGCCGCGCTCATTGCGCAGTTGGATCCACGGCCCGGCAGCGCGTTTCAGGAAACGGCTGATCAATACGTGGTGCCCGAGGTGTTCGTGGCGTTCAAGGATGATCAATGGGANGTGACCTCCAACCGCGAGGAGGTGCCGCAACTGCGCATCAGCAATGCCTACAAGGATCTCATGACGCAGGCGCGNGACTCGAAGGATGTGCGCGAATATATCCGCAGCAAAATTCGCGACGGCAATTTTCTCATCAAAAGCATCCACCAACGGCAGGATACGATTTTGAAAATCGCGCAGGAAATTGTCGAGCGTCAGGCGGACTTTTTTGAAAAAGGCGTGAGCCATCTCAAGCCGATGACCATGTCCGAGATCGCNGAGAAGGTNGAGGTGCATGAAACCACCGTCAGCCGAGCCGTGAGCGGCAAGTANATGAAAACGCCGCAAGGCCTGTTTGAGATGCGGTACTTTTTCACCGGCGCCATCCAAACCGCTGACGGTGGCGAAGGCATGAGCAACACCAGCGTGAAGCAGATGCTCGCTGAGCTGGTGGAAAATGAGGACAAGGCCAAGCCGCTTTCCGACGANGCCATCGTGAAGCTCATGGGCGAAAAGAACGTGAAGATTGCGCGGCGCACTGTCGCCAAGTACCGNGGCGAGCTCNGCATTCTGCCCTCNAGCATGCGGCGGGTTTACTGATCGTCCGGCTCGGCGGCGAGGTCCGCCTTCGTTTGTTCCTGCAACACCAGCAATTCCTCCCGGAGTTCATCNTTNGTTTTCCGATCCATNCGATCGACGAACAGGATGCCTTGCAGGTGATCATTTTCATGCTGCACNCAGCGNGCGAGCAGNCCGCCGCATACAAAATCCAGCGCCTCCNCNTTGCGGCCCATGCCGGTAACNCGCACTTTTTCCGGGCGGGAAATATCACCGTACATCTCGGGNAAGCTNAGGCAACCTTCGGGTCCTTTCACNGGGTCGTTGAGCGGGGTGATCTCCGGATTGATTAGCGTCAGCGGCATCAGGCTATGCGGGTCAGCCTCCTTGCCGTCCAGTTCCAGCGTGCTCGGGCGGTCTTCCACGGGGCGGATGTCTATAACCGTGAGCTGCAGTGCGCGCCCCACCTGTTGCGCCGCCAAGCCGATGCCGCGGTACTCCTCCATGGTNTCGAACATGTCGTCGACAAAGGAAGCGAGCTCTTCGGTGACGCCCTCCACGCGCGCACCTTTCTCGCGCAANACGGGGTTGCCGTAATAAGCCAGCGGNAGAANCATGCTACATCTCCACCCCNAGCAATTTCAGGATGCGCTCNAGGTCGTCGTCGGAAAAATATTTGATGTTCAGCGTGCCCTTACCCTCGCGATAGGTGAGCGACACTTTGGTTCCGAGCGTTTCCTTCAGGCGNTTTTCCAGCGAGGTCACGTGCACCTCGCGCGTGGCCGTNTTGGCNTTTTTACCTTTGCCTGGGGCNGGAGCATCGCCGGCCAGCGCATCCACCATCGTCTCGGTTTCGCGCACCGTTAGGGATTCTTTCAACACCCGCTCGGCGGCCAGTTNCTGTTGCGCNGTATCGTCCAGACCCAAAATCACCTTGGCATGGCCCACGCTAAGTTGCNCGGTGCGCAGGTGCGCCTGCACTTCTTCAGGCAGTTTCAGCAGNCGCAATGAATTGGTNACTGCAGCGCGGCTAATGCCGATCCGTTGCGCTGCATCTTCCTGAGTGATNCCGAAGGCCTCAATGAGCAGTGAAAAGCCCATCGCTTCTTCAATTGGGTTGAGATCTTCNCGCTGGAGGTTTTCCACCAACGCCATCTCAAGCACCTGCGCATCGCTTGCCTCGCGAACCACCACCGGCACGGTGTCCAGCTTGGCAATCTGCGCGGCCCGCCAGCGGCGTTCGCCGGCGATCAATTCAAATTGCCCGCCGTTCTTTTCGCGCACCACCANCGGCTGGATAATGCCATTGGCCGTGATGGAGACNGCGAGGCTTTCTAAAGCGTCGCGGTCAAACGACTTGCGCGGCTGGCTGGGGCAGGGTTGCACGAGGTTGATATCCACGCGCTNNACGGAGTTCACCTCGCCATCGGGNAAAATCGGCTGGGGAGCGGCNGCCTTTTCCGGGGGNGGCGCGTCGGCGGGGTCATCGCCCTTGGNCTTGTCGCCCAGTAACGCGCTCAGTCCCTTGCCCAATCCCGATTTGGCCGGCTTCGCCATGCGCAGCGTTTGTGGGCATTCTATAATGGGATGTCAAAGGCGTGTTTTTCACAATATACTGGGCGCGTGACGCATAAGAGTGGACGNATCGCAGATCGGGTGGCGCATTTGACCGGCCANCGCCGCGATGCGCGGTATCTCGGTTATTTTGAGTGCTTTAATGCAGGCGAATTCTACGAAGCNCACGATGTTCTCGANGATCTNTGGCTGGAAACGCGCGGNCAGCCGGATGCNGATTTTTANAAGGCCCTCATCCAGCTCGCCGGCGGTTTTGTGCACCTGACNATGCATGAAAATCCCAAGTGGCCCGCCGCCGGCCCGCGCCTGCAGCCCGNACATAAACTCATGGGCATGGCCCGTGGATATCTCGAAAAATACCCTCAAATACACCACGGATTAAATAGGGTGGACGTGNTTCGACTCATCGACNTTTGGCGCGGCCATTTGGAGCAAGAGCAATTCAAAACCAATCCGCTGCATAAACAGCCGCCGCCCATCCTCCCCGTGCCATTGGATTGAGCCCAGTGTGGCCCAAGTTTACCGGCTGCATTGATAACTCNAGCTTGCCCTGAAAACGCCCTTTGATTAGCCTCGTCAACCATGANTGCAACAGAGGTTGACNCCAAAGACCGCATTGCTGAGCTCGGCCAGCGGTTGCTTGAAGGGGAGCAGATTGACCGCGAGGAGGCGCTGTTTCTATTCGGGCTGGAGGACAGCGCGGACATTCACACGCTGCTTTCGTGGGGCAACCGCATTCGCGAACATTTTAAGGGCAACAAGATTCACTTGTGTTCCATCGTCAACGCTAAGGCCGGTGCGTGTTCGGAGAATTGTTCGTTCTGTTCGCAATCGGCCGCGTACCAAACCGGTTCGCCACGGTACGGCTTTGTGGATCCCGAGCCGGTAGCTGAGGCCGGCGAGGAAGCCAACCGCAATGGCGTGACGGCTGTCGGTTTGGTGGCCGCGTGGCGTGGGCTAAAGGAAGGGCCGATGCTCGATGAAGTTTGCGATCGCATTCGCGAGATGAAAGAGCAGGGGCAAACTCGGCCGGATGCTTCGCTGGGTCTGATTGAATCACAGGAAGTGGCCAATCGATTGAAGGAAGCGGGCCTCGAGTGCTACGGCCACAACCTCGAAAGTTCGGAGCGCTTTTTTCCGGAGCACTGCACCACGCACACCTTTGAGGATCGCCTGCGCACGATTGGGTTTTTGAAAAAGGCGGGCATCAAGATTTGCAGCGGTGGCATCATCGGTATGGGCGAGACGCGCGAAGACCGCTGCGACCTCGCCATGAGCTTACGCGAGATCGACGCCAGCGTGGTGCCGGTGAACATTCTCAACCCCATCGAAGGCACGCCGCTGGAAAAACAGGAACCGCTGCCGCCGTTGGAAATTCTTA
>PBFV01000007.1 GCA_002718935.1 Verrucomicrobiales bacterium
CGAAGTATTCGGTCTCCTCCGGCGCGTTGATTTCCTTCGGATATTTTTTTGGATCGCGCGACAGGCCGTAGAGTTTGAGCACGTGATCCGGTTCCTTGGCGATGTCCAGCGCCTCGGTGGCGGAAAGCTGCAGGCGGGCGGCCAGCTCGTAAGTCTGGATGCGGGCCTCGAGGCGGTCATCGCCCGGCCGCGTCTCGGCGTAGCCGGCATTGAGTCGGTTGATGAGATCGATGCCCGCGCGGTGGCTGTTCTTGGTGACAAAGCCGGCCTTCGGATGCAGATCGGGGATCGGGTTTTCGCGCTGTGGAAAAATCGTGGTGCCCTGCGTGTGGGTCGGCAAAAACGCGCTGGCCCAATTCTTCGGGCCGTTGGAGGCATAGCCTCGATGATCGGGCAGCACGACGAAGGTCGGCAAGTTTTCGTTTTCACTGCCAAGCGCGTAGCTCACCCACGAGCCCATGCCGGGAAAGCCGGGTCGCTGAAAGCCCGTCGCCTGCAGGTAGGTAGCCTGACTATGCACGCCCGTCTTGCCGATGAGATTGTGCACAAAGGCCAGATCATCAACGACCCCGCCCAGCGGTGCGACAGATTCCGAAAGATGTTTGCCGCACTGCCCGTGCCTAGTGAATTCAAAGGGCGAGCGCATCCACGGCCCGAGCCCGTTTTGAAACGCCTCAACGTGCTCGCCGAAATCACTTTTCTCCCCATGATGCCGAATGAGCGCCGGCTTGAAATCGAACGTATCCAAATGACTCGCCGCCCCGCCCATGAACAACTGAATCACCCGCTTTGCCCGTGGCGGATGATGCAACGTGCCACTCAGCACGCCATTGGCCAACAATGGCTCGCGCCTCAGCATCGCCGTGAGTGCCAATCCCCCGAGGCCGCCGCCCGATTGCCACAGAAAATCACGCCGGTTGCTAACCGGGGAGCCTTGGTTTTGATGGAACGGCGAATTGTTCACGCGCAGAGGGAGAATGAAGGAAAACGGCCGTTATTTCAACAACTCCACCATCGCTTTCCCCATTCCTTCGCCGATGAGGTAGTAGGTTTCGGCATTATTGTTCCAGTGATAGCCCTGACCGCCGGGGGATTGTTCGCGCGGGCGGAAAAAGTCGCGAGTCTCGACGCTGGCGACAGCGCCCTTGAATTCCTTGCGCTTGGCCGCGCCGTGTTGGGCGGCGATGATTCCGAGGCGGCGGTCGATCTTTTGGTTGCGCCCGCCAAAACCGCTCACGGCAATGACCGCCGGAAGGCCGGGCGTTTTCCATTCGCGGCGCACATCCTTGATCAGTCGCACAAGATTTTCCTCATAGGCCGCCACCATTTCCTGGGAGAGCCCGTCATTCCAGCCTTGGTGCCAGCCGAAACCGGCGATCTCGTAGCCTTTGCCATCGTACGCCGGATAAATCGTCTTCAGGTTCTTCAATGTGTCCGCCACCTCATTCATCATCAGCCGATAAAAGGCGCCGGTGCGTTCCTCAACCGCTTTTATGGTGGCGTTGGGTTCCCGGCGTTGAATGCCCGCGAGCATCTTGCCGGCCATCGCCTTGGGCAGCGGCCCGGCGTAGGGCGGGCGGAAATCCACCATCAACGTCTTACCGCCCCAGCATGTCTTGATGATCAACACCGGCTCCTTGAGCGCATCGCCCACCACCGTGCCAAAGCCCAGCTCCGGCCCGATCGTACTGCTGCGCGCGCCAAAACCCGGCTTCAGGCCGCCGGAACGTTCGCCGTACTTCACCCACACATCCGGGCGCACGGTCCATTCGCCGGATTTCGTCTGCAAGGCACCATATTTCTTTGGCGCATTTTTCACCAAAAATTCCAGCGTCCCCGCGCCCTGGTTTTGCGCGCGTGGGTTGATCTGAATTTGCCCCGCCCCCTCCATGTTGGATTGCCCGGCCAAGACGAACACCTTGAGTTTCGCTTGAACGGGTAAGGCGAGCAAAAGGAGAGGCAGCAGGAAACGAATCGTACGCATGGATCAATTGTAAATGGTGGACGGACCGAGGCAAGTCAACGTGGCTATTTGCTTGATGACACATTGAATTCAGGCGAATCTTTCTGGGTCGGAGGTAGACATTATGCTGGGTATTGGAGATTTCAAGGCGAACTCGTGTGGCGGGCAGACGCGGCGGTCTTTTTTGCAGACCGCGGCGGCGTTGCCGATGGCGCTGGGCGCGGGTAATCAGGCGTGGGCGGCGGGTAAGGCGCCCAAGGCCAAGTCGGTTATCGTGCTGTGGCTGTGGGGTGGCCCGAGCCATGTCGACATGTTTGATCCCAAACCGGAGGCGCCCAGTGATTATCGCGGGCCGTTCGGCACCATTCCCACCCGCACGCCGGGCATGCATTTCACCGAGCTGCTGCCCAAGACGGCCAAGCGCTCCAATATGTTCAGCGTGGTGCGTTCCATGCAGTCCAGCAACGGCGGCCATCCGGGCGCCGGTACAGTGGGGCTGACGGGCTACGAGGAACGGCCCACGGTACATCCAAATTTCGGTTCCATCGTCGCCAAGCACCGCGGACACGCCGATGCATTGCCGCCGTTCTTTTATCTGGGGCACGGCATCCCGCGTGATTTGCCGCGGCGCATTGCCGGCTATGGCGGCGGCACCTTGGGCAAGGCTCATGATCCGTTCCTCGTGCAATGCAGCGAGAAGGGGGAGGCGAACATTCCCACATTGAAACTGCTGGAAGGCCTGACACCCAACCGCATTCAGGATCGCAAGAATTTGCTTGGGCAACTGGACGCCGCCGAACGGCAGCTGGAGAATGCCGGAATCGATGACTGGAAACGCACCCACCAGAGCGCGTACGGCTTGCTGGCCGATCCCAAGGCGCGCGCGGCATTTGACCTGACGCAGGAGAAACGCAAGACGCGCGACACCTANGGCCAGACGACNTTNGGCCAAAGCTGCCTGATGGCNCGGCGCCTNGTGGANACNGGCGTGCCNTACGTGCAGGTGAACTGGAGNGANTACGTGGAGACCTTNACGCCCAANGGCGACTGGGGNTGGGACACGCACATTTTCAACTTTGAGCTGNTGCAGGATCGCCANTGCCCCATCTTNGACCGCGCCTACGCGGCGTTGTTGGATGACCTCAACGAGCGTGGCTTGTTGAAGGACACGCTGGTGGTGGCGATGGGCGAGTTTGGCCGTACGCCCAAGATCAGCAACCGCGCCGCACGCGAGCACTGGCAGCACTGTTATTTCTCAGTGTGGGCCGGCGGCGGCGTGCAGCCGGGCCGGTGCATTGGCGAGAGTGACAAGGTGGGCAACTATCCCGTCACCACGCCAATCACGCCGCTCATGGCCGGCACAACNATCTGCGAACTGGCCGGNGTGGATGCGCAGGCACGCGCGGAAATGAAGGTGCTCGACGGCGGCCGCGTGATTCGGGAGCTNGTATAACATGCGCGTGCTGCTTTTCCTGTTCTTGTGCGGCTTCGCGCTGTCTTCCTCAGCGGACCTCATTCGGCTGACACACGACGGCACCAACAAGCGGGATCCGCGCTACATCGAAGGCGGCAGTAAGATCATGTATTCCTTTGATGAAACCCGCGCGCTGCTGCGGTTGATGGTGATGGACGNGGGAGAGCGGAAGCCCAAGCCGTTTTTCAATGACGCCAACAAGCATCAGCTCAACGCCGCCATGTCGCCGGACGGAAAGCATATTGCCTTTAATGAATGCACCGGCAACCTCACCGCGCACTTCGTCATTCGTCGGCTGGGTGATCGNAAGGATTCGTTTGTGAAACACGGCGGCCGTGGCGGATACCGCAGCCCCGTGTTCACGCGCGACAGCAAGCACGTATTGTACTGCTTCGCCGAGACCGGCCCACAGCACATCTGGCGTGTGACTCTCGATGGCAAAGAGAAGAAACAGATCACCGAGGGTACCGGCGTGAACAATTGGCCGAGCTTTTCGCCCGACGGCAAGACGCTCGTGTATGGCAGCAGCCGCACGAACACCTACGAGATTTATTCCAGCGATGCGGACGGCAAAAACGTGAAGCAACTGACCGACAATGAGGCGATGGATATTCGCCCAGAAATTTCGCCGGACGGCAAACGGATCGTGTTTACCAGCATGCGCGATGGCAACCGCGAGTTGTACGTGATGGATCTCGACGGGCAAAACCAGCGCCGGTTGACCTTTCACGAGGAGCGCGACGACTACGCCAGCTGGCATCCGNACGGACGGCGCATTCTTTTCGTGGGCGAACGCGAAGGCAGCTTCGATCTTTACCTGATGGACGTGCCNGCCAAGGNCAAATGAAGAGCAGCATTTTCATTTTGCTGCTGGCGGCACTGTTTCCGGCCGGTTTGACCGCGCAGGTGCAACGATTGGAGGTTGAGCCGGCGCAGGTGCAGCTGGCATCCGATCGCGATACCNGGCAACTGGTGGTGACAGCGCATCTTGACGATGGCCGGGTTGAGGACGTGACCCATCGCGCCCGTTTTGCCGTAAAGGATGCCAAGGTGGCCCGCGTGGAACGCGCACTGGTGCATTCGGTCGGTCTGGGCGACACGCAGGTGCAGGTGGAATTCGGAGGAAAATCCGTGGCGGTACCCATCAAAGCCGCGCATGCGACCCGGCCGGTTTCTTTCTTTTACGACACACTACCGGTCCTCTCCAAGCTGGGCTGCAGCAGCGGTTCTTGTCACGGCTCGCCGCATGGTAAGGGTGGCTTTCGCCTGTCACTGCGCGCATTTGATCCGGCGCTCGATACTTTCACCCTGACGCGAGAGGAACTCGGTCGACGCACCAACCCGCTCAATCCCGCCACCAGCCTTTTGTTGGCCAAGCCGCTCATGGAGGTTGCCCACGAAGGAGGTCGACGCTTCCGCAAGGGCGACCGTACGTACAGGCTGCTGCGCGACTGGATCGCCAGCGGCTGTGAAGTGGAGGAGGATCAGCCTGACTGCGTGAAGGTGGAGGTGACGCCGGCTTCCGGCCGCGTGCTCAAACATCCCGCGTGGCAGCAACAGCTCAGTGTGCTGGCGCATTATTCGGACGGCACACAGCGTGACATCACTCACCTGGCGGTTTTTGAAAGCTCCGACAACGAGGTGGCGGACATCAGCGCCTCCGGTTTGGTCACGGGTTTTCGGCGCGGCGAGGCGGCTGTGCTCGTGCGTTACCTGCATCTCATCGAAAGCACGCTGCTGACGTTTACGCGCGATGTGGATGGTTTCCGGTGGCCCAACCTGCCGCAACAGAATTACGTGGATCGTCACATCGATGACAAGCTGCAGCAATTGCAGTTTGCGCCGGCGCCCTTGAGTGATGATGCCACGTTTATCCGCCGGGTGCACTTGGATGTGATCGGCACCTTGCCGACCATCAAGGAAACCGCGGTATTTGTGAATGATCTCGCAACGGACAAACGCGCAAAGTTGATCGATCGCCTGCTCAATCGGCCAGAGCACTCGCAGTTTTGGGCACTGAAATGGGGTGACCTGTTGCGGTTATCGGTGAAGCAAATTGGAGCACCCAGCGTGCACAAGTATCATCGCTGGATCGAGGGCGCCTTGGGCCGCAATATGCCGTATGATCAATTTGCCCAATCACTCCTCACCGCCAGTGGCAGCACGCTGATCAATCCGCCAGCCAATTTTTACCGCACCTCAGCCAATCGCGATGATGCGGTGGAAACCGCGGCGCAGATATTCCTCGGCACCCGCATTCAGTGCGCCAAATGCCATAACCACCCGTTCGAGCGTTGGACGCAGGATAACTATTACGGCATGGCGTCCTTCTTCAATCGCGTGGAACGCAAGCGCACGGGAAAAGGCGACGAGACGCTGATCCTGTCGCAATACGTCGGCGAGGTGCACCATCCGCTGAACGGTAAGTTGATGAAGCCCTGGGCACCGGTTGCCGGTGAATTGCCGGTGGAAGATGCCGCTGACCGGCGCGCGGCTTTTGCCCAATGGTTGACTGGCCCGCGCAACCCGTTCTTTGCCCGTGTGGAAGTCAACCGCCTGTGGGCGCACCTGATGGGCCGCGGCATCGTGGAGCCGTTTGATGATTTTCGCGATACCAACCCGCCGGCCAATGCGCCGTTGCTGGATGCCTTGGCGAAGGATTTCGTGCGGAGCGGATTCGATCGCCGGCACATTCTCCGGACCATCCTGAAGAGCCGCACCTATCAGGCCGCGTCTACGCGCAATGAATTCAACAAGGATGATCGCAAATACTTTTCGCATTACCGGCCGCGCATGATGTCCGCCGAGCAATTGCTCGATGCCATCGGGCAGGTGACCGGTCTCCCCGAGCGTATCGGTGGCATGCCGGCGGACATGAAATGCACCCAGTTGCCGGCGCCGGAGTTGGCGAAGATTGATTTTCTCAAGGTGTTTGGCCAACCCGAACGGCAGTCCGCCTGTGAATGCGAACGCACGGATGACACCAGCCTTGAGCGGGCGCTGCAGTTATATAACGGCAAGCTGCTCAACGACCGGTTGCGCAACGGCGGCAACCGGTTCCGTCGCGCCATGGCCGCGGGCAAGAAGGACGAAGACGTGCTCCGCGAATTTTACCTCGTCGCCCTGAGCCGTCCGCCTTCGGCCAGAGAACTGCAACTCGCCCTCGCGCATCTTGGCACCGCCAAGGATCGGAATGCCGCGATGGAAGACATTGCGTGGGCAATTTTAAACAAGACCGAGTTTCTCTTTCAGCACTAGTAATGCGCCTTGCCCTTCTGGTTTTAATTTTCGTGATGGTTCGGTGGATTAACGCGGCCGACGTCAGTTTTCGCCGCGATCTGGCATCGGTGCTAGTTCAGAAATGTTTGGTGTGCCACGGCCCCAAAAAAGCCAAGGGCAGTTACCGCGTGGATACATTTGCCAAGTTGCTGATGCAGGGCGATACAGGTGAGCCGATGATTACGGCCGGTAAGCCCGGCATGAGCGAGTTGTTTTACCGGCTGAGTACGAAGGACGCTGATGAGCGGATGCCTCAGGATGATGATCCGCTGTCGCCGGAGGTGGTGGCAAAGTTTAAACAATGGATCGAGGCGGGGGCCAAGTTTGATGGCGGTGATCCGAAGGCGTTGCTGGCGACAATTTTGCCGCCGCCGAATCATCCGGATCCGCCGGCTGCTTATCCGCGCGCGGTGCCGATCACGGCGTTGGCGTTCGGGGTGAGCGGCGAATCAGTTTTTGTTTCCGGTTACCACGAGATTTCGCAATGGAACGTGGCCGACGGGAAGCTACAGCAACGCATCAAGCGCCAGGGAGAACGCACGTACGGACTGAGTATCAGCCCCCACGGCAAATGGCTGGCAGCCGCCAGCGGCCAGCCCGGTCGACTGGGCGAGGTTCGTTTATTTCACACGGCTGATGGGAAGCTGGACGGGGTGCTGGCCACCGCCACGGATGTGATGCTGGATGTGGCGTTCGACCCTGCCGGTGAACGGCTGGTGGCCGGCGGCGCGGACGGACAAGTGCGTCTGATTGATTTTGAATCGCGCAAAGTGACCCAAACGCTGGGGCTGCATTCGGATTGGGTGAATGCGGTGACGTGGGATAATAACGGTTCACGATTCGCCACCGCCAGCCGTGATCATACGGCCAAGGTCTACGATGTGACCGCCAATAAATCGCTCGTGACCTTTGCCGGGCATGGCAAGAACGTCCGCGGTGTGGTGTTCCATCCCGGTGGGCGAGAATTGTTCACCAGTGGTATGGACAAGAAAGTGCAGCGCTGGCGCATCTCCGATGGTAAGCGGGTGCGCGACATTGGCTTTGGCGCGGAACTGTTCAAGTTGGCCCGCCATGAGAATTTTCTCTTCGTGCCCGCGGCCGACAACCGCGTGCGCCGTTATCAGGCCAATGACCAAAAGCACGTGGGAGATTTTCCGCTGGATGACTGGGCCGTGAGTGTGGCGCTTTCGCCGGATGGCAAGCGTCTGGCCGCCGGCGGTTTTAATGGGCAGGTGCGCGTTTGGAATCTTGAAGACGCCAAGGAAATCAATTCCTTCATCGCCGTGCCGGGCTTGAAATAAGGCCCGGATCAATTCAAATTTACTTCAGCTTCGCCAGCGCGTTGCCGCGTTCCTTTAATGGGATTGGGACGGCCGCGCCATTTTGGCGGTGCGATTCAAAGACCCCGCAGATCATTTCCACTGTCATGCCACCCTCGGCGAGGTTGCACAATGGCTCGCGATCTTCATGAATGGCACGCACCAGATCGGTCGCGGGCGTGACGTGATTGTGTACGGCTTGGACTGCTTCGAGCTTGGTTTCCGGTTCGCCGGGGCCGTCGGTGGTGAAGGGAATCCATGGGCGTGACTCGCGCGTGGGGCCGAGCGGATTGCCGGGGACCCAGTAGGCAAAGGGCTGGCGGTCGGCACGAATGGCAATGATGCCTTTGCTGCCGATGAGGTGCAGGCCGAAGCCGTGGTTTTGCGTGCCGTCGTTGGCGATGGAATCAAAATAGGCGATTGTGCCTCGTTCCATTTCGTAACGGGCGTGGAGTGAATTTCCGGCCAGTGGCCCGAGGCCTTCATTGCCGGGTTTTACATGGGTGGCGGTGACGGGTTGGCCATCCTGAAACATCCGGGCCGAGCAGGTGTGCGGGGCGCCGCCAAAGTAATGGATGAGGTTCATGATGTGCGAGCCGAGTACCCAGAGATCTTCACCGCCCCCGCGCCGATCGCCTTTGCCGCGGGCGCGAATCTCCAGCAGCTTGCCCAGTTGGCCATCGGCGATGAATTGGTCGATGACGACCAGCATCGGGTGCCAGCGGTTGCGGTGGGCGATGGCGATCTTCGTACCATGTTTTTTGCAGGCGGTGCTGAGTGAATCAACCTCGGCGGGTGTGCGCACAAACGGTTTCTCAATATAAATCCCGCGCGCACCGGTCTCGATGGCGGCGTGGGCCATGTCGTGATGTTGATCGGCATGGCGTGGGCACACGGCAACGATATCCGGCTTCACTTCGCGCAGCATGGTTCGGTAATTGGCGAAGCCTTCTGTAACCTGCAGTTTCTTTTTCGCATTGGCCAAGCCGCCACCGTGGGCATCGGCGACAGCGACGATTTCAGTCTCGGTCACCTTTAGCCAAACAGTGTCGAGTCCGTGCCCGTAATTTCCACGGCCGGTATGGCCGATCACTCCCACGCGCAGCTTGCGCGGCGGGTTCCTGGCGAGAACAGCAGTCGCCACGGCGGTACTGCCGGAGGTTAGGAAGGTGCGACGATTCATGGGTGAAGGGTGAGGGTTGGGAGTCGAATGTCAATTAGCGGTTGAAACAATCCGGTTTGAAAAGGAAACGGGGTCATGCCTTTTCAACTTCCCCTTTGTCAAGTGGTACCGATTCCTGGCGATCAGGTTCGCTGCAAATTGATGGCGTAGATCGGTTGCAGGAGGGAGGTTGATAAGTTTGGTGCTTTCGGTTTTACCCTGGTAAGTAAGTGGTTCACTATTCGCGCAAATGAGTGCCGAACTTCCGCCTCCCTTAACCCAATTTCATCACACCAACTATTTGATCCGCCAAAAAGTGTTCAAATTGTTTGGCGGCGCCTTTCACATTTTTGATCCGGCGGGTAACGTGGTATTTTACTCCAAGCAAAAGGCGTTCAAGCTGAAGGAGGATATCCGGGTGTATACTGGTGAAGACATGGGCACGGAGTTGTTGACCATTCGCACTGACCAGATCATCGACTTAGGTGCGACGTATCATGTGCATGACCCGCAGCAAGGCGGCGTGTTGGTAGGCAGCCTGAAGCGGGAAGGGTTAAAGTCTGTCCTGCGTGATGAGTGGCTGTTTCTGGATCCGGTTGGGCGACAGATCGGAACAATTCAGGAAGACAGCACAGCACTAGCTTTACTAAGGCGTTTGGTGGTCGGCTGGTTGTTGCCGCAAAAATATTTCGGGACCATCGGCAACACACCTGTCTCGCTGTTTACTCGCAACTTCAATCCCTTCGTAAGTAAGGTGCAGCTGGATTATTCAATGGATACACAGGGGCTTCTGGACCGCCGCTTGGGCATTGCGGCGGCGGTGCTATTGTTGGCGATTGAGGGAAAACAGAGCTAAATGCCCGTTTTAATCAGCCGCGCTCCGGGTTTGGGGCGCGGTTTTTTTGTGGAAAGACAGTACGGGGCTGCATTTGTCCCACCTCGTGCTTTAGGTTTCAGGGCACGTTGACAGCGCGCGCTTTTGCGCAGAAAGTGGACGTGTTCCCCGATGGTTTCGAGGTTGCCCAGTCGCATTTTGCATGTGGATGGCGACACCTTTTTCGCGAGTTGCGAGGTGGCGCTGGATGCCTCGTTGTCGGGCAGGCCCGTCTGGGTCGGCGGCGGCCGGCGCGGTGATGGGATTGTGATTGCGGCGAATCGCGAGGCGAAACGCTTTGGCATTCGCACGGGCATGGCATGTTTCGAGGCAAAACGCGTGTGCCCGCATGGCGTATTGGCTCGGCCGCAGTATGATGAGTATCGGCGGTTGTCCAAGGAGATGTTCCAGATCATGGAGGATTACACGCCTACGTTGGTGCCGATGTCGATCGATGAAGGCTTCCTTGATTTGACGAGTATGGACCGGCACGTGTGGCGCGACACCACGGTGTCAACGGCGGCGGATTATGTGAACGGACTGCGCGATCGCATCCAACAGGAGCTGCGGTTGCCGGTGTCGTCGGGGTTGGGGCGCAGCACGTGGATGGCGAAGCTGGCAACGAGCGCAGCCAAGCCGGGCTTTGTGGAGGTGCCGCCGGATCGCGAGAAGGAATTTTTGGCGGACCGCCCGGTGGGCGAGCTCGCGGGCGCGGGCAAGCGGCGTGAGCGGATGCTGGCGGCGCTGGGGGCGTTGACCTTCGGGCACGTGGCGCGGCTGCCGTCCACGGTGATGAAGGATCGCTTCGGTATCTGGGGCCAACAACTGTGGCTCTTCGCCAACGGCCGCTGGAACGAGCCGCTGCTGCTGGAGGTGAAGGATCGCACGACGATTTCCAGCAACACCACGCTGCCGTATGACGAGCCGGATTATGAGGCGGCGCTGGTCTTTGCGCTGAGCGAAAGCACGCGCATGATCGGCCAGCTGCGGCGTGAGGGGCTGCAGCCGCGCGAGATGAGTCTGGCGATTCGGTTCACGGACTTCACTGAGAGCGCCGCGATGCATCGCTTTGAGCATCCGCAGTTTCGCAACTCGATCATCAATGCCGTGCTCGAGGAACTCTTTGCCGAGGTGATGGCCGGGCACGCGCAGCCGGTGCGGCAGATTCGCATTTGTTTTTCAAACCTTAAGCCGTTGGACACGCAGCCGACCCTGTGGGGCACCACCGACGCCGAGCGCTGGGGCGCCCTTGACGCCGCCATGCAACAGCTTGAGGGCCAATGGGGCGATAGCGCCGTGCTGACCGGGGCGCAATACGCTCTGCGGCATCAGGATGCCACGCACTCGAATCCCAAGCCGAAATGTCCCTTTGTGCCCGCGCGCGAGATGGCGCAGAAATTGTGGGGGGAGAAGCTGGAGCAGCTGAGTAAGCACCACGGCGCCATCAAAAAACGGTAGCGGGGAGGGGCAAGTTCCACCTTACCCCTAGTTAAGAATGGGATGAGGTGGAACTCGTTCCTCCCATCAGCCAAAATACACCTTCTCCGCCGTGCGGCCTAGGAGCCATTGCTTGTCTTCGGTGCTGAAGAAATCGATGCAATCACGGATGAGGCCGATGGAGGCGGCATAGGTATTGTCGCCGCCGAGCTGGTACGGGCAATCACTGGCCCACATGAGCCGGTGCGGGCCGAAGGCTTCGTAAAGGGCCTTGATGCGGGGAATCTGCTCATCGTAGGGCGGCTGCTTGGCGCCGAAGGCGTATAAGGCGGAAACCTTTACGTGCACATTCGGATGCTTGGCGAGGGCGCAAAGGTCGGCCAGTTCCTTTTCGTGCTGGGCATCGATTCGGGCACAGTGATCTATGACGACGGGTGTCTCGGGAAACTTTTCACACATCGGGCCGAGGCCCGCGACGAATTGGGGATTGATCAATGGACACATGGCGATGCGCTGCTCGGCACCGGCGCGCCACATGATTTGCATGGTATCCACCTCCAGCCAGCGTGCGTTGCCTTCCGGCTTAATGCGGTAACCGGTGATACCGCGGGCGCGATTGGTGCGCATCGCGGTGGGCAGATTGGGCAGGGCGGGATTCAGAGCGCCCACCACGGCGAACACATCCGGATGCGCGGCGGCGGCGTGGATCATGTAATCGTTATCGTAACCGTAATAGGGCCCATGCGAAATGAGTACGTGGCGGGTGACGCCTTCGGTGTGGCCGAGCTTGATCAGATCCTCGGCGGTAAAACTACGCGGCTTGAGATCATCGACCGTTACGCCTTCGCGCAGTGGAAACTTCTCCACGTCTGTGGTCCAGATATGGCTATGGGCATCGATGTGCCCACTGCTGGTTCCGCGCAAGGCCGTGCAGCCGGCCAAGCCGGCGGCGGTGAGGGCAAGGGCTTGGCGGCGGTTAATGGGGTTCACTATTTCTTGTCCGGGGCGGGTTCCACGTAGTTATCGTTGATGACCTGCAGGGTTTAGGAATGGAACACCTCTTGATCTCCCGCCACGGTCACACTGGACGTGGGTGCCGGCAGTTTTTTGCGAAGGATTCCGTTTTCGGGAAACTTGAGCGCCTTCGTGCGCGCGGGGGGGAAGGCAACGGCGGTGGTCTGGGCTGTGGAATTGGTGGATGGCGTCACCTCGCATCTCAGCGCCAAGCCAATCATCAAGAGCAATGCAAGCTTCACGCCTTTAAGCTAGTCAGGCACCGGTGAATTGTCAAAGCCTTCGGCGGCTTTTGAACTGGCTACGGGGACTTTTGTTTCCGGACGTAATCGCCGGTGCGGGTCTGGGCTTCCTGCACTTGTGCGGGGTTCATGTGCCGGATGAGGTCGGCCCGCGCCTTTTTGGCGCCTTCATGGTTTTTAAAGCTGGCTATATTTAGCCACTTGTAGCCTTCAATGACGTCCTGATCAATTCCTTCGCCCCGGGCCAACCGGACGCCAATCTGGTGTTGCGCATCCACCACACCATTTTCAGCGGCGCGCAGGAACCAATTGCTCGCTTCCTTTTCATCGGCCGGCACGCCTTGGCCCACCACATACAGGTAGGCCAGATAATATTGTGCTTGGGCGTACTGCTGTTCCGCTGCCTTGGTGTACCATTGGGCGGCGAGCACAAAACTTTGTGGGACGCCGCGGCCGTTGGAGTATAACACACCCATCATCATTTGGGCCTGCGCCAAACCCTGGTCGGCGGCTTTCTTGAGCCACGCGGCAGCCATGGCATCATTACGCTGGATGCCGTCGCCCGCGTAGTACATGTAGCCGATTTGATACTGGGCCTGTGGCAGGTTTTGGTTGGCGGCCTGTTGGTACAAGGCCACCGCATCAGTGAGCCGCCCCTCCGCTTCGGCCTTGAGGGCGTTATTAAAATCATTCGCTGCCTGGGCGCCAACGACTGGCGGGTTAACTGGAGGGACAGGCGGGGTCACAACAGTGTTGGTGCCGGCGGGCGGGGGAGTCACCACAGTGTTCGTGTTGGTCACCGGGGTGGGCGGCGGGGTGATGACGGTGTTCGTCTTGGCCGGCTGCATGATGACCGGCGGCTGGGGCTTGGGGCCGCCGCCCGGTAACCACGAAGGTTTGCTAATGCCGCAGCCGACGGCCAACAAAACCGGCAGGGCGCCGGCCCAAAAAAATCGCTGCCTCATCACGCCGGAAGATACACAGTTTCACGCATCGCCACAAGCCTGTTTAATCGTTGGTCAAGGATTCCAGCCACAAGGCCGTGCGGTCGATTACGGTTGAGGCGCTGTCCTGACTGGAGGCGATATCCACCACGAACTGGTACGCATCCTCCTCCGGCAACCGCCCTGGATTCAGGCCGTTCCACACCAGAAATGTCAGCGCCACCGCCAGCCCTGTGCGCTTGTTGCCGTCGTTGAAAATATGCCCCTTGGTGATGTGATACAAATAGGCGGCCGCCTGATGATGCATAGTGGGGTACATTTTTTGGCCAAACATCTCGTTGGCATGAATGCCGTCCACAAAGCTCAGGGTGCAGCCTTCGCGCAGGTTGTTTTTGCCCAGCGGCTCCAAACCGCCGGCCTTGCGCCAGCACATGCGGTTGATCACGAGGATCATGCGTTTGTTGACGTACAGGATCATTGGCCAAGCCGAATGAAGAGGTTGAGGTTGCCGCGGATGAGCATCTGCGTGGCGCGCAGGGCGCTCATTTCACCCTGATCCAGCCACACGCCGTGACAGCCTGGGCAGCGGTCGATCCAGGTTTGGCTGATTTGATGCGGCGCCATGGTTTCGCCGCAACCGGGGCAGGCCGGTTTAAATTCCTGTTCCACCTTCGGCAGGTTGTCGATTTCATCCTCATTCAGCTGCACGACCATGAAATCTTCCACTAACTCAATCAGCTCGCCGAGTTCGCCTTTGTCAAAATACACGCCGTGGCATTGCGGGCAGACATCCACCGTTTCACCGGCATAATCCGTAGCCACTAACGATGGCACTTCTTCACAGCGCGGGCAGTGGCGTTGGCGATCGGCGGGCACGATTATTCTTCACGCTCGAAATTGGCCTCGCCCATTTCGGCGCGGAGCGTTTCGAGGTCGGCTTCGGAAAGTTGCCGGGCCACGGCATCAAGGTTTTTGCCGGCCTTGCGATCGCCTTGATTGGCCGCCTGGAAGAACAGGCGATAGGCTTGTTTGCTGTCCTGCTCCACGCCGTCGCCGGTGTAATAACGGGCGCCCATGTTGTTTTGGGCGAGCATATGGCCGGCAGTGGCGGCTTTTTCAAGCCACTCCACAGCGATGTCGTCATCGAGATCCACCTCCATGCCGAGCGCGTGGCGCCAGCCCATTTCGTACTGGGCCTCCACGTCGCCGGTCTCGGCCTTGGCCTCCAGTTCCTCGAGGTTGAAGGGCGCTTCGGTTTCGTCCATTAGACTTTTTCGGGCACCACGAAGGGTTTGCGGTAAGGGCGGCCGAGCAGGGCGTTGGCGCCTTCGTCGGTGAAGCGTTCACTGGCGGGATCAAACTCGAGCTGTTTGCCGACTTGATACTGGGTGTCCTCCAGTTTCATGCCGATGCCGCGCAGGTTGTCGTTAAGCGCTTCGAAGCCCGCGCTGATGGTCGGGCTGTCATGGAATTTGCGCGACTTGAGGTCAAAGGCTTCCTCCTGACCGGTGCGATAGCTGATGTTGCCGAGGTGGCACAGGGCGCTGGAGTAATGGCCCTCCAGTACGTCGGCGTTGAGGTGATCGCGCCGCCGGCTGCGGACGCAATCGACGAAGTTGCCAAACGGCCCGCCCGGCTGCACTTCGCCGCCGAGGTTTTCCAGCCCAACGGCTTTGCCGCCGTTCTTCGGATAAAAACGGCCCCCGGTGATTTTGCCTTCGGTGGTGTAGTATTCGTTTTTCACCACGCGCGGGATGCCGTGTTTGCCAACAAGGCCACGCGTCTCGAAAAGCAGCACGGCGTCGTCGTATTCGTAAACCGCCATCTGTGTGTTGGGGGTTTGGCCCTGATCCTCGTAACCGAACCGGCCGCCGATGCTCCACACGCTCTTGGGCATGGTGGCACCTTTGATGGCCCAGCGAGCGACATCCATCTCGTGCACACCCTGATTGCCGGTGTCGCCGTTGCCGGTGTCCCAAAACCAATGCCAGTTATAGTGCACCAGATTACCGTGGTAAGGCTGCTCGGGTGCGGGTCCGAGCCACAGGTCAAAGTCCAATCCGTTCGGCGGTGGGCCGGCATTCTTTGTGCCGATGCTCCAGCGGGGTTTGCAGCAGTAACCCTTGCTCACCAAAAGCTTGCCGTATTTGCCCGAGTGCACGGCGGCAATCTCCCGCGCGCGGCCGCCGCTGCTGCGCTGCTGCGTGCCGTGTTGCACGATGCGGTCGTACTTCTCGGCGGCCTCCACGAGCTTGCGGCCTTCGTACACGTTGTGGGAAATGGGTTTCTCGATGTAGGCATCCTTGCCGGCCTGACAGGCCCAGATGCCGATCAGCGAATGCCAATGATTGGTGGTGGCCACGGATACCGCGTCGAGATTCTTGTCCGCCAATGCTTTGCGGATATCCTGCACGCACTTTGGCCGGCTGCCTTGGCGGCCTTCGATATGGCGGGCGCGGCCCTCGAAGAGGCGGCTGTCCGGATCGATCAGGTGCGAGACCTCGACATTTTTCATGCCGAGATACGCACCGATATGGCTGCCACCGCGGCCGTTGATCCCGGCCACGCCAATGCGTACGCGGTCATTCGCGCCGAACACGCGCGAGGGCACGAAGTTGATCGCCAACGCCGAGGCGGCGGCGGATTTGAGGAAGGTGCGACGTGTGGTTTGTTTCATGGCGATCCTTGTTTGCGTTGTCAAACGATGGCCTAAGTGTGGCAGCGCGCCGGGTGCGGGCAAGCTTCATTTGTCCCGACTATCCATCACAAACGTGACCGGCCCATCATTGGTCAACTTGACGTTCATCATCGCGCCGAATTCGCCGGTCTCTACCGGCACTTCGAGGCCGCGCAGTTGGGTGCAAAAATATTCGTACAACCGCTCGCCTTCCGCCGGAGGTGCCGCGCTGGTGAAGCTGGGTCGGCGGCCTTTGCGCCAGTCACCGGCGAGAGTGAATTGGCTGATCACCAGTGCCGCGCCGTTCACGTCACGAATGGATTGATTCATCTTGCCGTCCGCATCATTAAAAATCCGGAAGCCCGCGACGCGGTCGGCGAGGAAGTCCGCATCGGCTTCCGTGTCGCCCTGCGCCACACCCAGCTGGATGACCAGTCCGGTGCGGATCTCGCCGGTCACGCGATCATCCACGGTCACCCGGCCTTCGCTGGCGCGTTGAAGGACGGCGATCATCAGCTCCAGCCCAGCCAACGCTTGAGGGTGGCGGAGTCCCGCTTGATGGCGGCGATTTGGTTGGGCACGTTTTCCTTAGTGAACGGCTTCAGGTATTCCACGTGCAAATTGATGGGGCCGGTGAAGCTGCTCCGAATCAGTTGCGCGGGGTATTTTTTATCCACAATCCCCTCGGCCAAGGCACAGTTTTCCCGTTTGTTTTTCGTCCAACGAAAATCCTTCACGTACAGCGCACCGATGCGCGGGCGGAGCAGATTGGCGTGCAGCGGCCAGGCACGCGTACCTTCGGCCGTGGCGTGGCTCATGTCGAAGCCCACCGACAAATGTGCCGGATCGTGCGCCTTGAACAGTTCATGCAAATCCCACAGCGGCGCGCCGACGTAGTTGCTACCGGAATGGTTTTGATAGATGGCTTGCAGGCCGAGTTCCTTGTTGAGTGCCACAAGGTTTTTGAGCACGGGGCGCAGCTCGTTCATTTGGCCGACGATTGGTTTCTTGAGATCGTACTTGTGATAGCCCATGCGGTAGCGCTTGATGCCGAGCTTGGCGGCAACCTGCAGTTGCTGGATATTCAACTTGTCGTCGGCGTTGTTGATGCCCGAGGCCATGATGGTCATTTCAAGCCGACGCTTTTTCAGCGCTTCCATCATCTTGGGGAGTTCGTCCGGCACTTGTTCCGGGGTGATTTGGCCGCCCGGACGAATCGTGCCCTCGATCCCGTCGAATCCCAACTCAGCGATCAGGTCCGCCAAGTCATCATAGCTCAACATTTGCAACGGCTTGGAAAACACGCAGTATGGATTGCGCTGTTTGCCACGGGATTCGGCGTTCAGTATCGGAGCGGCCAGGGCAGTCGTGGTCAAAAATTGCCGACGGTTCATGGGCCGAGTGTGCCGTGTTCAGAGTGGGGCGGCAATGGTTTTGCGCCGTTGCCAATTTGCTGGATCGTCGGTATCCCTTTCGCGCATGAGCAACACGGACAATTCGCGTGAAAGCATTTTAAAACGATTGCGAGCCAAGTTGGCGGCCGGTCAACCGATTATCGGCGGCGGTGCCGGCACGGGGATTTCTGCCAAATGCGAGGAAGCCGGCGGCATTGATCTGATCGTGATTTACAACTCCGGCCGCTATCGGATGGCCGGCCGGGGCTCTCTCAGCGGCCTAATGGCTTATGGTAATGCCAATGAAATTGTCGTCGAGATGGCTCATGAAGTGCTGACGGCCGTGGAGCACACGCCGGTGCTGGCCGGCGTAAACGGCACCGATCCGTTCATGCTGCGCGATTATTTTCTGCGCCAATTGAAGGACATGGGCTTTGCGGGCATACAAAATTTTCCGACCGTCGGCCTTTTCGACGGCAAGATGCGCACTAATCTTGAGGAGACTGGCATGGGGTATGGGCTCGAGGTGGATCTGGTGGCAGCGGCGCGCGATTTGGATTTGCTCACCACCCCATACGTTTTCAATACCGACGAAGCCGAGCGCATGACGCGGGCCGGTGCGGATATCATCGTGGCCCACATGGGGCTCACGACCAAAGGCAATATCGGCGCCGAGACCGCCATGACTCTGGACGATGCCGTGCGGGAGGTGAGTGCCATCACCGCCGCCGCCAAAGCGTTGCGTGAAGAGGTGCTGGTTATTTGCCACGGGGGCCCGATCGCTGAACCGGAGAACGCGCGGTTCATCATCGAGCAATGCCCCGGCGTGGATGGGTTTTACGGCGCGAGCTCCATGGAGCGGCTGCCAGTGGAAAAGGCGCTGGCTGAGCAGGTGCAAAAGTTTTGTGAAATTCAATTGCCCGGAGAATGAAAACCATCGCCATCCTCGGGACGCTTGACACCAAGGGTGAAGAGCACGCCTTCGTTGCTGAGCTGATCCGGCAGCGGGGGCATGAAACCCTGTTGATTGATGTCGGTACGCTAGGTGATCCAACGGTGGCTCCGGATGTGCCAAGGGCGGATATAATTGGGGATCAACAGTTTGCCGACCGCGGGGCAGCGGTGGCTGCGATGGCTGAGGCAGCCGCGGAGTTTTGCGCAAAGCTGGTCGCAGAGAAAAAAATCGACGGCATCATTTCCCTCGGCGGCGGTGGCGGCACGGCGATTGGTACGGCGGTGATGCGGGCGTTGCCGGTGGGGTTTCCCAAGTTGATGGTGTCCACGCTGGCCGCCAGCGAGAGCGCGCCAAGCTACATGGGCGTGAAGGATGTGACCATGATGCCCAGCATTGTGGATGTCGCCGGGCTGAATTGCATTTCGCGCCCCATCTTTGCCAACGCCGCCGGAGCGATTTGTGGCATGGTGGAAACCGCCAGGCCGGTTGCTGAAGACAATCCAGTAATCGTCGCCAGCATGTTTGGCAACACCACCGATTGTGTGAATCATGCCAAAGGCATCCTTGAATCGGCCGGGTATGAAGTTTTGGTTTTTCACGCCACCGGCACGGGCGGGCGCACGATGGAATCACTGATCGAAACCGGTCTTGTCGCCGGCGTGCTCGATCTCACCACGACAGAGTGGGCCGATGAGCATGTCGGCGGTATCCTGGGTGCCGGGCCCGCCCGCCTAGAGGCCGCTGCCCGCAACGGTGTGCCCGCGGTGATCGCGCCGGGTTGTTTGGATATGGTTAATTTTGGTGAGCCGGATTCGGTGCCCGCGCAATTCGCCGGTCGCAATTTTTACCATCACAACCCGCAGGTTACCTTGATGCGGACCTCAGCCGATGAATGCTTGGCGCTCGGGAAAATTCTCGCGGAGAAAATTAATCTTTCTGAAGGATTCGTCAAAGTACTGCTGCCGCAGGGGGGCATCAGTGTGACCAGTCAATCGGGCGGACCGTTTCATGACCGGATAGCCGACGAGGCATTGTTTGCCTCCCTGAAGGCCGGTTTGCGCGGGGACATCCGGGTGGAGGAATTTAATTGTGCAATCAATGATCCACAATTTGCCGAAGTCGCAGCCCGGGCACTACTCGATCAATTGGCCTGACTTTTCAGGATTGTACCCACGGCATCGATCACGCGGTCCGCAGTGATGCCTTTGAGGCAGCGCGTATCGATGGGGCATTCGCGCAGGAAACAGGGTGAGCAGGCGGTTTCGGTGCGCAGTAGATGGTGTGGCGAATCAGCGGCCTCCGGGTGGCCGGGCCCAGTGAGGTCCGGGCTGGTGCTGCCGAAGGGCACGACCACCGGCGTGCCAACCGCGGCAGCCACGTGCATGGGGCCGGAATCATTGGCGATGATGGCATCACAAGCCGCCAGCGCATCGACCAATTCGGCTAGGGAAGTTTCCCCGGCAAGATTTGTGAAGTGATCGGCCGGAAGAGCATCGGCGATTTCATCGGAAGCTTCCTGATCGCCGGGACCGCCGAGCAGGAGCAGATGCGCGTCATTTTGTTCGATGATTTGCTGGCCGGCCTCCACAAAATATTCCGTCGGCCAACGTTTAGCGGGGCCGTACTCGGCACCGGGGATGAGGCCGATGTATGGATGAGGTTTTTGCGGGTCAGCAAATCGCGGTGCCTCCTCATTGCGGATCAATCGGGGAGCAATTGGGGCGGAGTCTGCACCCAATTCAGCGGCAAGATACAGATACTGGTGCACATGATGCGCCGTGGCGAGATACACCTCCGGTTCCATCTGATTGGTCAGCCGGTACTCGATATCGATTGGCATGCGTTTGCGCATGGGCATGGCCTCAGGACGCGGTGCGATGGCGTACGTCAAAAAGGGGCTCCGCAAATTTGCGGCGTAACCGATTCGGTCAGGAATGCGGGCGTGCCAGCATTCGAGGGCGGTGCGGAGGGAGTTGGGCAGGATGAGCGCGGTATCAAATTTGCCTTCGCGCAATCGCCGGCCCACGGCCAGAGGCGATTCGCCTTTAGCAAAGGTGAGCACCTCGNCAAAATGCTCAGTNGCCTCCCAAAGTCCGGCAAGTTTTTCGTGGGTAAGCAGGGTGAATGCCGCCTTTGGGTNNGCCTCGCGCAGGCGCTGTATGGCGGGGAGGGTCATGATGGCATCNCCCAGCCAGTTGACGCCGCGAATGAGGATGCGTTGCGGTGCGNTCATTGGTCGCCGATCTTCCAGCGGTTGTGCACCCAAAACCAATTGNCGGGATCACGCCGGATGGCGGCTTCNTGCGCGGTGATGATGTCGCGCGTGATGGCTTCGCTGGAGCGGAGTTTGCCGTTTTCGCGCAGCGGAATTTCGTCGTCCACCTNGATGCTCCATTGGCCGGGGCCGGTGCGGTAACACGCGGCGTGAAAGAGTCGGCACTTGTACCGCTTGGCCATCACGGCCGGGGCAGGGCTCATTGAGGCNGTCCGGCCAAANACGGGCAATCGCAAGCCGCCGGCGCCGGCGTGTTGATCAGCCAGCAAGCCCAGCATCAGGGCCGGCTGGCTCATGGCAGCCTTGAGGGCGTCGGCGTCCTGATTGCGCTCAAAGAGTTGTGCTCCTGAGGGTTCGCGGAGCTTGAGCATCAGCTCGGTGAGTTTGGGCTGGCGCAGGGCGCGATAAGTGGTCAGCCAGTTTTGGCCGGAGGGCAGGGCGAGCTTGATCCAAAGAAAGAGTTCAAAATTCCCAAAGTGGCCAATGGCCAGCACCACGCGCGCATCNGGATCGGCCGCATAAATTTCCTCGATTTTNTCGCAGCCCTTGAAGGTGACGATGCGCCTGATTCCCTCGGCGTCCATGCCGCCGGTCTTGAGGATGCTGGCATAGGTTTCGCCGAGGCGCTGGAAATGTTCGCGGGCGATTTGTCGGATTTCGGATTCGTTTTTCTCGGGAAATGCGGCGGCCAGATTTTCCAGCGCCACGTTTCGGTGCCGGGCATCGAGCCACCAGGCAACGGTGCCGGCCCGCCGGCCAAACCACCCCAGACATCGCATCGGCACGCAGGAAGCCCCAGCGATTAGCANGCGGCACAGGCAATAGAGCAGGGTTTCCATCAGCGAAAACAAATTTTGCGCACGCAATCCTCGAAGTCCTTGGCGCCGGCGAGAATCTTGATTTCCACGCGGATGAAATAGATGGGCAGATCGCGCCGGTCAATTTTCGGAAAGCGCACGGCATCTTTTTGCGTGGTGATGATCACCTCCGCGCGGCGCTTCTTCGCACGGTTGATGGCGTTCAGGATTTCCTGCTGATTGAAACGGTGATGATCGGCAAAGCGCTTGGCGTACACCAGCTCGGCGCCTTGTTCCACGAGGCTTTGCTCAAAACTCTCCGGCTGCGCAATGCCGCTGAGCGTGGCCACCTTGCGCCCCTTGAGCCAGCCAATGTTCTCACGCTGTTCGGGGTTGAACACATCCTCAAAATACAGGGGCCAGTGAACGCACTCGATAATNCCGGCCTTGGCGTTGTGTTTGCGGATGCGGGCCCGCAGGCCGTTGCAGTCGCCGTCGCTCTTGGTAATGAAAATGGTGTTGGCGCGCGCGAGNTGGGGCACGGGCTCACGCAGGGTGCCACGCGGGAGGAGGTGCTCGTTGCCAAAAGGTTGCTGGGCGTCGATGAGCACAATGTCCTGCCGGCGACCGGCAAGTTTCCAGTATTGAAAACCGTCGTCGAGTAGGAGCGTGTCGCAGCCGTACTGNTCGATGGCGTAGCGGCCNGCTTTCACGCGGTCTTTGTCCACNAGCACGACGACATCCTTGAGGTTGGAGGCCAGCATGAACGGTTCATCGCCGGCGTCCTCGGAGTTGAGCAGTAAACTTTTTGCGTCGGACACCACGCGGGGNGGGGTGTTTTCCTTCCGGCCAAAAATGTTTTTCACGCGTTGAGCCAGTGGCGGCGGATTAGAGCGGTAGCCGCGCGAGAGGATGGCTACCTTGCGGCCGTGATCGGTAAGTACGCGGGCGAATTTTTCCACCACCGGAGTTTTGCCGGTGCCACCCACGGTGAGGTTGCCCACGGTGATGACCTGCACGCCCAGTGGATGATCCCGAATGATGCGGGCCTCATACAGCCAACGGCGGCCCTTTACGATGATGAGGAAGACCTTGGAAAGACAGAACAGCACGCCACGCATCGCTGTGGCTTTCTTGTCGCGGCGATCGCCGAGAATGACCTCCAGCGCGAAGGTTTCAAATTGTTCCTGCCAGGCCCGGAAGGTCTCGCGCATTCGGCGCAGTGTGCCTGAGAATCAGCCGCGCTTCAAGCCAGCGCTCAGCCGACTCCGTTGCCACCGGGGCGCGGCTTGGGCTTGGACGGCGTGGGACCTTGGCTGGGGGCGTTGGTGCTGGGCGGAGGGAGGGGGCGCGGTTTTTCGTTGAGGTTGGGGCGGCCACTGGGGCGACCGGTGTCCCGGTGAAAATTCACGCGCGGCAGTTGATTGAATTGCCGGGCTTGCTCGGGCGTNAGCATTTTGCGCACGGCTTCTTCCCAATCGCGCTGTACCACGCTTAGTTCGTCGCGAAAGTCCGTGCTCTTTTCCCTGATCCGATCGCGGCTGCGGTCGGTGATTTCCTGAATCTGCTTTTGTTGCTCGGAGGAAAGCGTCTTGAGGTTGCGCTGCAGATAACTGGTGGAACGGAAAAAAAGCAGGGTCTGCGTTTGGCGCGATGATTTGCCTGAGGAATCCTCAGTGTCCGGGGGCGCNGCGTTGGGAGTGGCGCGGTTGAGGAGCATCCCCGTGCCCATGCCGCTGCCGAAGATGAGNAGTACCGCNAGNATCACCTTCCACTGGTTCATCCAGCGAGGGTGCTATTTATCGAGCGCCGGGTCAATGGCGTGGTTCACGAGCTCTTCCAGATCGNCTTGAGAATCGTTTNCGTGGNTGGCAAGGCCGGGCTGGGCGCCCGGTTGCGGTTGCGCAGGCTCGACATTGCCCGGGGCTTTCACCCACACCGCGGCGATGACCAACACCGCCAGACAAGGCACGGCCGCGCGCCAAAGCATGCGGCTCCACTGTTCCCAAAGCTGAGCGGCNGTGGGGACCGCCGCTGTTTCTTCGTCTTTGATATGCGCCATAATGCGCTTTTCAAAGGCGTACGGCACGCGGTCATCAGCCGGGATTTCCCGCGTTTGGGCCAGCATTTCGTCCAAAATGTCGTCGATTTTCTTCATCGTCCAATTATCCAGACGGTCTCTGGGCGGGGCCAGTTACACTTTTACAAATATTTTTCCGGAGCAATNCCCGCCAATAAATTGCGCATTTTCTCGCGGGCACGATGCGCCTTCACTTTNACGTTGGATTCCGACAAATNCGTGATTTCAGCNATTTCTTTCACCGATTTTCCCTCCAGCTCCAACAGCACGATGATGTGGCGGTCCTCCGGCTTGAGGCCTTCCAGCAGCCGTTCCACCAGCGCCTTGGCCGCGTTTCGGTCTGTTTTCCCAGCGGATTCCTCGCCCACATTCTCCAGCCAATCATTTTCCTCATCGGACAAATCACTGGCGTGATATTCGCGGTTGCGTTGGTGTTTGCGCAAAAAATCGTAGCAGGTAAACGTCGCCATCCGCATCAACCAATGCTCAAAGGGCGCGTCGCCNCGGTAGCTGCTGAGTTTTTGGAAGGCCTTGATGAAAACCGTTTGGGCGATGTCCGCCACTTCATCCTCNCGCCGCGCATAACGCCGGGCCAAAGCGAACACACGGGGCTGATACTTCACCANCAACGGCTCAAAGCTTTCCGTCTGTCCGGCGAGCGCCTCCGCGATCAGTTCCTTGTCCGGCACTTCCACTGCGCTGTTAGATAGCAAACCCGCCGCCAATCCCCCACGAAATTTTTTAAACGAAAAAAGCCACCGGCTTGCACCGGTGGCCTGGGAGATCTGTTCAGCCTAGCGACGGCCGCCACGCGGGCCACCGCGACCATGCGAAGGCCGGCCGTGGGGCGGACGCGGGCCGCCACGTTGCGGGCCGCGGGCACCATGGCCATNCGGCGGGCGNGGACCACCCCGNTGGGGGCCACGAGCGCCGTGNCCCTGAGGGNCCCGTTGNGGTCCGNGGGAAGAGTGGCCTTTGCCGCAGTTCGGGCACTTNCCGTGGCTGCTCTTGGCGCCGTGACTGTGACCGTGGCCGGGTTTGGCCGGGCCGCCNCGGGAGTGACCGTGGGAACCACGGGATTGCCAGGTCGGCCGACCGTGATGGCCGCGGGAAGAGTGTTGTTGGGCAGCGCGTTTGCGGGCCTCGATGGACTGCTTGATGCGGGCTGCGAAGGCCTCGCGAAGCTGCTGGTATTTTTTCATGCGCTCGGCGTGGTCNCTGCGGTCATCGCGATCGTGGCCTCGGCCGTGATGGTCGCGCCTGTCGTGATCGCGGCCGTGGCCGTGGTGATGGCGGTCGACATCGCGGTCATGCCCTCGCCCGTGATGGTCCCGATCATGCTCCTTACGGCGGGCCTCGGCAATTTTCTTTGCGCGCTCGGCGGCTTCGCGGCTGTTGTGGCTGCGGGAATGATTGCGGCGCTCGTGGTTGCGCTCTGCCTCAGCCTTTTTACGGCGTTCTTCAATGGCTTTCTTCATGCGCTCTGCCCGATATTTTTTGTAGCGCTCGATGGCCTCGGCCCGGCGCTTGCCGCGATCGTCGTTATCACCGCGCCGGCGATTGTCATCATTGATCACAAAAGTCTGGTCGTTGAAATTGGCATCGGTGCCTTTCTTGCGGGGCGGACGCTCGGGGCGGCCCTTGCCACCACCGGGACGTTGCGGGCGCCGCTTTTGCATTTCAGCGAGCTTTTTGCGTTGTTCCTCGTTGAGAATGGCGCTGAGTTTCTTTTGGTTTTCCTCGCGCATCTTCCTAGACTTGGCGCGGATTTCCTCGCGTTTGATGTCGCCATTGCGGGCGGCGGCTAAGAGTTTCTGCATGGCCGCACGTTGTTCTTCGCTGATTTTCTTGAACTTGGCCGTTTGCTCCTTGTTCAGACCGAGAGCCTTGATGAGGGCTTCGGTGCGGTCTCCACGGCCGGGCCGGCCTTGGCGGCGGTCACCGTCTTTGCCGCGCTCGCCAGGCTTGGCGCCGGGGCCCTTGCGGGGGCTGTCTTTGTCATCAGCGTCGACGCTCAGCACGGTCATGCCGGCGATCAGCAACGCACAAGTGGTTGTGTTCAATTTCATATTCACTCTCCGTCAGCGGATGGGATTCTCCCAATTGCCACTTAGGACGCTCGCGAACTTTATGGGTTACATGTACTTTTGCACGGTTTTTCTCAAAAATGGCCATTGACACGGCTCGCGTGGCTGGTAGGTTTTTCGCCCCCCGTAAGCGAAACGGGGCCTGTATATGACCGAAGTTAAACTGAAAAAAGGCGAGTCCGTGGAACGCGCATTGCGGCGCCTGAAGAAAAAGGTGGATCGCGAGGGCACCATCAAGGCCATCCGCAACCGTCGTGCCTACGAGAAACCCAGCGAACGCAAGCGGCGCAAGATGAAGGCCGCGAAGTTTTCCGCCATGCTCGCCGCGCGGTACGCGGATTATTAAGCCGACCGCTAAAAANGATTTTGCAGGTGCGCCCGCGGGCGCACTTTTTTTTGGCCCATGAACCCCGCACGCGAAACCGCTGTTGAGATTGCCCGCACCTTGCAGACCGCCGGGCACGAAGCTTGGCTGGTGGGTGGATGTGTACGTGANGAACTNCGNGGGGCGACGCCGCAGGACTANGATCTGGCCACAGACGCCCGGCCCGAGGCNGTGGAGGCNCTCTTTCCTCGGACGCATGGNGTNGGCAAGGCTTTCGGGGTAATGCTCGTGCTNNANGGCGGCCGGCAATTTGAGGTGGCCACNTTTCGCGCCGAGAGCGGTTATGCCGATGGACGTCGGCCTGATGAGGTGACTTTCGGCGATGCGCAGGCGGATGCGTTGCGGCGTGACTTCACGGTGAACGGTCTGTTCCTCAATCCCACCACCGGCGAGCTGCGCGATTGGGTGGGCGGCGAGGCGGACCTCAAGGCGCGCGTGTTACGCACNATCGGCGATTCCGATGAACGCTTCGCNGAGGATCACCTGCGCCTNTTGCGCGCAGTGCGTTTTGCCGCGCAACTGGATTTNGAAATTGAACCGGCCACATTTGCNGCCGTGCAGGCACANGCCGAACAGATCAACCGCGTGAGNGCCGANCGCATTCGCGATGAACTGTTGAAGCTGTTCCGGCCNCCGCANGCCGCGCGCGGNTTGGACCTGCTGCGNGAGAGCGGCCTGCTGGCGCAGGTGTTGCCCGAGCTGATGGCCACCATCGGCTGCGAGCAATCGCCCAAGTATCATCCCGAAGGGGACGTGTACCAGCACATCCGACTGATGCTTGACCAGATGGACGCCAATGCCCCNGCTGAGCTGCCGTGGACCATTTTGCTGCACGACATCGCCAAGCCTGATACCTATTCCGTGGGCGAAGACGGGCTCATTCATAATTACGGACACGANAAGCTCGGCGCGGAGATGTCTGAAGGNATCCTNGAGCGTNTNCGGTTTCCGCGCCAACAGATCGACGATATCNTCTTTACCGTGCGCCAGCACATGAATCTTGCCGCCGCGCCGAAGATGCGGAAAGCCAAGCTGCGCCGGTTGTTGATGCGGCCGACCTTTCCGCTGGAGCTGGAACAGCACCGAATCGACTGCCTCGGCTCGCATCGCAAGCTGGAGATTTACGATTTCCTTTNTGCCGAACGCGACGCGCTGGCCGCGCAGCCGGCCTTGGCCGAGCCACTGTTGCGCGGGGCGGACCTCATCGAGCTGGGTGTGGCGCCCGGCCCTAGGTTGGGGCAGTTGCTCAACGAGTTGCGTGACCGCCAGTTGGCTGAGGAGATTACCACCCGCGAAGCGGCGCTTGTGTGGGCGAAGGAAAATGCTGCAAAAAGCGGCAGCACCGATTAAGTTTCGCGCGCGCAATGGATAAACTGCTGCTGATCGATGACGAGGCCGATGTGCGCTATTCTTTTGAGCGCATCTTCGGCCAACAGGAAGGNCTGGAGCTGCACACNGCNGGCAGCGGCGAGGAAGCGCTNGAGNTGATCCCCCAACTGGCGCCGGACCTGGTGATCATGGACGTGCGCATGGGCGGCCTCACCGGCATCGAGACACTTCAACGCTTGCGCGAGTTTGATTCGCGTACGCCCGTTATTTTGATGACCGCCTATGGCTCCACGCAAACGGCNATTCAGGCAATGAAGCATGGCGCGTACGATTATCTCACCAAGCCGTTTGACGTGCCCAAGCTGCAGGAGCTGGTGGCCAANGCCCTGAGCGCGGCGCGCGCCATGAAACAGGTGGTGTCTTACGAGCCGTTGCTGGANCAGGAAGATTATGACCTCGGCATCATCGGCCAAAGCCCCGCGATGCAGGAGGTGTTCAAGACCATCGGCCAACTGGCCGCCAGTGATGCCACGGTGTTGATCACCGGTGAAAGCGGCACCGGCAAGGAGCTGGTTGCGCGCGCCATTTACAGCCACAGCGAACGCAGCCGCCAGCCATTCCTCGCCATCAATTGCGCAGCCATCCCGGAAAACCTGTTGGAGAGCGAGCTTTTTGGCCACGAGAAAGGCGCCTTCACNGGTGCCCAAAGCCAGCGCATCGGCAAGTTCGAGCAATGTGACGGCGGTACGCTGTTCCTTGATGAGATCGGCGACATGACTGCGCAAACCCAAACGAAGATTTTGCGCGTGCTGCAGGACGGCACCTTCGAGCGCGTGGGCGGCAACGCACCCGTGAAAGCCAACGTGCGCGTGATTGCCGCCACCAACAAGCAGCTCGAACAGGCCGTAAGCGATGGTGAATTTCGCGAGGATCTTTTTTATCGGCTCAACGTCGTGCGCATCCAACTGCCCTCCCTGCGGGAACGCCCGGGCGATATCCCGGCCTTGGTGAATTATTTCCTGGCGAAAAATTCGCCGAACCCTACCAAGCCCCGCACAATTCAGCCGGAAGCCCTCACGCGCCTGCAAGCCCATACGTGGCCGGGAAATGTGCGCGAGCTGGAAAACGCTGTNCAACGTGCGCTGGTGCTCGCCAAGGGCGATGCCATTTTGCCGGAGGATCTGCCGCCGGAAGTTTCGCAAAGCCCCACGGAGGTCGTCACCGGCTCAGTGGAAGGCGAAGATTTGGCCGGCCTAGCAGCGAGACTTTTTCGTTGGGCGCGTGCGCATCCGAATTTGAAAATCATCCCGGCCGTCGAGCGTGAGCTGATCATCAACGCCCTGAAGGAAACCGGCGGCAACCAGGTACAGGCCGCCAAGCTTCTCGGCATTACCCGCGCCACCTTGCGCAAGCGCATTGAGAAGTTCGGCATCAAGCAGGAGCTTAACGTCGGTTAGGCGGCGGCCGGTGTTCGATCACTTGGCCCGTGAGCGTCACAAAACGCAGGCCATATTGTTCGCCTAACAGTGCGCGGCTACGTTTTACCCCCAGGATACACGCAGCTGTGGCGTAGGCATCACTCTCNAGGCAGGTTGGCGCCGTGACGGTGCAGGCGGCCACCTCATCCACCGGCCGGCCGGTGCGTGGATCCAGCAGGTGTCCGTAGTGCCGGCCGTTTTGCATGAATGAATTTTCGTAGTTGCCGGATGTGCTTAAGGCACCGGCGGNCAATTGCACTTTCACGCGCCGGCCTTTTTTTTCGGGATCTTCAATCCACACGGCCCAGTGCTGGCGGCCGGGTGGCAGGCCGATCACCCGCAAGTCACCGCCGGCTTTCACCATGGCATTGCGAATGCCGTGCCGTTGGAGCGCAGCGATGGCGCGATCCACGGCGTAGCCCTTACCGAAGCCTCCCGGATCAATAGACATTCCTTTAGCTGCAAAATAGAGCCGGTTATCGGCTAGGTTTGCCTTGCGGTAATTTACCTTGGGTAAAACACTCTGCAACTCGGAGTCGGTCGGTAAGCGGTAGCCGTCCTTTTTGATAAAGCCCCAAAGATCCGCGAGTGGCCGTATGGTTGGATCAAAGGCGCCCTCGGTTCGGCGGGCAATTTCGAGGGCAGATTTCAGCACATCGTGCAGTTCAGCGTTTACGGGGCCACCGGCATTGGCCCGAGCCAATGCGCTGTCTGTGCGGTGAATACTGAGCAGTTGATCGACGGTATCAAACTCCGCAAAGGCGGCGTTAATAGCAGCTTGGGTTTCGGGAGTGTCCGGCGCGTAAACCGTGACGGAAACGAAGGTGCCCAACTTGGGCTGAAGGCGCGTGAGCGGCTCAGCGCTAGCGGGGTCGGATGGCAGGCTTTGGCAACCGGCCGTCAGCCAACAGAGCAGGGCGCAGCACCAACCCCCAAACATGGCATGTTTTGCGCACACCATCAGTGATAGAACGACACGACATGGTGGCTCCTGAGATGTTGTGGATGCCATCATTTAGTCTTAGTTTGCTCTGTGTGGTTTTACCCACAAATTGTTTGCGCCAGCCGGATCTTCGGACTTCACCACCCCAGCTTTCACGGTATTCAAGAATTTCAATCTGTCGCACTTTGCCCTCGGTAGTGAGGGCAATAACATAATCGATGTACTCGTGTTTGCCAATGACGGCATCAAAAACTAGAGCACCTATTATTTGATCCTTTTGGTATGCCAGCCCATACCACACGCCNCGATGTATTTTTGTTATCTTGGCTGCNGCTTTTACTGCTTTTGCTTGTTCGGCTGTAAAATAGGTAGTTTGCCACTGGAAACGATCAGCCTCAGGGAAGCAAAGCTTTTCGGCCTGTTGGCGAGTGAAATACTTCTTGGCCTCAACAGAGGTTGTCATTCCAAGCCAACTAATTGCAATTAGCAGCGGCAAAATGAGGCTATGTAGTGATTGGTTCATCATGAATGCTGGAAACCCGCCCCCCGCAAAAACGGGGGGCGGGTCAGCAGTTAACATATAAACTGGATATTCATTAATATTAACTGTTTCGGGATCTGGCTAGAACTGGAAGCCTATGCCAAAGGAGAACTCGCTCTTGCTATNGTCATCAAGTGACTGGCGCATAGTAGCTTTGATCTCCCAATTTGTCCCAAACTTGTACATCNCGCCGTACGACAGGNAGTTGTACGATCCNGCTTCNNNAAAGCCNGNGTAATTACCATCGCTGGAGAGGTCATAACCTTCCGCGCGGATGAANGGCACCAACTCATTGTTGCCCATCATGTGGTGNTAGGCCACCTCAAGGCGATAACCGTCCATTTTTTCACCCACGTTGTTGTCACCAAAGATCGAAGGATCATCGATGTCCCACCANGCGTAGTCAGCAATCAGCTCGAAGTTTNGGAATGCGCCCTCAGTGAAACGATAGCTGGCTTCNATATCGAAGAGTTGCATGTCAGTTTCCGNNCCATTGTCGCNNCGCTGCAGGGTGGTCATNTAGGTNGAAACNCTACCAGNGAAGTTACCCTTTTGGTATTCGAGCTTACCGGTGATGGCGAGGGCGTCATTGCCGTCATCTTCACGCAGGCTGGGACGTGCACCGCGGGGGCTCCAGTCGCCATCCGAGTCAAATGTACCCTGATCATCAGTAAGGCCCTGCGAGAAGTAGAGCATCCAGCTTAACTCTTCCATACCGCCCAAGTTCTCACCGAAGAAACCGGTGCCGGTTTCAAACCATGTGGATGGCACAACGTACTTGTACATCACGGGACGGTGCACGGAGTAGAATTGATCCGGCTCATGGTACAGGTTCACGGTACCAACGGGAATGAGTGAAACACCCAAGGAGCGCCAGCTGATGTTATCAGTAATTTTAACATCGGCGTAGAACTGTTCCAACTCCAGCATACCATCAAAACGACCTGGATTGTCTTGAACACCACCGTGCTCAATCTCAATCTCTGCCAGCCAGTAGGCGTAGTCGCTTAACTTGTAGCCGGGGATCAATACGAACCGATGTGGATCGGGCTTGTCAGCACCATTCTTGATATTCCACTTAGTCTCGCCGTAGAAGTTGAACTTCAGCGTTTCGTTTTGGTTTCCAAGGAAGCCTGGGCGCCCGCCTTCGTCTTTTGCTTCATTCAATCGAGCTTGCAAAGCGTCGATTTGCTTTTGGAGGTTATCGATCTTCTCGTCTGCTTGAGCCAGAACTCCTGAAGAGCTAGCAAACAGACTGACCAAACCCATTGCCAAACACTTGGGTATTAATTTTAGTTTCATTGTATGTTTTAGTTGCTTTGCTAATGAGACTCGATCTCAAGTCACAGTTGTTTTGCGAATGAGACTCTGTCTCTGGTCGCGGAGAGAAGATATTGAGACTCAGTTTCATCGTCAACCTATTTTTTGACGATTTTGTGAAATTTTTAAAAAAGGTGTTTTTGTGAAAATAAAAACGCCCTAATGGCCTTTTTTATTGCAGGCCCCAAGCTTTTTCATGTCTTCGCAGGAAGCATTGATTCGCAATTGCTGCGATTTAACAGTGAAACCTAAATTTTGGGAAATCTCATTTTCTAGAGTTTCCAGCCGTTCGCTCTCAAATTCTACAATTTTATCGCAGTCATCGCAAATGATGTGGTTGTGGTTTGGATGATCTGCGTAGTTAGGGTCGTAGATCTTGTAATCTTTACCGAAATCCATCTCATGCACTAAGCCGCTCTCGGTGAGTAGGGGGAGAGTGCGGTATACAGTTGCTCGGCTAACGCTTGAGTCACGTTTGCGGCTCCATTCTAACAACTGTTCTGCGGTGAAATGCTGGTCTGTGCTGAAAACAGTTTCCACGATCGCTCGACGTTGATTGGTAATGCGAAGGTTTTTCTGCTCAAGGAAATTGAGAAACTTTTCCTTTGCTGCGCTGCGCTCCAAATCTGCCATGCCGGGCAAGTATAGATTTTAGCGATGGCAAGTCAATGCCCTGACGTTGCACGTTATCCACGCCCGTGGCAACCTCCGCCCGTGCGCATAGAATTGATCAATACCGGTAGTGAACTGCTTATTGGCCGGGTGTTGAACACCCATCAACAATGGCTGGGCCGCCAGCTTGCCGATGCCGGATATCCACTTGGCCAACAGCAAACGGTGCCGGATACCGGCGACGCGATTGCTGCGGCCGTGAACGCTGCCCTACAACGCGCCGAACTGGTCATCGTCACCGGCGGCCTCGGCCCCACCAGCGACGACCTCACACGCCAACGCATTGCTGAACTNCTGAATGCNCCGCTCGCNGAGGACGCCGCCATCACTGAACGGATCACATCACACTTTGCCAAACGCAACCGGCCGATGCCGTCTAGAGTGCTCGTGCAGGCACAGGTGCCCGCCGGCGCCACTGTATTGCCTAACGACCACGGCACCGCGCCCGGTCTCATTCTGCGGGAGCCGGACGAAGGCGGCTGGCTCATCCTCTTGCCCGGTCCGCCACGTGAACTGCAGCCCATGTACACCGCACAAGTTGTTCCTTGGCTGGCGGAAAACTTGCNGCCTGAAAAGCCGGTTCATCTTTGCACGTTGCGCACCATGGGCGTGGGCGAATCGCTCATCGAAGAGAAACTCCAGCCGGCCATGGCTGAGCCTTTGGCCGCCGGGCTGGAGCTGGGCTTTTGCGCGCGCATGGGTGAAGTGGANGTGCGGCTGGTGGCGCACGGCGAAGGCGGAGCCGCTCTCGTGGAAGCGGCCGCTGNCATTGCCGCCCGCGAGCTGGCCGATTGCTTTTACGGCCGGGGAGAGGAAACNCTTGAGGAAATCATCGTTCAGCTGCTCACGCAGCGCGGACAGACCGTGGCTGTCGCCGAGAGCTGCACCGGCGGTCTCATCGCCCACCGGCTGACNAACGTGNCCGGNGCCTCAGCAGTGTTTCTGGCCGGCCTGTGTACGTACAGCAATGAAGCCAAGCAGGAGGTGCTNAAGGTTNCCGCTGAAACAATCGCCACCCACGGGGCGGTGAGTGAGCCCACCGCCCGCGCNATGGCCGAGGGCGCACGCGCCGTAACGGGCGCGGATTATGCCTTGGCCACCACCGGNATCGCNGGGCCCTCCGGCGGCACNCCNGATAAACCNGTGGGCACCGTGCACATTGCCTGCGCTTCAGCGGCCGGCACCACGGCCGANCANCGCTGCCATTCCACGGANCGNGCGACCTTTAAACAACTCATCAGCCAAGTGGCGCTCAACGAATTGCGTCAGGCCATTGGTGCATAAAAAAAGCCCGCGCAAGGCGGGCGTAAAGTGGCTGACAGCTGAAATCAGTCCGAGCCATCGCTGCCGATGGCTTCCACCGGGCAACCGTCCATGGCTTCCTGGCACAAGGCTTCCTCTTCCTCGTTCTCAGGCTGTTTGTGCAGTACGAGTAGCCGCCATCCTCATTGCGGGTGAAATTCTCCGGAGCGGTCTCACGGCACAGGTCGCAATCGATGCATTCGGTGTCGCAGTAATATTTGCCCTCGGCGTTGTCCTCGTATTTGTCTTCTTTGGTTGCCATATTGTGATGCTCCGTTANGATGAAGCATACTGAAAAAGCAACTCAAAATCAAGTGACATTTCAGTGTGTCCCGTGAATAACCTCGCCTTGGCCGGTCCGGTTTTTTTATGCTGCGTCCGTGTCTGACCTCCAAACGCATCGTCAAACCCGCATTCTGGCCACGCTCGGCCCCGCCACCGAGGAAGAGGAAACCATTGAGGCACTGCTGGACGCCGGCGCCAGCCTTTTCCGGCTGAACATGAGCCACGCCAAGCCGGAGTGGGCCCGGACCGTAGTGCAGCGCATCCGCAGTGCCGCCGCAGCACGCCAACGCGTGGTGGGCATCAGCATGGATTTGCAGGGGCCATCCATCCGCACCGGTGATGTCCCTGAACCCATCGTGCTGCGCGCGCGCGCGAAATTTAATTTTACCACGGACCCCGCTCAGGCCGGGCCGCGTTGTGTGACGGTGAATTACCCGAACTTTGTCAACGACCTCGTGGAAGGCGCCATCATTCAGGTGGATAACGGCCTCATCCGCCTGAATGTATTACGCGCTGAGGGAACGCTGGCTGAATGTGAGGTGGAGGTGGGCGGTGAACTGGGCAGCCGCCGGCACATCAATCTGCCGGGCACCATCGTGCAACTGCCCGCCCTCACGGAAAAAGATCACGCGGCCGTGGATCTGGCGCTGGAGCTGGAGGTGGATTATGTCGCGCTCTCGTTTGTCCGAGAGGTGGCGGATATCGAGGCACTGCGCGTGCTGCTTGCGGCGGCCCCGCACCCGCCACGGGTGATTGCCAAGATTGAGGATCAGCGCGCCGTGGAAAATCTCGACGCCCTTATTGCCGCCGCCGATGCCGTGAAGGTGGCCCGCGGTGATCTCGGCGTAGAATGTCCCTACGAGGATCTGCCTATTTTGCAACGGCGCATCGTGCGCGCCTGCCAGTTGGCCGGCAAACCGGTCATTGTCGCTACGCACATGCTCGAGAGCATGATCGGTGAGCCCATGCCCACCCGCGCGGAGGTTACCGACGTGGCCAATGCCGTCTTTGAACAGGCCGATGCCGTCATGCTGAGCGGCGAAACTTCCGTCGGCAAATTTCCCGTGCGCACGGTGGAAGCCATGGACCGCATTGCGCGGCGAATGGAGCGCGAGCCGGGCGCGGCCTTTTATCGGGAAGCGCTCCCGGCCGATCCGCGGCAGTCCATAGCCCGCGCCGCCGTGCGTTTGGCCGAGGATGTGAGTGCGGCAGCAATTGTGGTTTTCACCCGTGAAGGGCGGTTGGTACCGGAAGTTGCCTGGCGCCGCCCCGGGGCGCCCATTCTGGCCCTGTGTCCGGACGANCCGGTGGCCCGCTCCTTGAGCCTGCGCCGNGCCGTGATACCCGTGGTGCTCGATTGGGATGATCACTCAGAGGATCACGCCGTGGATCAATCCCTCCACGAACTAGTCCAACGCGGCCACCTCCAAGCCGGCGACACCGTCGTGATCCTCAGCTCCCTTCGCGCCATNGANTCCATCGCTGAGGCNGTGCAACTGCGCACAGTNGGGGATTANTGGNCAAAGATTTCCGCGGCGCTGATGGCGAAATTCAGCAACGGCTCNGGATACAGACCAAGGAGGAGCAGGCCAAGGGCGCAAAGTAGTAGGGCGGCNTTGGCGGGGGNGGGGCAAATGATTGGTTCAGTGCTGGGCTCGGTTTCCCAGTAACGGCCGTTGCCCCAGTAAATTTCGCGGATCATCGCAAAGTAATAGTAGAAGGAAACCACCACCCCCACGATGGCGATGCCGATGGCCCACGGCAGGAGCGGATGGGTTTCAGCCCCGGCCAGGGCGGCCTTAAGCAAGAGGAATTTGCCGAAAAACCCAACCAACGGCGGCACGCCGGCCAGTGACACGATGGCGAGTGTGAGNACGGCAGCCANCCANGGGGAACGTTGGTGGAGGTTGGCGAGCACGCCGATATCTTCATCGGCATCCGCCTCGGTGATCACGGTGATGACGGTAAAGGCAGCCAGCACGGCAAACAGATAACCGCCGAGGTAAAAGAGCACCGCCTGTGCCCCGGCGGCATTTAAAACGGCCACACCCAGGAGCGCGTAGCCGGCGCTGGCGATGCTGGCGTAACCCAGCAGCCGCTTGAGCTGGCGTTGGCGAAGGGCGCCGAGGCTGCCGTACAGAATGGTGGCCGCAGCCATGACGGCCAGCAACGGCTGGAGCTCCAGACCGCCGTAGAGTTTGCCATTTACCGAGCAGGCCTCCAGCAGCACCCGCAGCAGCAGGGCAAAGCCGGCCGCTTTGGAGCCGGCAGCAAGGAAAGCGGTGACGGGCGTGGGCGCGCCCTGATACACGTCCGGCGCCCACAACTGGAAAGGCACGGCAGCAATCTTGAAGGCCAGTCCGCCCAGCACCAGCATGATGCCGAGTTTGAATAGCAACGTATGTTCCAGTTGATAGGCCGCCAGCATTGCAGCGATTTCACCAAACTGCAGGTGACCCGTNGCGCCGTAAATGAGCGCGATGCCNAAGACCATGACAGCCGAGGAAGCCGCTCCAAGAATGAGGTATTTAACACCCGCTTCCAGCGACCGCGCGCGGTGCGCCTCCAGACTGGTGAGCACGTAAAAGGTGATGGTGATCAGCTCGATGGCNACGAAGAGCATTACAAAGCTGGTGGAACCGGCCGCCAACAGCATGCCGGTGAGCGCAAAGCAGATGAGCGCGTACAGTTCGCCGATGCCCCGCCGCAGGCGCGGGGCGTAGTGGATGACCAGCAATGTCACCAGCACGCCGGCCACCAGAAAGAACAGCCGGAAAAATGCCGTGAAGGCATCGAGCGTGTACCCCTGATCAGCGATGACCTTGGCGGGGAGGCCCAGACGGAGGTTGGCCCCGATGAGTATGAGGAGCCCGCCCACCACACCCCAGCCGAGCAGGCGTTTGCGCGCGGCTGGCGTCCAGAGATCCANCAGCAGGATCACCACGCCCANNAGCGCGACGGCNATTTCCGTACTGATGAGGGCGAGATTCATTTCGTTGTATCCGCGGGCAACGCCAGAGTGGCAATGGCCCGGGTGGCTTGAGTGATTTTTTCAGTGATCAATCCCGGGAAAAACCCGAAGGCCAACAGCACGCCGAGNANCACNGCAAAAGGCACGCGCCGCCAGCCGGTGATGTCCGGCNCCNCCGCCGNCAGCTCAGGNCGTTTCCCGTGNAGCAGTTGACGGATGGCNCGCAGCATGTACACCGCGCCGATCACCAGCGCGCCCCACACGCCGAGNATGGTGATCACGCGGAATTGCAGCTGATGGCCGGCCAGCGGGTGATCCGTGGAGCTCTCCAGTGCGGACACTTCCCAAGCGCCAAAGAACACGGTGAGTTCCCCGACNAAATTCGCAAAGCCCGGCAGGCCGCANCCGGCAAAGAGCGCCATCATTAATGCCGTGCCCCAGAACGGCATGGNGCGCAGCAGGCCGGTGACCTTGTCCATCTCCAGCGTGCGCGNGTGGGTGTACAAGTGCCCGCTGAGGCCAAAGGCCAGCGCGGCGAGCAGGCCGTGCGCCACCATCACCATCACCGCACCGTTCAAGCCGATGGTCGTGAGGCTGGCGATGCCAAGGAAAACAAAGCCCATGTGCGCCACCGAGGAGTTGCCGAGCAACTGGTTGAGGTCCTTTTGGCGCATGGCCACGAGCCCGCAGTAGAGAAGGTTNCCCAGACACAGCCACGCGAGCACCGGCATCCATTCCGCCGCACCTTCCGGCAGCAGCGGCAGGGCCACGCGGATGAGCATGAAGAGGCCAAATTTTTTGATCACACCAGCGTGCATCATGGCCGTGGCACTGGGGGCGGNGCCGTAGCCCAGCGGTGCCCAGGTNTGGAACGGCCACAGGCTNACAAGGATGCCCAGTCCGAACATCAGCAGCGCAAAGATTAGTGACTGGCGNCCGGCATCGAGCGTGGCGCCGGTTTCAAAAATCTCCTTCAAATCGCTCGTGCCATGGCTGAGATACAGCAGGATGACGCCCGCCAAAGCGATGAGCGAGCCAAGCCCGAGGTAAAGGGTGATCTTGTACGCCGCGTAATCGCGATCCTCGCCGCGGCCCCAAACGCCGATCATAATGAAGGTGGGTACCAGTGCCAGCTCGTGCAAAAAGTACATCAGGAAAATATCCAGCGCCATGAACGCGCCGAGGATGCCGCCGGTCATCAGCAACAGCAGGATGGCAAATTCCTTTTCGCGCGACTTGATTTCGCCNGCACTGCACGCGGCGGCAAAGGCCACGAGGCTGCCCATCAGCACCATCACCGCCCCCATGCCATCCACGCCGAGGTGAAAATAAATTTTCAGCGATTCCACCCACGGCACGCGGACCGTGAGCTGGTCATCAAAGGCGATATACGCCGCAGCAGGATCGGTCACAAGGCCGCCGTTGAATGATTGGAAAACAAACACCGCNGCAATGGCGCTGCCCAGCGTGGCAAGAATGGTCGTCCAGCGGAAGACCGACCGGCGATCTGCCGGCACCGCCGCCAGCCCCAGCGCCGCCAACAGCGGCAGGCCCATGATGATCAACAGCGGTGACATGGTTAGAAGAGGAAAAAGCCGAGCATCAGCAACAGGCCGATGGCGAGCAGTAACGCGTAATTGCGCAGATTGCCGGACTGACACAGGCGCAGNATCGTGGCGGTGATATCAACGGTGCCGCTGATGCCGCGCACGCCGGCGCCGGCAATGATCCAGCGGTCAAACCAGTCCGCCACCCGCGCGAGGCTTTCCTGCGTCCAACGATTCAGGAAAGCGTATAGTTCATCGAAGTAAAAGCGGTCCCGCATGATTTCCGACAAGCGGCCCAGTTTGCCCGGCAGTGGATCTGTTTTCGCCTGTCGATAAATGAACCAGCCGAGCAACAGGCCCATTGCGGCGGCCAAGGTGCCGCCCACCATCGCGGCGTTGTGCGCGCGATCACGGGTTTTACCAAATGCGGCGGCGGTGTCCTGGTTGGTGGCATTAGAATCATGACGATTGGCCTCCGTTTCGCGATCGAATTGTTTCAGGGCGTGTTTGTCCCAATTATTAATGCCGTTGGTGTGGCGGTCTAATCCCAACCAAGGTTGGCCCAATCCAATGCTAAATGTCGTAAGAATCATCAAAGGCACGACCATGGCCAGCTTGGCGCTGGGCGCCTCGCGGGCGGCGNCGGTGCGGGCCTCGCCGAAGAAGGCCACCAGTACACAGCGCATCATGTAAAACGCCGTGAGCGCGGCCACGGCTACGCCCANGTAAAAGAGCGGTGTTTGGTGCAGCCACGCCTGCATGAGGATGGCGTCTTTGCTATAAAANCCGCTGAGCAACGGCACGCCNGCCAACGCCANGGCGCCCNCCATGAAACAAGTGAAAGTNCGTGGCATGCGTTGGCGAAGGCCGCCCATTTTCCAAATATCNTGCTCGTGGTGGCAGGAGTAAATGACCGCGCCGGCGCCNAAAAAGAGCAGCGCCTTGAAGGCGGCGTGGGTNGTCAGGTGAAACATTGCCGCGGCGGGGCCCGCGCAGCCCACAGCCATCACCATGTAGCCGAGTTGGGAGAGGGTGGAGTAGGCAAGGATGCGCTTGATGTCGTTTTGCTGCACGGCCATGAGCGCGGCCAGCAGCGCCGTGAGGCCGCCAATCCAGGCGATGATCAACAGGGCGTCGTCCGTGAAAATAAAGAACACGCGGCACAGCAGGTACACGCCGGCGGCCACCATGGTGGCGGCATGGATCAGCGCGCTGACGGGGGTGGGGCCTTCCATGGCGTCCGGCAGCCACACGTGCAGCGGGAATTGCGCGCTTTTGCCGATGGCCCCGCAGAAAATCAGCAGGCCGGCGGCCGTGCTCATGGTGGTGTCGGTGAAATTCAGTGAACCGGTTTCGTGCCAGATAAACAGAATGCCGAGCAGAAAGCCGACGTCACCGATGCGGTTGGTGAGAAAAGCCTTTTTGCCGGCCTCGGCAGCAGCGGATTTTTCGTACCAATGACTAATGAGCAGATAGCTGGATACTCCGACCAACTCCCAGAAGATGAAGAGGAGCACAAAATTTGCGGCGAGCACGATGCCGAGCATTGAAAAAACGAACAGGCTCAGACCGGCGAAGTAGCGGGCGTAGCCTTCGTCGTCGCGCATGTAGGCGAGCGAAAAAATATGCACCAGCGTGCCAACCAGCGTGACGACCAGCAGCATGAGGGTCGATAGTTGATCCAGCCGCACGGCAAAGGCGATGTTTAGCGAGTCTTTGCCCAGAGCCAGCCAATGGAAATATTCGTGTGTGACCGGCGGATGGTCGAAGTAATGGCCAAAGAGAAACATGCTGAGTGCCAATCCGATGCTGACCGCACCGATGGACAGGCCGGCGCTGAGCGCGCGGCTACGGCGGCCACCCAACAGGATNATCACCGCCGCCGCCAGTGGCAGCAGCAGCACGATCAACGGCAGGGCCTTGAGAGTGNCGGCGTNCATCTACAGTTTCATCGAGGTGAGGTCGGTCACGTCGTTGGTTTGGCGTTTGCGGTAGAGGGCCACGATCAGGGCGAGGCCCACGGCGACTTCGGCGGCGGCGACGGTGATGATAAAGAACACCATCACCTGCCCGTCGAGGTTGTCACGGAAATGGGAGAAGGCCACAAGGGCGAGGTTGGCGGCGTTGAGCATCAGCTCTAGGCCCATGTACATCACGATCAGGTTGCGGCGAATAATCACGCCCAGCAGCCCGAGGCAAAAGAGCACCACGCTGACGGTNAGGTAATGTTCGAGGCCAATGATCATTTGGCCTCAGCNTCCTCNGGTTCATCGCGTTTGCTCAACAGGATGCAGCCGACCATCGCCACCAGCAGCAGCACGGAAACAATTTCAAAGGGCAACAGGTATTTGGTGAAGAGCATTTTACCGAGGCCCTTGGTTTCCCCNAGGCCGCCGCCCAAGCGGATGGTGCTGACAATGTTGCCCGAACCATTCTCCGGATCGTAGGCCACGAATACATTAGTTTTCGGAACAACCAAATTAAAGTCGGATGCATNGCCNTCTTTCATCACTTTAAGTTNGGAAAGAGTTGGCAGCTTAAATTCTTTGGTGGCGCCGTTGCTTTCGATGACGAGAGTCCGTGCCGTGGCGTTGATATCCACCACCTTGCCCTGCATCTGCGCGTACGATGGTAGATTGGATTGGCTAATGGTATTGATGATCAGCGCCGCGAGGCCGGCCACAGCGGTGAAGCCGAGGATGGTGCCGAATTTTTGGAAGCGCCGGCGTTCTTCTTCCTTTACGTCCAGCAGCATGATAACGAACAGGAAGAGCACGATGACGGCACCGGCGTAGACGAGGATTTGCACGGCGGCGAGGAAGAAGGCTTTGAGCAGCACGAATAGGCCGGACATGCTGATGATGGTGAGCACGAGGAACATCGCGCTGGTCACAGGGTTGCGGCTGAAGGGGTTGAACACCACCAGCAACCCGCAGAGCAGGGTGAGCGCGCTGAAAATGTAGAAGAGTATCTCCTGCATTATTCTTCGGTGGCCTCCTTGGAGNCAGCCGCAGGTTGGTCCACGGGAAACATTTCCTGCGCCTTGGCTTCCTCGGTTTTCTTTTCCCACTTCTTGATGCGGTCGTGGTGGGTGCCGCCGCGTTCGAGGAGTTTGTCTTTATGGAAAATCATTTCCTCGCGGGTGCTGCCGGTCAGCGCGTAGTCGCGGCGCATTTTGTTTTCCTCGTAGCCCTCGTAATAGTCCTTGGCGAGGAAGATGGCTTCCTCGGGGCAAACCTCCTCGCAAAATCCGCAGAAGATGCAGCGCAGCATGTTGATCTCAAAATCCTTCGGCATCTTCTCGGCGCCTTCGCGGTGGGCGTCTTCGCCGTCCTCTCCCGGCGGCGTGATGCGGATGGCCTTGGGCGGGCAGACAAATTCGCACAACTGGCAGCTCACGCATTTGGTGTTNTCCTCNTGATCGCTCACCAAATACGGNGCGCCGCGGAACCCNTCNGGNACGGTCCAGAGTTCNTCCGGATANTTNANNGTAGTCTTGAANTTGTTATCNTNNTTTTTCTCCTCGTANACCTTTGATTTNTTGAANGAGAAAAANTGNCTTAGCGTGACCTTGAAGCCGTTGAGGAANGTGGGAATGTACAGGCGTTCCCACCAGCTNANNTTCACGCGTTNGACTTNTTTGGCCATGANTATTTNGTGAGTTTCNACTCCACATANAGGTAAAGNGCCGTCACCACAATGTTCGCCANNGCNAGCGGCACNAATCGTTTCCAGCCGAGATCCATCAGCTGATCNTAACGGAAGCGCGGNANCATCCAGCGCACCCANATAAANAANCCCATGAACAGCAGNAGTTTGCCNATGAANATGCCNACCTGNAGCAGGCCCATTCCNAGGNTNNNGGCNGNNTNNTTNAGNTCNGCNAANGGCANCGTCCAGCCGCCGAGGAAGAGCACCACCATCATGGCGCTNACGGCGATCATCGCGGCNTATTCNCCNAGGAAAAACAGCGCNAATTTCATGGAGCTGTATTCCGTGTGATAGCCGCCGACCAATTCNGATTCNCTCTCNGGCATGTCAAACGGCAANCGGTTCGTTTCCGCAAAGGCNGCGATNAGGAAGATNACAAANGCNAGCGGTTGNTTGAAAATTAGCCATGCNCCGNNTGCNTGATANTCCACCACNTTGGTNAGGTTCANNTCGCCNACNAGCATGAACACCGGNACNACGCTCATGCCCATGGCGATNTCGTANGAGATCATCTGCGCGCTNCTGCGNATGCCGCCNAGNAACGGATANTTGGAATTGCTCGCNTANCCCGCCAACACGATGCCGTACACGCTGAGGCTCACGATGCCNAAGGTGTACAGGATGCCGACGTTGAGGTCGGCGATGACCGCATTCTGATTNCCGATCTTCGTGCCNAANGGAATCACNGCCAGCGTCAACAGTGCNGGNACCATGCTCACCGCCGGCGCCAGCCANAAATACACCTTGCGCACGTAGGCCGGTGTGAAGTCTTCCTTGAGCACAAACTTCAGGCCATCCGCCGCCGGCTGNAGCAGGCCCCACGGGCCCACGCGGTTGGGGCCNACGCGATCCTGGATCCACGCCGAAATNCGCCGTTCAGCGACCACCGAGTAGGCCACCATCGGCAACACCACTGCGAACACTGCAATCACTATCTTCAGCAAACTGAAGAGTGCAAACTGCTGTCCCGCAGGCAGGCTGTTAATCCATTCGGTCACAACGCTTACAATTCAACGGTCACGCCGGTGTCGCCCAGCGCGGCCCAAGTCAATTCCTTCGCCTTAAAGGCTTCCACCTCGCCGGCCATTTGGTTGAACAGCCCCTCGATGGTGCTGTAGCCGTTTTGGCCGGTGGTGTTCTCGACGAGCTCATGCAGAAATTCCCATTCCGCACGGGCCTCACCAGGCGCCTCGAGCGCCTTCATAAATTTCTGCACGCGCCCCTTCACGTTGGTAAAGGTGCCGCGCTTCTCCGCATGCGCGCAGCCGGGCAACAGGTAATGCGCCTTGGCCGTGGTGGCGTTTGGAAGGATGTCGCTCACTACAAGCAAATCCAGCTGATCCAGTAATGCCTCGCTGATGCCGTGTTGGGTGACATCGTCGCCAAAGACAATCAACGTCTTGATCGTGCCCACCTCGATGCCGACGGCAATGTCCGCTAGGCGGCTGCCGAGCGTCTCGCCGGCAATGCCGATCAAACGCGAGCCGGTGCTGTTCGGGTTTTTGTCAGGGCAGGAGAGCAGGTGATCGCCCTCGCCCATGCGCGGCACAGAATCGGTCACGGCCTCCAGTTTGTTGGCCAGTTTCTTGAGCAGGTACAGTTCCTCATTGGTTTGGCGCGCGCCACCGATGATGGCCATTGAGCCGGCCTCGACTTCTTCCAGTTTGCCACTGATTTCCGTGATGGCCGTGGCCCAGCCGCTGGCGCCTTGTACTTCGGTCAGACGGTCTTCGCGGCCGATCCATTTGTAATTCAGCCGGCCCGAATCGCACATCCACGGGCCGTTCACCGCGTCGTTTTCGCGCGGCTCATAGCGGTACATTGTGTTCTCGCGCGAGCCGATGACCGTGTTGCAATTGGTGCCACAACCGGTGCAGAGACTGTCGGTTTCCTTGAGGAACCACACGCGCATTTGGAACCGGAAATCCTTCGAGGTCAACGCGCCGACTGGGCAAATGTCCGCGGTGTTGAGCGTGTAATTGTTGTCAAAGGGCGTGTCGAGGAAGGTGGCGATGGTGTTGTAACTGCCGCGGTTCACAATGCCTAGCGCGTCGTCATCGGCGATGTCTTTGGTGAACCGAATGCAACGGGTGCAGAGCACGCAACGCTCGGCATCGAGCATGATGCGCGGACCGAGATCGACGGCCTTTGGCTTGTGCACCTTGTATTCGGCAAACTGGCTCTCGGCCTGGCCGTGCTCGACGCTGTACTCCTGCAGTTTGCATTCGCCGGCCTGATCGCAGATGGTGCAGTCGAGCGGGTGATTGATCAGCAGACTTTCCAACACCGCCTCGCGCATCTCCTTGGTCTCCGGACTGCTGGCGTAAATTTCCATGCCGGGGATCAAGTTGGTGGCGCAGCCAATCACCCCCTTGGGCGTGGAGCGCTCGTAAGGCAGTACCATCGGATCGATTTTCAGCGAGCCATCCTCGTTCATCGGCGGCTTGCCGTCCGGGCCGGGTCGTCCTGGCATGCCCACGTGCACGAGGCACATGCGGCAGTTGCCGGCCACTGGTAGCTTGGGATGATAACAGTAATGCGGAATCTCAATCCCCGCATGTTCGCACGCCTGCAGCACGGTGGTGGGCACGAGGTTGCCCTGCCAATCGGGTGTGAGCTTGGGCACGTCGATCTCCTGACCATCGACCTTTACGGTGATGGTTTCGATCGCGGGCGGCTCTTCCGTTTTGGTTTCCTCAGCCATGATTAGGCGGATGCTTTCTCCTCAAACTTGTCCTTAAATTTATCTACGAAACTCAGCACGGGCCAGGCACAGGCTTCACCAAAGGCACAGATGGTGCGGCCTTGGATGTTGTGTGCAATGTGCTTAAGGTAATCAGCATCCTCCGGGCGTCCCTCGCCATGCGTCATGCGATGGAGGGCTTTGTTCATCCAGAGGGAGCCTTCGCGGCACGGGGTGCATTGGCCGCAGCTTTCGTGGGCATAAAACTCGGCGAGGTTGGCCAGGCATTCGACGATGTCGCGGCTGTCATCAATAACAATGATCGCGCCGGAGCCCGACATAGTACCGATCTTCATCAGCGTATCGAAATCGTACGGTACATCAAGCAGATCGATCTCCTCTTCGCCCACCTCGAATTTCTCGCCGGCGCGCAGCACCTTGGATGAGGAGCCGCCGGGGATGATGGCCTGCAGTTGGTTGCCTTCGCGTAGTCCACCCCCAAAATTGGGATCATTGATTAGCTCACCGAGTGTGACTTTACCGGTTTCAATCTCAAAATAACCGGGCTGCTTAACATCGCCGCTGAGACTTACGAGGCGGGTGCCGGTGTTGTTCGGCGTGCCAAGCTTGGCGAACGCCTCGGCACCCATCTCCACAATGTGTTTCACATTGCATAGCGTCTCCACGTTGTTGACGATGGTGGGGCACATGTACAGGCCGAGGGCAGCGGGGAAGTAGGGCGGCTTGATGCGCGGGTAAGCGCGTTTGCCTTCGAGACTTTCTATGAGGCCGGTTTCTTCGCCGCAAATGTAAGCGCCCGCGCCGCGGTGCACGTGAATCTCCAGATCAAAACCGCTGCCGAGAATGTCTTTGCCTAGATAACCCTTGGCGCGCGCTTCGGCGAGGGCGGTATTGAGGATCTTGGCGCCCTCGGTGAATTCGCCACGAATGTAAATGTAGGCGAGATTCACGTGGTTGGCCCAGCAGGAGATAATCATCCCCTCCAGCAACTGATGCGGATCCTTGTAAATGATCTGCTTGTCCTTGAATGTGCCCGGCTCGGATTCGTCTGCGTTGCAAATGAGGTAAACCGGCTTGGGATTCGGATGGCGGATGAAGCTCCACTTGAGACCGCAGGAAAAGCCCGCGCCGCCGCGCCCGCGCAGCCCGCTCTCGAGCACACTTTTGCGCAGTTGCGCCTGAGCGGTGACCTCGTTGCCATCGGCATCCGCCGTGGCCTTCATGTCCAGCGCCTGACGCAGTGCCTGATACCCGCCGTGCTGCTCGTAGCACTCGAGATCCCTCGAGTAAACCGGTTCATCGGCGTGTTTCAGCAGTAGTTTGTATTCCTGCGGCATCTGCTTGACTGTTCCTAAAAAATGGCTAGTTTCGCCCGCTCACCGGATTGCCCGATGGTGTAACGGTAGCACGACAGATTCTGGTTCTGTTTGTTGGGGTTCGAATCCCTATCGGGCAACCATTTCATCTTGGCTCTCATTGGCACCCTCCCAGAATCTCGTCGGTTTTGGCTTCATTTACGGCCTCATAAAAATCGTCATTACACATCATCACCGGCCCCGTCCCGCAGCTCGCTAAGCATTCCGCAAACTCGATGCTGAACTTGCCGTCTTCGGTGGTTTGCATGCCGTGCTTCTTCGGGTCGAGCTTCAGCTTCGTGCAAAGGTTTTTGTGCAAATCCATGCTGCCGGCCAGCGCGCAACTGAGGGTGCGGCAAACTTTCAGCACGTACCGGCCCGGCTGCTCCTCGCGAAGCATCGGATAAAAAGTCACCAGCTCGTAGAGATTGAGCGGTTTGATGCCGATCTCGCCCGCGGCCCATTGCATGGCTTCCTTACTGATGTAGCGAGTCTCCGACTGGATAGCATGCAGCACCATCAGCGACGCACTCCGCTGTTCGCCTTCCGGATAATGCGTCAGCAGCTCGGCGACTTCCTTCTTCAGATTGTCGGACGGGGCAAAGCTCATCGGTCACATTCCCCCATAACGAAGTCCAGCGAACCGAGGATTGCCACCACGTCGGCCATCATGTGGCCGGGCAGCATGTGCGAGAGGATGCTCAAATTCACGAAAGATGGGGCGCGGATCTTCAGCCGGTGCGGGGTGCCGCCTCCAAGGCTGTTGATATAAAAACCCAGCTCGCCCTTGGGGTTTTCCGCGCCGAAATAAACTTCGCCGGTCGGTGCATCCTGACCCTGCGTGACGATCATGAACTGGTGGATCAATTCCTCCATGCTCGTCATCACTTTTTCCTTGGGCGGCAGGACGATCTTGCCGTCGTCCACATTGATCGGTCCCTTGGGGATGTCTTTGATGCATTGTCGCAGAATCTTCACGCTTTCGCGCATCTCTAGGATGCGGATGACATAGCGGTCGTAGCAGTCGCCCTTGGTGCCGATGGGTACCTCGAAATCGAACCGATCGTAAATCATGTACGGCGTGGCCTTGCGCACATCGTGCTCCACGCCGCTGCCGCGGAGGTTGGGGCCAGACAAGCCGAAATCAATCGCGTTCGCGGCGCTGATCACGCCGACATCCTGCGTGCGCTCGAGAAAGATCGGGTTGCGCGTGAGCAGCTGCTCGGTTTCATCAAAATTCACCTCCACCTCGTCGAGAAACTTGCTGAGTTCATCCAACCAACCCTCCGGCAGATCACGCGCTAGCCCACCCACGCGCGTGTAGCTGGTGGTAAACCGCGCGCCGGTCAGCGCCTCGATGAGGTAATAAATTTTCTCCCGCTCGGTAAACGTGTGCAGGAACACCGTGAACGCGCCCGTATCCATCGCAAACGCGCCGAGTCCCAGTAGATGCGCCGATACGCGCGCCAGTTCGCAACAGATGGTTCGGATGTATTGACAACGCTCGGGAATCTTTTCCTCCACGCCGATCAATTTTTCCACGGCCAATACGTAGTGTACGTTGTTCGCCAGCGGCGCGAGGTAATCCAGCCGGTCCGTGTACGGGATGAACTGGTTGTAGGTCATGTTCTCGGCGATTTTTTCATCGCCGCGATGCAGGTAACCCACGTCCGGCTCAGCCTTGGTAATGATCTCGCCATCCATCTCCAGCTTTAGCCGCAACACGCCGTGTGTGGCGGGGTGGGAGGGGCCCATGTTCAGCACCATCTTTTCACCCTGAACATCCGACAATTCATCCGCCGCACTGGCCGACCTTGCCGCTGTATCGCGAAACTCGATGTCTTGGGTAGCGCTCATCTATTTCTGCCAATCCTCCGGGTTGCGACGGCGCGGTTCGCGTTTGGTGGAATCTTCGCTGCTCGGCAGCGTCACAAACGGACCGCCCTCGAGCGGCGCGACATCCGTGCTGGCCACGTCCGGGATCTCGGTGGGTTTGCCTTCGAGCGGAAAATCTTTGCGTAACGGATAGTATGGATAGCCTTCCCACATGAGGATGCGCTTGAGGTTCGGGTGTCCGGCGAACTTCACGCCCATCATGTCGTACGCCTCGCGCTCATGCCAATCGGCCGTGCGCCACACGCCGGTAACGGAAGGCACCTCGCTTTTTTCTTCCGTAACGGTAGTCTTCAACCGCAGATGCTGCCGGTGCTCAATGCTGCTGAGCTCGTATACCACCGAAAAGCGCGGATCTTCGCCGTAATGATCCAGCGTGGAAATATCGATCAGATAATCGAAGCCCAACTTTTCCTTCGCGAAGGCGCACACCTCGGCAATGCGATCGGCCTCGGCGACGTTCAAGGAAATTTCGCCACGAAATTCAGTTGGCTCAGAGATGAGTTCTCCAAACTGTTGCTTTAACTGCTGGGCAAAACCCGAGGCGGTCGTCATCGTCATGAACTGCAACCTGCCTTTTCGCTTTCCTTGATTTGCGGCGTGGGATCGAAATGGTTTTTCATCCAAGGTTCCTTGGAGACTTTGCCCTGCAAGGTCATCAAGCCCTCAAGGATTGCTTCCGGGCGGGGAGGGCACCCAGCGATGTACACATCCACCGGCACAATCTGATCCACCCCCTGCAACACCGCGTAGCTGCGATACATACCGCCGCTGCTCGCGCAGGCGCCCATGGCGATCACCCATTTGGGCTCCGCCATCTGGTCATAAATGCGTTTCACCGCCGTGGCCATTTTGTATGTCACCGTGCCCGCCACGATCATTACATCCGATTGACGTGGGGAAAACCGCATCACCTCCGAGCCAAACCGCGAAATATCAAACCGGCTGCACCCGGACGCCATTAGCTCAATCCCACAACAAGCCAACCCCATCGGCATCGGCCACAGGCTGTTTTTACGGAACCAATTGATGGCCGCATCCACCGTGGTGTGCACCACTTCACCCTCGATCTTGGAATTGTATCCGATCTCCTTTTGCACGCTCATAAAGAGGCCCTCGAAAAGTTTTTGAAGCCTACGACTGGGACAAAGGGTAGGCAAGGATTTTGTGAAAAATTTCACAAGCAGTTTAACGGAACGATTAAACAGCCGTTTTACAGCGTAAAATTTGGAATAATTGGGCCAAAACTTTTTTAATTATTTTGCTCCATGCCCTTGACGGATTGGGCAATCGGCACCATATTCCCCGACCTTTTCGTGTAAAACAGGAGAAAAATGGCCAAAACCACTGCAAAAAAGACATCTGCCAAGAAGAAAACCGCGGTCAAAAAGTCATCTGCCAAAAAAACGGCAAAAAAATCCACCGCCAAAATAGCCAAGGCCGCCCCCAAAAAAGCAGCCAAAAAAGCAGCCAAGAAAACCACCAAAAAGGTAGCTAAAAAGGCCGCCGCAAAAAAAGCTGCACCCAAGAAAACCGCGGCAAAGAAAGCGGCAGCACCCAAGAAAACCGCGGCAAAGAAAGCGGCAGCACCCAAGAAAACCGCGGCAAAGAAAGCGGCAGCACCCAAGAAAGCGGCAGCGAAAAAAGAAGCCGCGCCCAAAAAGGCCGCCAAGAAAAAGGCAGCCAAAAAGAAGAATCTGACTGCCGCGCAAATCACGCGCACCAAGGCCAACCTCGCCAAGCGCGAGATTAAAATTGAGGAAGTGGTCACCGAGGCAGGCATCAGCCTCACGGAAAAACTCAAAGAACTCGTGCTGCTGGCCCAAGAGCAGGGCTACCTGACCCACGAGGATGTCACCGAGCATTTGCCCGAGAAGAAGGTGACCAAGGCCGACGTTCAGACCGTCAACGAGCGCCTCGAGAGCCTGGAGATCGCCATTGTCGACCAAGCCGAGGTGGACACCGTTTCACCCATTCGTCGTGGCGAGGATGACAAGAAGGAAGAGAAGACCAAGCTCGATATTCTCGATGATCCTGTTCGCATGTACCTCAAGCAAATGGGCCAAGTGCCCTTGCTCACACGCGAGCAGGAAGTGGAAATCTCCAAGCGCATTGAGGAGGCCGAGAATGAGGTGAAGCGCATCATTTATTCGTTCGGCTTTACTGGCAAGGAGCACATTGCTCTCGCCGAAAAGCTCATCAGCGANCCGCCCAAGGAACGTTTTGANCGCGTGATCGTCGACAAGAANATNGACAGCCGTGAGCAGCACCTCAAGGCCCTGCGNCGCCTNGTGAAGGAAGTGCGCGCCATNGATCACAANGTNGANGGGAATTATATGTCCCGCCTNAAGGCAAAAAACAAGAGNGCCCAAACCCGNGCCNCCAAGTCNTTNGACGCCAACAACAAGAAACTTCAGAAATGGTTNCCGAAGTTTTTCTACAAGCAAAAGGTCATTGAGGAAATGTCCNTNGTGGCGGANAACGTGAACGANAAANTCGCCGCCAGCATNGAGTCGATCGAGGCTGCCTCTAAAGGGCGCAAGACTGCCACCAACAAGCAGATCATCGATGGCGAGAGCCGCAAACTGCAGGCGCTGGAGATTTTCACCCGGATGACCTCCGAGGAGTATGTGGATGCCTTTAAGCAGCTCCAGCACTTCGGCAAAAAGGCTCATCAGGCGAAGACCGAAATGGTTGAGGCAAACCTGCGCCTCGTGATTTCCATTGCCAAAAAATACACCAACCGCGGCCTGTCATTCCTCGACCTCATTCAGGAAGGCAATATGGGCCTTATGAAAGCGGTTGAAAAATTTGAGTACCGCCGCGGCTACAAGTTTTCCACCTACGCCACGTGGTGGATCCGTCAGGCCATCACGCGTTCCATTGCCGATCAGGCCCGCACCATCCGTATTCCGGTGCATATGATCGAGACGATCAACAAACTCATGCGCGTGCAGAAACAGCTCGTGCAGGATTTTGGCCGCGAAGCCACGCCCGAGGAGATTGCCGACGAGATGCAGNTNCCCGTCGAGCGCGTGCGCGCCATCATGAAGATGGCCCAGCANCCCATCNNNNTGCAAAGCCCNGTGGGTGACAGTGATGACACCAANTTTGGNGACTTNATTGAGGANAAGACNGCNGAGAACCCCAGCGACATGACNAGCTACTCGCTGCTCAAGGATCGCCTNACCGACGTGCTCATNTCACTCACCGAACGCGAACGCAAAGTGCTCGAGCTGCGCTTCGGCCTGACCGACGGCTATAGCCGCACCCTTGAGGAAGTCGGCAAACAATTCAAGGTCACCCGTGAACGCATCCGTCAAATTGAGGCCAAGGCATTGCGGAAAATGCGCCACCCAACGCGCCTGCGCCAACTGCAAGGCTTCCTCGAAGGTGAAGAACAGGAGTTAATGTAAACCTCCTTCTGNAAAGAATTTACGGCGGCCNCACGGCCGCCTTTTTTTATTCCTCGAACGCTTCCATNCCCACGCAACTGCACACCAAGTTGCGGTCGCCCCACACGTTGTCGATGCGGCCCACGGCGGGCCAGAACTTGTAATCGCGCAGCCACGGCGCCGGGAAAGCAGCGCTTTCGCGGTCATATTGGTGCGGCCAATCGTTGGCGCTAACCATGTCCGTGGTGTGCGGGGCGTTCTTGAGCAGGTTGCTTTCCGCATCCACCGCGCCACTTTCNACNGCTTCAATCTCCGCCCGGATGGCGATCATCGCGTCGCAGAACCGATCNAGCTCCTCCTTCGATTCGCTCTCGGTCGGCTCCACCATCATGGTNCCGGTCACCGGCCAGGAAATTGTCGGCGCATGGAAACCAAAATCCATCAGGCGCTTNGCCACATCTTCAACCGTGACTTTCTTAAACTGTCGCAGGTCCAAAATACACTCATGCGCCACTCGTCCGTTTGTNCCCTTGTACAAAACNGGATAATGCGATTCCAGCCGAGTGGCAATGTAGTTGGCGTTGAGTATGGCGTGCTCGGTGGCGGCCTTTAGGCCCTCCGCGCCCATCATCGCGATGTACATCCACGAGATTGGCAAAATNCTCGCACTGCCCCAGGGCGCCGCACTCACNGCNCNGCCGNCAGCGTCTTGTGGNTCGCCCGGCAAGAATTCCTCCAAATGCGCCGCCACGCCGATCGGCCCCATGCCCGGCCCGCCGCCGCCGTGGGGAATGCAAAAGGTCTTGTGTAGATTAATGTGGCACACATCCGCGCCCAATTCGCCCGGCTGCGCGATGCCGACCATGGCATTGAGGTTTGCTCCGTCCAAATACACCTGGCCGCCTGCCGAGTGCACCACCTCGCAAATCTCGCGGATGCTTTCCTCAAACACGCCGTGCGTGGAGGGGTAAGTGATCATCATTGCCGCCAAATCACCCGCGTGTTCACCCGCCTTGGCGCGGAGGTCTTCGAGGTCGATGTCGCCTTCCTCGCTGCATTTCACCGGCACAACCTGCATGCCGGCCAGCACCGCACTGGCCGGATTCGTCCCGTGCGCGCTGGTGGGAATGAGGCAAATGTTCCGGTACGCCTCATCGCGGCTGGCATGGAAGCGCCGGATGGCCAGCAGCCCGGCATATTCGCCCTGCGAGCCTGCATTAGGCTGGAGCGACACCGCGGCAAAGCCGGTGATTTCCGCCAGCCACGTTTCCAGCTCGGTAAACATTTTGCGGTAACCGGCTGTCTGCCCGGTCGGCACAAAAGGATGTAGTCCATTGAATTCTGGCCAGCTGACCGGTTGCATTTCGGCGGCCGCGTTGAGTTTCATGGTGCACGAGCCCAGCGGAATCATGCTTTGCGCCAGTGACAGGTCGCGGCTTTCCAGCCGCTTGAGATAACGCATCAGCTCCGTTTCGGAGCGGTGTTTGTGAAAAACCTCATGTATGAGAAACTCGCTCGAGCGCAGCAGGGTTGCAGGAATGATTTCTGCCGCCGTCAATTCCTCCAACTCAAACGGCACATCACGGCCTTCATTGAACACCTGCAACAGTTCCAGAACGTCAGCTTCGCTGCTAGTTTCATCTAGGGCCACGCCGACCGTTTGCTCATCGAGCACGCGCAGGTTGATCCGGTACGCCTCAGCAATACGCGCGAGGTCGGCTGCGCTTTGGGTCGCATGTTTTACGGCCAGCGTGTCGAAATATGATGCGTGCACCACGGTGTGCCCCAGCCGCTCCAAGCCGGCAGCGAGGAACCGTGCCAAGCCGTGCACGCGGCCGGCAATTTTCCGCAATCCATCCGGACCGTGATAGCAGGCATACATCGCGGCCATATTGGCCAGCAGCGCCTGCGCGGTGCAGATGTTGCTCGTCGCCTTGTCGCGCCGAATGTGTTGTTCGCGCGTTTGTAATGACAGGCGATATGCCGGTCGGCCACGGGTGTCTTTGGAGACGCCCACAATGCGGCCGGGCATCTGGCGCTTGTACACATCCCGCGTTGCAAAAAAGGCGGCATGCGGTCCGCCGTAACCCAGCGGCACGCCGAAGCGTTGGGCGTTGCCTACGGCGATGTCCGCGCCGAGTTCGCCCGGGGCTTTGAGTAATGTGAGTGCCAGCAGGTCGGTAGCCATCACCACCATTGCGCCGGCCTCATGCGCGCGCGCAATGAGATCCGTGAAATCCGCCGCCGCGCCATTCGAGGCAGGATACTGAAGCAGCACTCCAAAGACCGATTCATCGATCACGAGTTCCATCGCCGGCGCTGTGCGCACTTCAATGCCCAGCGGCTCCGCGCGCGTTTGCAGTACGGCCAGGTTTTGCGGATGACACTCGGTGGCCGCCATGAACACATTACGGGCACCTTTGCCTTTCACCGCGTGACACATGGTCATGGCCTCGGCGCAGGCGGTAGCCTCGTCGAGTAGGGAGGCATTGGCGATTTCCAACCCGGTCAGGTCGCACACCATCGTTTGAAAATTCAGCAGGCTCTCCAGGCGCCCCTGGGAAATCTCGGCTTGATACGGTGTATATTGCGTGTACCAGCCGGGATTCTCCAGCAGGTTGCGCTGGATGACCGGTGGCACGATGCAATCGGCATAGCCCATGCCAAGGTAGCTGCGGTACGGTTTGTTCTCGGAAATGATCTTCCGCAAACGACCCAGTGCCGCGTGTTCGGACAAAGCCGCGGGCAACTCCAGCGGCTGCGACTGACGGATGGCTGCGGGCACGACGGTTTCCAGAAAGGCCTCCATCGAGTCCGCGCCGATCACCTCCAGCATCGCCCGCGCCTCATCGGCATCAGGCCCGATGTGCCGGTTGGCAAACTGATCTGGATGGGGTGGGGGAGTCAAGGTTTTGGCCACAGCAGTTTCAGTGGTTTCCTGCGATTTTTCGCGCACCAACATGGGGCCGACGCTAGCCAAACGTCAATTCCCCGGACAAGGCCCACTTGTCCCAATGACACGCAATTTGTTCAGGGCATGTGAGTATCCTTCGAGAAAAGCCGGGACACAAAATTTTTTTCAAAAAACCCCTTGTGCGACTGCCTGTTACAGTATATTCTGTTTTGACAGAAATTAAAGAAACAACCGAAACAAGAGGAAAAGCCTGGGAAACCGCATGATCGAGCTGACATCAGTCCAAAAGAAATTCATCCTCCACTGGGGGGAGATGGGCACGCGCTGGGGCATCAACCGCACCGTCGCGCAAATCCACGCGCTGCTGTACCTCAGCCCTGAGCCGCTGAATGCCGACGACATCACCGCCACCCTCAGCGTCGCCCGCAGCAACGTGAGCACCAGCCTCAAGGAGCTGCACAGCTGGAGCCTCGTGAAAACCGTGCAAAAGCTCGGCGACCGCAAGGATCACTTTGAAACGCTNGATGACCCCTGGGAAATGTTTCGGATCGTGGCCAATGAACGCAAACGGCGGGAGATGGACCCTACACTCGCGCTGCTGGATGAATGCCTCGCCGAACAAAAGGGTGCCCGCAAGGCGGANCCNGTTACCGAGAAGCGGCTGATGGATATGAAGGATTTTTTTGANAGCGTCAGCGGCTGTTACGACCGGATGAATAAACTGCCCACCAGCGCCCTGCGCAAGCTTTCGCGGATGGGTGACCGACTGCTGAAACTGCTGCCCGTTTAATGACCGAAAGCCACGATATGNAAGGAAATCTGATGCGCCACAAAATTTCAGTNTTTTTTGAAATAACAGAAAANAACGGAACCGTNCTGTTTGATNCNGNTTGCCCGCTNTGCNTGGCCATGGTGGCGCGGATGCGGNTGNTTTGGGAGNCGCGNGGGTTTGATTTNGTGCCACTGCAAGCGGANTGGGTGCGNNGNCGNNTGNANNTGCNNGAGNCGGAGNTGCTCANGGAAATGCGNGTNCTNACTNNNGGNGGCNNGGTGCTNGGCGGNGCGGNCGCNCACGCATANCTNTGGCGCNACGNGTGGTGGTTNTGGCCGCTTTGGNTGGCNGCCAANTTGCCGGNGNTCGGNTGGCTGATTGACCGNANCTACCGCTGGGTGGCNGCCAATNGATANCGTTTTTTANNNGACANNGCNTGCGNTGANCGNTGCGCGTTGNCCAACCNCACAACCCACAAACGAAAGGAGAAAACCACATGACCACCGCNGTTTATATCTANGCCGTTTANACGGTGATCAGCATNGCNATGACNGTCTGGGTGGCGCACACGCTGTANAANAACGGCCGCGTCTTCCTGCTNGANGCGTTNCGCNACAAGGAGGANATGGCCGACAGCGTNAACCACCTGCTGGTCGTCGGNTTTTANCTCATTAACATCGGCTTNATNCTGCTGTTCCTNCGCTTCGGCACCAAGCCCAAGGACATTGAGAACGGCGTGGAATACGCCGCCACGAAACTTGGAGTGGTGCTGCTGGTACTCGGCGCCATGCACTTTTTTAACATGTACAATTTTGAACGCATGCGGAAAAAAGGCCGGGTTAACGCAAACCCTGTACCGCCGGTCATTAAGTAAATGAGCACTGCAACAAACACGGATCCCAAACCTTCCGGCAAAATTGTGATTGCCGGAGGGACGGGCCTGATCGGCCGGCATACCGCGCAACAACTGCACGAAGCCGGCTGCGAAGTGGTCGTTCTCACGCGTCGGAACGTAACGAATTCCGACCCATGGGAGCACGTCACATGGGACGGCCGCACGGTCGGTGATTGGGCAAAGCACCTTGAAGGGGCCTCTGCAGTGGTCAACCTTGCCGGTCGCACCGTGGACTGCATCAAGACGCCCGACCATTGCGATGAAATACTTCGCTCGCGTGTAGACGCGACCACCACGATTGGTGCAGCCTTGCGAGAGGTGCAAACGCCGCCGCCGGTTTGGGTGCAAATGTCCACCGCCCACATTCATGGTGACCCGCCCGAGGCAGTTTGTGATGAGGATTCCGCACTGGGTCTTGGTTTGGCACCGGATGTGGGCCGCGCGTGGGAACAGGCCTATACCGAGTCCGTCCCGACGGGGATGCGGCAGGTAATCACCCGCACCAGTTTTGTGATCGGCAAAAACGGCGGCGCGTTTCCGGTGCTTCGCCGTCTGGCCCGCCTAGGCCTGGGCGGGCGTGTGAGTCATGGACGGCAGGGTATGAGCTGGATTCACGAGGATGACATGACGCGCCTGATTGTGCGGGGCATTGCGGACGAATCCATGCGAGGCGTATACATGGCCACCGCTCCCAATCCGGTTTCACAGGCAGATTTTATGCGCGCCTTGCGCCGGGCATTGGGAGTGCCTGTTGGGCTACCAGCCAGTGAATGGATGGTACGCTTTGGTGCTCATTATCTGATGCGTACAGATCCTGAGCTGATACTGTACGGTCGCTACTGTATTTCCACACGACTGAAGGAAGAGGGGTTTGAATTCAAATACCCAACGATCGCTGAAGCAATGCAGGCGCTGTGCGATGCCAATTAGTTATGCTCGTTCTCCTTTGCGCCCCTTTGATGACAAAAGGAAAACGCCCAGCACCACGATGACATTGGCCAGCAAGCCCCACACGCCCTCGTGAATGCCGGTTTGTTTGTAGAAATTGAAATCGGCGAGGCGGCCGAGATACAGGCCCACGGCCACGAGCAGGCCGACGGTCATGCCGGCCAACACGGCCCGGGCGGAGAGTTTTTTCCAGTGCAGGGCGAGAATGAAGCCGGGCGCCAGTTGAAGGAGCATTTCGAACTTCAGCTTCATCAACGTGATCAGGATGTTGTTGTCGCGGAAATGATACAGGCCCACAGCCAGACCGGCCATGAGCACCACCACCGCCAGCGAAACCCATTTGCCGAGCCGTGTGAGCTGGGCCTCGGTGGCTTTGGGATTGATGAAACGAGCGTAGAGATCCTTGGTGATCATGGCGGAAATGATCAGCAATACTGAGTCGGCCGTGGACATCAGCGCGGCCATGATTGCGGCGGCCAGCACAACCACCAGACAGTAGCCGGCCACGGAGCTGGCCATGATGTCCCGCATGATGGCGGGGAGAATGTAGGTGTCCTTGGCAAGGTCATATTGTTGTGCTGCGCCAATGACGCCGACGAGCAGGGCTAACAGCGTGGTGAGCAGGGGCATGAACGCCATCACGGCGAGGCCTTTGCGGAGTGTGTTGGAGGAGTTGGCGGCGTAGATGCGCTGGATGGCCTGCGGATATAGTGCGCCACCAATGCCAACTACAAGGATCCAGCTCAGCCATGTCCAAGCACCCTTGGCATCGGGCGGTTGGATGAGTTTTTGGTTCGTGGTGGCAAGCATCTCAACGGCATCAGCGGGACTGCCGAGGCGATGGATCACGATACCCAGCAGGATGAGGAACCCGATCATGAGAATGACGCCCTGGATGGCATCGGTCCACGCTACGGCTCGGAAGCCACCAAGAGTTTCGTAGGCAAGCATGATGATCGTGAGCAGGATGACCCCCATGACGAAGGCCGTGTGCGCGGTATGTTGGGTGGCCGCGTCCGTGGGAATCATGCCCTGTTTGACATCGAACACGAGCAGCACCTCCACAGCCGTGCCCATGGCGATTAGCTGGGCGAGTAGGTAATTGGCTGCGGCAATGATCATGACTAGCGAGGCCAGCGCGCTGAGCGGCGTGCAGTTGAA
>PBFV01000008.1 GCA_002718935.1 Verrucomicrobiales bacterium
GGAAGTTATGTGGACTCCTCCCCCGCCATTGGGCCAGATGTTACGGTTTATGTCGGGTCAGATGACAAAAAGCTCTATGCCTTGAGTGGCAAGACTGGGGTCAAACTATGGGAATATAGAACGGGAGGTCCTGTGTCCTCCTCCCCCGCCATCGGATCTGATGGAACGGTGTACATTGGGTCAGAGGTCGACAAGCTCTATGCCATCAATGGCAAGACCGGGGTCAAGCTATGGGAATTTAAAACCGGAAGTTATGTGGACTCCTCCCCCGCCATTGGGCCAGATGTTACGGTTTATGTCGGATCAGATGACAACAAGCTCTATGCCATCAATGGCAAGACTGGGGTGAAGCTATGGGAATTTAAAACGGGAGCTCATGTGGAGTCCTCCCCTGTCATCGGATCTGATGGCACGGTGTACGTCGGGTCAAAGGACAACAAGCTCTATGCCATCAATGGCAAGACTGGGGTGAAGCTATGGGAATTTAAAACGGGACGTGCGGTGAATTCCTCCCCCGCCATTGGTTCTGATGGCACGGTGTACGTCGGGTCAGATGACAGAAAACTCTATGCCATCAAGACCGACTCCAAAGGCCTCGCCAAAAGCCCGTGGCCCATGCGCGGCCAAAACCCCAAACACAACGGACGCGCGCCTAAGAAGGAATAAACCCAATCAACGCGCTGCAGCCACAGCTGCATCATAAACTGCCTTTAGCGGTACATCGGCCTTTGCCGCAATAGCGCGGCAGCTTTCGTACTCGGGTGCCACCTGCACAATTTCTCCATTGAGTTTACCCAGCTTAACCGTCACCTCACCATGCGGGGTGGTCACCGTCTTGGTTTCACGCTGAAGCTTGCGGCGTTCAGTCAAAGTCCGCCGCACACCAAAGGCGCTGGTCTCGCGCAGGATCATTTCGCAAAACTGATCGGCATCACCTTCAGCACACAGGACACTCAGCTGGACACCGGGCCGGTTCTTTTTCATCTGGATAGGTGTATGCACCACGTCCAGTGCGCCGGCCTTCAGTGCGCGTTCCACAAAATCCCCCAAGACTTCTGAACTAATGTCATCCAGATTGGTTTCCAGGACGCAAATCGTGTCGGTCTCCCAATCATTGCCGGAGGCTGATACGGTTTCCTCGCCCAACACTGCACGCAGAACATTGGGGCGGGTTTCACAATCGCGCGTGCCCAAACCAAAGGCAACCTTCTCAGGCGTGAGATTTTGCAAGGGCCCAAAGTCCTCAGCAAATTCAGCAATCAAGGCCGCACCTGTCGGGGTAATGAGTTCATTAGGTTCCTCACACTGGGTAATGGCTACACCGCGTTCAGCGAGAATATTGAGTGTCGCCGGTGCGGGAATGGGAAAGCGGCCATGGGCGCACATGATAAACCCGGTGCCCTCAATGACCGGCCCGCTGCGCACGCGTGGTTTACCCAAAAGTTCCAGCGCAATACAGCCGCCCACGATATCGACAATGGAATCCACCGCACCCACCTCATGAAAGTGCACCTCAAAAGGCGGCATGCCATGAATTTTGCCCTCGGCATTGGCCACGCGCTGGAAGACGGCCACCGATTTTTCCTTCACCCAATCACTCAGGGTGCTGGCGTGGATCATTTCTGAGATCTGCGCAAAGTTTCGACTGTGTCCGTGACCATCATCGCCTCCGTGACTGTGCTCATGAGAATGCTCGTGCGAATGACTGTGTTCGTGCGAATGACTGTGTTCGTGCGAATGATCATGGGAATGACTGTGGCCGTGATCGCCTTCGCCGCCGGCCGCCAAATGCACATCAAACTTCACCCCATCAATGGCGCATTTCTGCCGGCGATTGGCACTGAGTGTGTAGCCCTCCAGTTTGAGCTTCTTCAGCTCTGTATCCAGCGCATCGAAATCCACGCCTAGATCAATCATTGCACCCAGAAACATGTCGCCGCTGATGCCACTGAAAATATCGAGGTAAAGGGTCTTCATGCCGTGAGGAGAAGCTAGAGCAGATCAATGGAGATATCAATGCACGCATTTTGGCTGATTGAAATCTGACTCCAGCTTGACGCTGAGGTGTATTTGATATCAGGATGAAGGGGATGTTCCGCCTATACTTTATTCTTCTGGGAGCCCTTCTGATGGGCACGCAAGTCCATGCTGCCCGTGCCCCGATGATGACGGTTCCAGCTTTGGGCAAAGCTTCGGCCAATGTAGAGGCAGTATACATGCTCAACGGGGATATTATCAGCGGGAAGTTCCTTAAGTTTGATCCAAAGGTCGGTTTGGTGTGGGAAGCAAATAACATTCAGCCGGCAATTCAGATTGATCCAGCGGGAATTGATCGGGTGACTTTTAACAGCACTACCTCAGTTCAGTCTGGCTTAAGCCGAGTGCTTCTTGCCAATGGAGATTCCATTTCCTGCCAAGTAGATCTGCTGGACGCTGAACGAGTGGTTATGAGCAAGACGCCGGCGGGGCAGCTGGAATTGAAACGAAGCCACCTCAAATCCATCGTCCCTGCCACTACTGGTAGCGGGAGGATTGTGTACGCCGGCCCTGTCTCAGACAAAGAGTGGGTTTTTGGGACGTCCAAAAAGGCCAATGGAAATGTGCCATTTGCCGCGAAACCATCAGGAAACGGAAAATTCGCTTTTAATGCCAACGCAATTACTAGCACAGGATCTGGGGCAACAGCCGGTCGTGAAGTGGAGTTTCCAGACAAGGCACTTATTGAATTTGATTTGGATTGGTCTACTCAGGGACGAAACTCCAGTTACTTTAGCCTCAACGTCAATTTGTTTACCGACAACTTGAAGTCGCCCTCAAATGGAAATGCTTATGCGCTCAAGCTTAGCCAAACGGGAGCCAATCTAGCTCGGCAAAGTAAGGAGGGTGAAGATTTTGTCAGTGACCGGCTGGGGGCCAATGCGCGGGTAAACCTGACTGGAATTGGGGCTCGTGCACGATTTTCTCTCAGAGCCAATAAGAAGGCTCGAACTTTCTTTTTGTCGATTAATGGAGTGCAGGTGGCTAACTGGAAAGACAAAGAAGCGTTTGCGGGTAAAGGTAAGGGGCTACTCTTTTCTTCACGGGCGCCTTACCCAATAAAGATCAGCAATATCCGGATCAGTGAGTGGAACGGAAATAAACCAGTTGCTTCAGTGGACGCGAATTTCAGGCCTAAGCAGGACACTGTCCGAATGCTTAATGGCGATACCCTTACTGGGGCAATTACCCGTATCCAAGATGGCCGTGTCCGGATTAAAAGTAGCTTTGGGGAAGTCGGTGTTCCTTGGGTAAATTCGAGTTTGATATTATTTGCCAACGCAAACCAAGGGGATGCCAATCAGCAAAAACAAAAGGGATTGGTCAGAGCTACTTTAAAAGGGGCCGGCAATCTGGATTTTGCGCTCATTAGCTGGGAAGATGGAAAGTTGGAAGTAGATAGCCCCGCCTTTGGCAGAGTGACATTGAATGGAGCCATGGTGGAGTCGCTCACTTTTAACACAAAATCTAAACGTAATAAGGCCGGCAAGGAGTTGACCAAAAAAGAACTGAAGAAGCTGCAACGAGAGAAAGAAAAAGGGCGTGGTAATCTCCCGCCATTACCTGATCCCAAAAGGTAGGGCCCGTAGTCTTCTCGTTAGAAAATTGTTAATACACTCAACCCTTATCTCTGAATCACAACTTCAACCAATAGTTGAAGCTCCGTGAAGTTTCGATATGCCATGAATGAAATAATTGACACCAGTTTTGATGTTTATTCCGACACTCCTCCAGGAAAGGATCCTGATTCACATAGTCCAACACTTCGTAAATACCATAAGATACTCTGGGATAAGTCTTTACCTAATGGTCAGGTCTTTAGCTTAACCGACTCGTTGGCCAGTTCTTATTTACACCATGAATCCAAGCTAGGCGTATTTCCTCTCAGCAGTGACGCTATAACACATACCTATAGTCGAGTGAGAAGCATGGCGAATATCACGGACAAGGTTCCACTTCCTGAAATGAAGCAATTCTTTTCAGCGTGTAGCACTATCGGGGGATACATTGTTTTTCCCAGTAATAAGATAGACGGCAAAATGACTATCAACGGATCACGAGGGCTTAATCCGTGTATTAGAGATCGGTTTGATTTGACGCTTGAATGCATCAAACGCCATTACACGGATGAAAGTAGCCCGCTCAGTGAAACCTTGGGAAGATACGCCACTTTTTTTAGGCTCTTTCTTGATTTCAAGGGATATGTTGAATTCTTCCTTCTTCAGGATTTAATTGAAAGAGACTCTGAGAAAATAAAGTTCTGGCTTCCATTTAATGGCTTCGACCATTCACCGTTGCCTAGCGGTGTATATGAATACCAGTCCTACAAAAAAAGAGTAACTGATTTTGTAGCAAATAGGAATAAGCGGATGCTTAATTCCGTAAATTAATCTTTTAAAGAGAAGATTATTAGCTAGGGAATCGAAGTTAGTTTGACAAATAACTCTCGTAAGTTTTTGCCTTCCCGATCGGTTGCNTCTATTTGAAGGGTGTCACCCGGTTTTTTACTTCGAATAAACNGCATTAATTCTTCCGTTCTNTCANANAGCTTACCATTAACTGAAACNATTANATCCCATTCTTTNAGTCCTGCCTTTGCGGCAACGCCGTTTCCTTGAAGTTGCCTAACAACCAATCCACGAAAATCTTTTGGCAGTTTATTNAGAAGACTCGGCGGTTGGCTCCATAGTTCCTCCAGTCCTGTTTGCAGNGTAGTCGCTTGAATATTCTGTTTTTTAATAAGCAGTTTGCGAATAGCGGAAAGCGGGGCCGCATATGCTACGCCCTGATGGCCGCCTTTGATGGTCATTGCTGCACTTTGTACTCCAAAAATTTCTCCTCGAGTATTTACCCACGGCCCACCAGAAGTGCCGATTGGCGAGATTGCAGTGATATGCATGATCTCGCGAAATGCGCCGTCATAAAACTCAAAGGTCGGCTGCGAACGAGCCACAGTTCCGGCGAGCATGACCTCATGGCGAAAAACCGGTGCACCGAAAACAAATACGCGTTCTCCGGCTTGCGGAGCCTTCTTGGCAATGCTCAAGTGTGGCCAAGCTGTATCACGCTCCGGTAGTTGCAGTAATGCCAAATCATGAGCGCGATCCACCGCAATCAGTCGCACTGGATACCGGCCCAGTGTACGCGAGTGAGCCTCAATCGTAGCGTCGCTTCCCGGCAACATATGTGCGGCTATGAGTACGCTACCGTTATCATCCACGATACTGCCTGAGCCGGCCATACGGCCATTTACCAGAATCTCCACTGCTGCAGGCTGCACACGATCGTATGCGACTGCTGTGGAAGAAGTAGGTGAGGAGCAGCCGCTACCCCAAATCACAATCACGCCCATTATCAGGCTTACAATGAATCGGTTTGAGCTCATCAATCTGTTAGGGCGTTAATTTGGCTGGCCGCATAGGCGGCGCCGAAACCGTTGTCGATGTTCACGACCGTGACGCCGCTGCCGCAGCTATTTAGCATGCCGAGCAGGGCGGCGAGGCCCTCGAAGCTTGCGCCATAGCCGATGCTGGTGGGCACTGCGATTACAGGTTTGTCCACAAGGCCGGCAACAACGCTCGGCAGCGCGCCTTCCATGCCAGCGACGACGATGATGACGTTGGCTGATCGAAAATCTTCCGCTCGCGCAAGCAGGCGGTGCAGGCCGGCGACGCCAACGTCGTAAAGGCGCTGCACGCGGTTGCCCATCACCTCAGCGGTGACGGCGGCTTCCTCGGCCACGGGTTGATCGCTAGTACCGGCAGACAGGATGGCAATTATGCCGGAGCGTTGATGCTTGGTTTTCTTCTTCTCGATAACCACGCAACGCGCGGCTTCGTGGTGTACTGCCTTCTTGAATTTCTTGGCGATTGCTTTGGCGTGGGCAGGAGTGACACGAGTAATGAGAACGCGATCACTTTGTTTAAGAATTTCCGAGGCAATTTTGACGACTTGCACGGGCGTTTTGCCGGCGCCGAAGATAACCTCGGGGAAGCCCTGCCGCAGGGCGCGGTGTTGATCGACCTGCGCGAAGCCGAGGTCGGTAACCGGTTCCTTGCCCAGCGCGGCAAGTGCCTGCGCCTGGCTGATTTTGCCGGCGCGGAAATCCTCAAGCAGCTGGGCGGCTTCGGTGGGGGTCACGCGGGCGAGTATGCGGGGCTACCGGATTTTCTCCAACAGAAAAGCCAACAGCTCGCTGATGGGCATGCGCGTTTGCTCCATCGTGTCGCGGTCGCGCAGTGTGATGGTGTCTTTGGTTTCGTCGCCGTTTTCGCCGAGGGTATCGAAGTCGATGGTCACACCGAACGGTGTGCCGGCTTCGTCCTGACGGCGGTAGCGGCGGCCGATGGCGCCGCCTTCATCGTAAAAAACAGCCATGTGCGGGCGGAGGAGGTTGCACACCTCACGCGCCTTGGCGACCAGCTCGGGCTTGTTCTTGAGCAGCGGAAACACGCCCACTTTGTACGGGGCGATGCGCGGGTGAAACTTCATCACCACGCGCGACTCTTCCTTGCCTTTCTCGTTGGTGATCGTCTCCTCGTGGTAAGCGTTGCAAATGAATGCCAGCACCGTGCGGTCCGCGCCCGCAGCCGGCTCGATTACGTGCGGCACGAAGCGCTCATTCGCCTCTTCGTCGCGGAACGTGAGATCCTTGCCGCTGCCGGGATACTTGGGATTGCCCTCGGCATCCTTCTCGACGACCAGTTCATCGCCTTCGCGCACGAGCTTGCCTTCCATGTGCGAGCGCAGGTCAAAATCGCCACGATGCGCGATGCCTTCCAGCTCGCCGAATTCGCCTTCTTCNCAGAACGGAAATGCGTANTCCACATCGGCCGTGCCGACTGAGTAGTGGCTTAGCTCGTCCTCGTCGTGGTCGCGTAGGATTAGCTTGGCTTGGTCTATGCCGAGGTCTACGTACCATTGGAAGCGGCGGTCNCGCCAATATGTGTACCATTTGCGNGATTCTTCCGGNTGGCAGAAAAACTCCATCTCCATCTGTTCAAACTCGCGGCTTCGGAAGGTAAAGTTGCGTGGCGTAATTTCGTTGCGGAAACTTTTGCCCTGCTGCGCGATGCCGAAAGGAACCTTCACGCGGTTGCTATCCACCACGTTTTTGAAGTTCACAAACATGCCCTGCGCCGTCTCCGGCCGCAGAAACGCTTTGTTGTCCTCATTGCGCATCGCCCCCACATGCGTCTCAAACATCAGGTTAAACTCACGCGGTTCAGTGAGGGTGCCGACTTCCTTTGCATCTGGCCCCAGCACTTCGGCATGATCCTGAACAACAGGTAGATCAATAATTTCACCGTCCCATTGCAGCTTATCTGCGTACTTGTTCTTCAGTCCAAAGAAACGCAGTGCACGTTCCTGCAATGCTGCTTGCAAATCATCCGCACCGACCGTCGTCACAAAAACTTTACGCTCTTCATGTGTTACCCAACGGCCTTTGACATGATCGTATCGATAACGTTTATTGGTTTCCCGGCAGTCGACCATTTGGTCATGAAACAAATCATAATGGCCGGAAGTCTTCCACACACGTGGATGCATGATAATGGAGGACTCAATGCCTACCATCTGGAATGAGCGTGGGGCACCCTCGGGCTGATCCAACTCGTCGTGGGTGGTGATCATATCGCGCCACCAAGCGTCCTTAATATTCCGTTTCAACTCTACGCCAAGAGGGCCATAATCCCATAAGCCACCGAAACCGCCGTAAATTTCTGAGGATTGATAAACAAATCCACGACGTTTGCACAACGCCACGATCGCATCCATTAAGGAATTATCCCTTGCCATGAGGCGGCGAGTGTATCGGGAAAATGGTAAGAAAAGTCAAGGAAAGCAGCAAAAAACGACTTTATGCCTTACTTGGAATCCTTCCCAGAAGGTGTCTTTTTTTTCGGTTTGGCGGGATCCTTCTCAAAGCTGTGCCCTCCCGCTGCAATCTGGAAACCACCCCCCTTTTTCCGTTTGTTCAGATATGCTCTGACCACATCGTTTTTCTTTAGTTTTTTCGGGTTGCTGGGACCGACTTCTCCGGGGCCAAACTTATAATAGCTGCTTTGAATGGAGATGGTTGCATTTGGTTTTAGGTCCGATTTAGAACGGATAACCCGCAGCACCTTAGCCTCATAAGTCAACTGCGCGCGTTTTCCAGCCGATTGGGGGGCAGCTTTCGGTGCCTTTAAAATTTGAATCACAACCACATTCTCAGCATTCCTTTTCATTTCCTCATAAACAAAAGGAGGCAACTCAGCCTTTGCGGTAAAAAAAAGTCCCAAAGCCAAAGTCGTTAGAAAAGTTTTCATGCCTTCATTCAACCTTAATAACATGCGCCTGTAAACGATTTCTCTTATAGATTACACGTCTTTAAAAGCGTAAGTATCTAATCCTATTGCTTTTTTGTGGGTAGCCCAAAGTACGTATACTCCCAAGTTTCTTCCTCAGCTTTTGAATAGCCCACTTCCTTGCCGTGTTCTAGGGTTCGAAACTTGGTTTTTTTAGTGATATTGCCTTTAGCATCGTACTCAAAAATTGCCTTTGATGAGATTCTTCCATCTGCCCCGAACTCGACAGCTTCACTTACATGCCCTGCCTTGTTGTGTTTATAATTAGTGTGAGTACGTTTGCCGGCAGTGAATGAAACCTCTCTAACTTTCCGTCCTTCCTTATTGAATTTATAGGTTTTAACGAAGGCTCCTAGTTCTGTGTAACCGGAAAACTCCACTTTATTGCCCGACAGGTCGTACTTATAGTTAACTTTAGATGTCCGGTTGCCTTTAGCATCGAATAAGCTCTTTTCTATGATTTTCCCCCTCTCGTACTTTATTTCACAACGAATCCGAACATCACCATTATTATTTTGCATTGCCCATGAGGACCACTGCTCGTTGGCGTTAAATTGAAAACTGATTTTTGAAGTCACTCTGTCTGCGGTGAGGTTTTCGATGTGCTCCATTATTCTAGTTCCAGCACGTAACCTTACATTGCTTTTCCGAACGACCTGAGCAATGGGGTCTGTCCAACTTGATGTATAATTCATACCTGTGGAATCATATTTGTAGGTGTATTTAGTTATCAGTTGGTTGCTGGAACTAAACTCAGATCTCTCAAGAATATCTCCGCGCCTGTTAAAAATTCTGATTCTTGAAGATCGTTTTTTCCGAATCAGTTTTTCACCTGCCAAAACGAATTCAAATCGATTTAAAACCTCGCTTTTAACCAACCCAGTTAGACCTGCTCTTGCGCGACTTGATTCCTGTGACTCAGGATTTATGAGCTTCAAATCTATTCCTAATGGCTGCTCAGCAGCTCTTGAAAAAGACAGGCTCAAGAAAGTAAATAAGAAGATTGGAGCAACAAATCTCATCTTTACTGGATATTAATATTGCTCAGAAAACCGGGCAAGCCTGTTTGAATATAATTAAGATCTGGAGGGGCTTAATTGGATTAAATAAAAAAAGCCGCCCTTGGATTGAACCGAAGCTCAACCGCCGGGCGGCTACCAATCCCTTTCGCGCTGGTTCCCGAAGGAGCCGTTGCTCGAAGGTCGATGCCTTTGGTAGGGCATTTGCCTTCCAACCACTTGTTGCAGTCTCCCCGAAAGGAATCTACTACAAGTTTGAGGCCGCTTCTCTCGTGGAACACTCGCCCGAAGGCACGAATTCCAAGAACACATCCCGAAGGACTTGTTCCAAGAGATGATCCCGGAGGAACACCTCGGATGAGAGTAGCTATCCCGAAGGAGAGCTTTGTGACACTTCCTGCGAACCCGAAGATTCGTTTGGAGGCGTCGCATCCTCATGGTCAGCTGGCTGACCGAGCTACTCCGAAGAGCCGCTCAACGAATTGAGAATAACCATAAAACGACCTTGGCGAAGCCTTAGTTGTTCATTCGTATCCACCAGCTTTTCACGGGTTATTCATGGTCAGGGTATCTAGGATTCACCGGGGACCACACTGCAATGCCTTATATTTCACTTCAACTCCTTCACCGCTGGTGGCATGGTTTTCCCATGCAAGTTCACATAGATCGTGCCGGTCAACGTTTTGGACCATATCCAATTGAGCAGGTAAATGCCCTCTTGGCTGACGGCACTCTTTTGGAGACGGATTTGGGTTGGACAGATGGGATGGCTGAATGGTTGCCATTATCTCAAGTGCAAGGCGTCATTTTGCCAGGGCAAACACCAGCAGCTCCTCCACCCCCACCGGTAGGTACGAACTTGGGCGTAGTTCAGGCATCTGGTTCGAGTAAAAAGAAACTTATGATAGGAGTAGGAGCAACCGTAGGTGTTTTGGCATTAGCGGCGGTGGGGTTTTTTGTGGTGAAACCAATGCTATCGGAAGAAGCTGAGATCGCAGAGAACGAAGATTTGCCGGATGGGGAGCTTACTTCTACTCCCCCAATGACAGACAATGGTCCGAAAGGAAAAGGAGGCATGGGGGGCTTCCAAGGCGGGATGGGAGGCAAGTCTCGCCCCCAAGGTATGGGCGGCATGGGTGGGTTTAACCCCATGCAATTTGATAGGAATAAGGATGGGAAGTTGAGTAAACAGGAAGTTCCTCAACAAATGAGCCGTATGTTTGACCGGATGGACAGGAATAAGGACGGATTCGTCACACAGGATGAACTGCGTCCTCAAATGGGAGGTGGCGGCAATTCAAAGGGAAGACCTCAGGCAGGAGGTATAGATCCTGTCACTGGACTACCCATAGGAACGGGAGGCAATAGACCTCAAGGTGGAGGAATGAGGCCGGGCATGGGATCACCGGGTGGTGTGCCGGGCATGGGGGTACCGGGTGCAAAGGGAAGACCTCCGGTAGGAGGTATAGATCCTTTCACTGGACTACCCATAGGAACGGGAGGCAATAGGCCTCAAAGTGGAGGAATGGGGCCGGGCATGGGATCACCAGGTGGTGTGCCGGTAAGAATAGCGCAATATGATTCGAATAAGGATGGGAAGTTGAGTAAACAGGAAGTTCCTGAACAGCTGGGCCGTATTTTTGATTTTATAGATAGGAACAAGGACGGATACGTTACACAGGATGAGCTTCAAGTTGGTGGTTCAATGAGGCCGGGAGGTAATAGGCCTCAAGGCGGAGGGAACACCAAGGGCCGGCCCCAGCAGGGAGGAAGACCTATTGACCCAGTTACCGGACTTCCCGTTGGCAGTGGTACCGGCCGACCTAGGCCAAATGGTCAATCATTCCCTCAAAAGCGTTAAAGAACAAAGTTGCCTCAACTCATCACCTTTAAAAAATTTGAGCATCTACTCATAAGCTAATGAAGAATTACATTTGGTTAGTTTTATGGGTTGTTGCGCATCAAGTATTTGCCATAGACGATGCTACATTTCAAAAATTGCATCGTGATTTACAGCCAGATCCNAAGGCGATATGGCGGACGATCCCGTGGAAAACCTCCGTNCTCGATGCNCAGGCAGCTGCGGCAAGGGAGAGTAAACCGATTTTTATCTGGGCAATGGATGGCCATCCACTTGGGTGTACATGAAACAACGGAGTGCTCGACCGTGAGTCGACCTTCGCCGATCCTCAAATTGTAAAGCTCCTGCAAACGCTTTTTATTCCCGTGGCAATTGATCAGGCGTATCAACGCCGGCAAAAGGATAACGAAGGCCGTTTTTACCAGAAGATTGCNAATCAAGGTCCGCGCAAGGTNGGCCGAGGCACCACACAGGGGTTATACGCCGNTGATGCCACCGGCCAACTACTCGGCTTTACTAACAACCGAGGAGCTGGACGGGTGCAGCGCATGCTAGCCGGCGCATTGGAAAAACACCGACCAAAGAAGGTNNCNTCTCTCNCAAAAGGNAACCCTGATAAGCGCTACAATCCGCAGCCGCCTCAGGGCGGTCTTGTAGTCCGCGTCACGTCCAAGATCTTGGGTGGCTACGAAGAGCCTGAAAACGAATGGCGCCGTATTTTTCAGACCTCACTCGGCCGCGATAATTTATGGATCCGAGCCGATGAGCATACCGCGCTTGCCAAGGGGCAGCTGCCCAAGAGTCTGCTCATGCGCATGGCCCGTTATCATTTGGTCGACAACACTCGCGGCGAACCACCGATGTGGCGTGAAAACGAAATCAAATTGCTTGANGGCAAAATCNNNAACGGCCAACTCCGNGCCAAGGCTCACCTGCAAACCNCCGNCAACTCCCGCGGTTACACNGCCCAAATCCTAGGNCNTGTAGAAANNCAAAACGGAAAANTCTCCCGCTTAGACCTTGTCGCTNACGGCAAATTCTACGGTGAAGGTCCTTACACACGTAACGGCCCGAAAGGCAAATTCCCTCTCGCCATCGCCTTTACTCTNGCTGATGGCAAAGATGCAGCCGATGCCATCCCNCCNCAGGGCTCTCGCGGCTGGGTGANGGGCTATATTAAGTGACCTTTAACACATATCCCCGACACTTGATAAACTGATGAAAATACTTTGTGCTCTATGTGTAACAGTGTTGATTGGTTTTCCTGCCAGTGCCGCCACCAAACGCGAGGCAGTGGCCAAAGCAATTCTACTCATAGAAAAAACNGCCGGTNTTTANATCAAGAAACGTGACTGCTTCACNTGTCATCATCAGGCACTGCCATTGATGGCGCTTAGTCGCGCGAAGCAATTTGGCTTCAAGGTGAATGAAAAAGTAATTAAAGCGCAAACCGAATTCACGCTGGAATATTTTTCTGACCGTCAGGATCGCCTGCCAAAGGGGCAGGGTGTGNTTGGCGGCCCGTATACTGCGGGGTATGCACTCGCCGGATTACGCGCGGTGAATTTCAGACCCAACGAAACCAGCAAGGCACTCATTGCTTACCTCCAAAAAACCCAAAATCNAGACGGCAGCTGGCGTATCCGCACGCATCGGCCACCGCTGGAAGACAGTCATTTCACCGCNACCACGCTCGCGGTTNAAAGTCTTCCAAGTAAATCAGCNGAACGAAAACGTGCTCTTCAATGGTTGGAAAAAGCTGAACCACAATCCACCGAGGATCGAGTATTTCAAATACTTGGCCTCGGCAGCGAGCTCAAAGCTGCTCTTGGTTTGGCAGTAAAGCTCCTCGCTACCCAGAANAATGACGGTGGCTTTGCGCAATTGCCTGAGATGNAAAGCGATGCGTACGCCACCGGGCAGGCCCTCGTCGCCCTNCGTGCCGTTGGTGGTATTAAGNAATTTGANCCTGCCAAGCAACGTGNTGAGCAATGGCTCCTGAATCATCAAAAACCNGATGGTTCATGGCATGTAAAAACCCGAAGCCACCCCATCCAAAAATATTTCGAAAGCGGNTTTCCACACGGTAAAGATCAGTTCATCTCCCTCAGTGCCACCTGCTGGGCNGTGTTGGCATTGGCGGAAAAGTAGTCCAATTAGGACGCCACAAGGCTGGCAANAACCCGTCGTGTNCCTGTGAAAGTACGTCGGCCGTGCATCGCGGTATAATTATCCACTAGAGCAAGATCTCCAGAGTGCCAAGGTAGATCAAAGGTACAGTCTTCGGCGAGGGTGCTGGCAATTTCAACATCTTCGGGATTGATTGAGGTGCCATCTCCAAATGTGATAGCCTTTGAAGGATCATTACGAGTGTCTTTCCAGCCTTTGAAGGCCGCAATAAGTTGGTTGAAAAAGCTANTGCGCCCATCGCCTAGGTTACGCACGGCAGGTANTATGGGCGTGGTGGCGCGGAGGTCGTTGTTGGCTTGCCATTCCCAAGTGTAACCCAGCTCGGTCATGCGCACCTCAGCGGCTTCATGGGTTTCGGCGCTGAAAGTGCTTTGCCAGCTGCGGCCCATGCCGGAGTCTTTGTCGGCTTCGGCGGGCATGACGTTGGAATATTTTAAACCTTTGCTTTGGCAGTCGGCGGCGAAAGCCGGGCATTGGGCGGTAAGTTTTTCCCACAAAATATCCGAGCGACAGATGGGCGTGNCCCCGCCGGTTTCCGGGGCGCTTTGGCAGAAGAAAAACAGTTTGCTCGGATAGATTGGGGTCTGCGCCATTTCATGGTGCAGGAAGATGGTGACCTCAGGTGGCGCTTCATTGGCGGAAAAGACGCGCTCGGTGAAATTCAGGCGATAGGCATTGGAGAGAGAATCGGCATAGGAAAAGTTGGGAAAGCCAAAAGCAACTACGGCCGCATCAAAATCTTCCGGACATGTTAAGGGCAGTCCGCGCAGCAGCACAGCACCGTGTGTCGCAGCATTGACTGCTAGCTGGTCTGCATTTTGTCTAATCCACCGGCAAGTATTCTCAAGGGAGTCAATCTTGACCTCAAGCGCTAGTGGAAATGGGTTGCCTTGATACTCGTGTTGTCCGGAAAGTGTTAAGGGCGCGGCAACTGCGCTCATCCGAGGCTCCACGGTTTTCGATAACCGAGTTCATTTAACAGCTTATTTGCCATAGTATCTTCGATAACCTGCTCTTTCTTAGCGTCCCACTTCAGTACTCGTCCAAGAGTGTGGGAAACGTAGCCGAGATGGCCAGGGGTAATGGAGCGATGCGCAGTCTCGGCGGGGCAAATGGCTGGTTTGCGGCTTTTGATGCAGTCGAGAAAGTTGCGTGTGTGGCCAGAGGAGGCATATGCCTTTACCTTGCCAGGATTGAAATCCAATTTAGCCCAAGCCGGATTTGAGGCCTCCATACGGCCGCGTGTGACGTACACCCAGCCATCCTCACCGGTGATTTTAACGCCCATGCGATTGTGCGAGCCTATACTGGTCTTGATGCCGCCGGCGTACTCGCAGTGCACTTCGTATTCCGTCGGACTGTTGTAACTCTTCGCCTTACTGAGGCGGAAATTCTTCGCCTCCACGCGAGTAGGGCCACCATTATCTTCGTTAAGCATCCAGTGGCATATATCATTGTGATGACCAATCCAGTCCATGAGTTGACCACCCCCGTAGGCCAAGTGCCATCGCCAATGCCAATGGTGCCGGGCGTTCACGTATGGAAGCATCGGTGCCGGGCCGGTCCAGAGTTGGTAGTCTTTGCGCTTGGAGTAATCGTGCTGCTTGGAATCTCCGTTGTCGTTGTCATGCCCCCGAGGCAAACCGACTTCGACCGATTTTACCTTGCCTATAACTCCATTGAGCACCACCTCCACTGCGTGGCGGAAACGCCGGTCCGAGCGTTGCTGCGAGCCGGTCTGGAAGACCGCTTTCCGCTTTGCCGCTTCTTTGTACACTGCCACACCCTCCGCAAAGAAATGCGTCACCGGTTTTTCGCAATACACATCCTTACCATTGCGCAATGCCTCGAGCGTCTGAAGCGCGTGCCAGTGGTCGGGAGTAGCAACGATGATCGCATCCAAATCTTTCCGCGCGCACAACTCACGAAAATCCTCGTATGTATCGCACGGCTTACTGCCATACTTCTTGCCGACCGCCTCAGCTGCTGGCTGTCGTCCCAGTTGGCGACCACGTCCAGTGCCACGATGATGAACGGTGTATGGGTCACAGGTGGCAATCACCTGTGTATCCGCCTCGCGGAGGAAGGAATTCATCACGCCTGTTCCGCGGCTTCCCGAGCCTGTGAGGCCTACCGTGATGCGGTTGCTCGGTGCTACTTTCGCTCGGCCCAGCACCGTATTGGGTACAATTGTTGGTGCTGCTACGGCAGCGAGGGTGGTGGTCTTGAGAAAACGGCGCCGATTAGTTTGGATGTTCATTGTTTAGCTTCGTTTATATTGGGGGAGCGAAATTTTGGCATCTTGGCGGCCCAGCACAAGGCG
>PBFV01000009.1 GCA_002718935.1 Verrucomicrobiales bacterium
CGCGTTCGCATACACACCATGTTTGGCACCATTCGCAAACATTCGCAGGCTCTTTGGATCCCGATCATCATCGTGATCATCGTGAGCTTCGTCATCTTCTTCACCCCTGACGTTAGCATCGAGGATTTCTTCGACGGTGGCCAGGGACAATCCAGCGAGACACAGGAGGATTTCAATGAAGCCCGGACGATGTTGTTGATCAACNTTTCCATGCAAAACTCATACCGCAACGGAATGCTAATACAGCAAGTGCAGCAATTNCCGCNGNANATGCGNGCGCAATTTTTGNGAGGCCGATTATTGCCCGAGGAAGCCGGTGCTATTGCCAGTTCGCTGGGGCAAATCGATTTGGCCCAGGACGCCAACNCCTCGNNCCAGGCGANNNTTCAGGATTTGGATNATTATTCACGNCTNGACTTCTTCACNCACNTGCGNTTGGAACGCCTNAAGAAAGCGGAGGAGATNGGTATCCATGTGGGAATGGATACCGCACTGAAATCCATTGCCAATGACCNGCGGTTTAAACGTGAAGGCAAATTTGATGAAAAGGNGTACACNANATTCATCGANTNGNTTTCTNAANNNACNCGAATCATTCCCAAGGGGGATGCTGGCAAGGCCATCTACCGTGAATTCANCCGGCAGGAAATGGTGCTACAACGCATGGGCGAATTNCTCACCGCCAGCGGGCAATTTATTCCGGACCATGCCGTGGAAGGCAAATGGGCCGCGCTGAACCGGCGCTATACGGCTCAAGCCGTGTTTTTCAAAAACGACAAGCACGAGGCCAACGCCACNCAAGCCTCTACCAATAACGTGGATTTNGTNAAGCANCATTACCAAAAGATTACTGACCGGTATGTCGCTCCCCCCAAAATACAAAGTGGCCTATGTAGANGTGGATCCCGCCCCTTACGTGGCTGCCGCTAAGGTATCNCTGGATATAGACCGGTTGACCAAGGAAGCCATCGAAAAGCACCTCAACTCCACTAATACCGTTGATCATTATCTGGATGAGAACGGCACCAAACTACCTGCCGGCACTGACTTAAACGCCACGGCTGCGGCGGACATCCTACGCCAAAACCAAGGCAACATTGGCCGCGCCACAGCTTTTGGTGTGATCAAAGAGGCCAAAGGCTTTTTCACCAGCTTGATCAAGGGACAGGACAATGACACCCTGACAGCAGCNCGTTTGAAGGAAATGGCATCCACCGTCAACCCAGACGGCAACCGGACCTTGCCATACGTGGAAGCAGAATTTGAAAAAAAGTTCGGGCGGCAGCTGGAAATTGGCGGTGTGGCTCTCCAAGGGGCCACCGAGGCACTGGCTGGTACGGCTGACGGCAAAATGGTGTTACGGCAGTTTGCCACTGAGGATGGCAATGCCACCACACGCGTGTATTTCCTAGCGCGGCTCGGTGAGGTNGGACAAGTCATTCGGAAATGGGAAGANCTAAAACNGGCCGAACAACAGGAGGTGAGGGANGCCTTCGTCACCGCACAAGTAGCCGAAGGCGTGAAGCAGGACGTAGCTGAATTGCGCGCCACTATCTCAGAGCTGATGGAAGAAAACGACATCACCTTTGCGGAGGCATTGGAATTGGACGAAAATGCCACCGCCCCGCACATCGCCCTGCCTCCCATCAAGTTAAACTCTTTGGATGCTGAAACAGTTGTGCCGCAACTGGATCAATACGCGACGCTCAGCGAAATTCAAAATGCCATCGACATGGGCGGAGAAATTGAAGTAGGCTGGATTTCCGAATACACGGCTGCCGACCACAACCGCAGTGACGGATTCATCGTACACGTTTCGGAAATTGCCGAAGGCGAACGCCCGACCAAGGCGCAGTTACAGGAGGAAGCCAATGNTGNNCGCCAAGATCAACGCGACAACGTAAACCCGCTGCTTCGCGAAGTGACCACCTTGCGCCATCAATTGTACCTGCAACAACTGTACGACAAAAAAGCGCGAATCAAAAAGGACATCGAATTTGCGGAACGCGAGGTGGAAAGTTTCAAGGCCGCATCGGCTGCCGGCCAAGATGTTTCCGAGGAGTTGATGGAAGCCCAGGAGTCGGTGGGCCGACTCAAGCAACAGCAGTCCACACATTTGGATTCGGAAATCGCCCGGATCGAAAACCTCGGCATCGACGTGGCCACCGCGACTGGAGGCAGTAATTGGCGGAATTACGCTATCGCGGCGCTGGTGATTTTACTGATCCTCTCTTTCNTGGGCGGTGACAAAGACAAAAAGAAAATCAAGGCTGCCGCTGCAACCAAATCTNCCGAGCCCATANATGTTGAGTCGGCCGATGGTTCGGACAGCGATGGCGAAGAGAAAAAGTCAGACTCCTGATCAGCTGCCCGCGGAAGCTGAATCCTCCTCCAAATCCTGACGCGTGCGATGCGGCAGCCATGGCCGCACGAAGCCGTAAACGAGGTACACAATAAAAATTAGCGGTGCCCCGATGGGCAGCGCATACTTCCGGAAGATCACTACCAACCCAATTGCTATCGCTGCAAAGACCATCAGCATAAACGATCGCGGGCCGCGGAGGTTAATGCGCTTGAAGGTGGGGTACTTCACCTTGCTCACCATCATCGCCGAGAGAAACACCAGCAACGCCGGCAACGCATATTGCGCGTATCGCCAGCCGACNTTNTCGAGNTNCCCNGCGTCGCGCATCCACATNAGGAAAACCGTNATNGAGGCGACCAANCCCGCNGCCGCCGGNATGGGNAAGCCCACAAACTCGCTGGAGTGATCGGTCTTCTCCTCCGCATCCCCTTCCTCCTCCATGGCGGAGAGGCAATTAAACCGTGCCAATCGCAAAGCACCGCAGATGACGTAAACCGAAGCGATGAACCATCCAATTTCCGTGTGCGAACCAAACACGTCTTTCAGCACAATCTTGTGCACGAGAAATGCCGGCACCACGCCGAAGGACACCACATCGGCCAGCGAGTCGAACTCCCGGCCAAANGGACTTTCNTAACCGCCCAATCGCGCCACGCGCCCGTCAAANACATCAAACACGCACGCCAGCAAAATCAGCCACAGGGCGTCACGGATGGGGCCGTAGTCCGGATCCACCCCGGAAAGATCGGCCTCCACAATTTTGGTCAGCGCAAGAAATCCACAGAAGAGGTTGGCNGCCGTGAACAGGTTGGGCAGGAAATAAATCTTCAGTTTCTTGCCGCCNCCTTTCGATTGGGGGGAACTATCCGACCCGTTTGACGCATCGTCATCCATCGAGNGGGGCACGCTATCAAAATCCGTGTGAAAAGAAAAGCAAACGCCACCGGTGCGTCATGGCGCGGGGCAGGCTCTGAAAAAACTTTCCCCGGCTGCGGNAGGCTGGCTAGATTCGCCGCGTGAGTGAAACCAGCCCAGCCCCGTACGACCTCGCCATCATTGGCGGCGGCCCCGGCGGCTACGTCACTGCCCTGCGCGCCGCTGCCGCCGGCCAGCGCGTGGCGTTGATTGAGCAGCACGAACCCGGCGGCGTGTGCCTGCACACCGGCTGCATTCCCACCAAGACCATGGCCGCCGGCGTGGGCCTGCTGCGACGCGCCCAGGCCGCCCGACTTGCCGGCCTAACGCTGGATCCGGAGGCCGATCATCTCAGCGAGATCAACCAGCGCCGCAGTCAGGTGGTTACCGGCCTAGCCAAGGGCGTGCAGACGTTGCTGAAAAAAAGCACGGTGGAATTGATCAACGCCCGCGGCCGGCTCACCGCGGATGGCATAGAGTTAACCGATGCCGCCGGCGCCGTCACCACCCTGCCCCGNCCACCGGCCATTGTGTTGGCGACCGGCTCGCGCCCAATTGAGCTGCCCAGCGCGCCACACGATGGCACCCGCATTATTAATAGCGACGATATCCTGCGCCTTGAGGATACCCCGCAACATTTTCTCATCCTCGGCGGCGGCTACATCGGTTGCGAGTTTGCCAGCATCTTTTCGCAGCTCGGCAGTCAGGTGACGCTCGTGGAAATGGAGGATNGGCTNCTGCCCGGCATGGATCCNGACCTCGCCGACCTGTTGCAACGGCAATTCAAACGCCAACGCATNGGCCTGCACCTCGGCCGCCGCATGGAAANCGCCGCCACCGGTGACGGCGTNACTTTGACACTTGATAACGGCGACACCCTCACCGGCGATCGCCTGCTCGTCGCGGTCGGACGCGTGCCCAACACGGAAAACCTTGGGCTGGAGGAAGTGGGCGTGGAGCTGGCCGGACGCGCCATCCGCGTCAACGAACGCATGGAGACTACCGTGCCAGGCATTTTTGCCATCGGCGATGTGACCGGCCAAATGCAGCTGGCTCACGTGGCCACCGCCCAAGGCAAGGTGGTCGTCGAAAACCTGCTCAATCCCGAGGCCGGCGCCGCGATGGATTACACGCAGGTGCCGGCGGCGGTGTTCACTCACCCGGAGATTGCCACCATTGGCCTCACCCCGGAACAGGCTGAGGCCGCCGGTATCCCCGTGCAAATCGGCCGCTTTCCCTTCGCCGCCATCGGCAAGGCGTTGGCCGAGGGCGAACGCGATGGGTTCGTAAAACTCATTGCCCACGCGGAAACCGGCAAACTGCTCGGGGGCCATATCATTGGCGGGCACGCTGCGGAAATGATCGGCCAAATCACCCTCGCCGTCCGCCTCGGCGCCACCGCCCAGCAACTCGCCGAAACCATCTTTGCCCACCCAACCCTAAGCGAAGCCGTGCTGGAAGCCGCCGAGGATACCTTCGGCCAAGCCACCCACGCGATCCGCCGATGAAAAACATTGTTTACTTTGATTTGGAAACGCAGAAGTCCGCGCAGGACGTCGGCGGCTGGGGCAACAAGGACAAGATGGGCCTGAGCGTGGGTGTCACCTACAGCACCGCGCGCGCCGGCTATCAGGTTTATGGTGAGCCGCAGGTGGAGACGCTCATTGAAGAGCTGCAACGCGCCGACCTCGTGGTGGGCTTCAACCACATCGGTTTTGATTACCCCGTTCTCGAGGGGTACTCCATTTTTGATTTCAGCCAGGTGCCTTCACTAGACATGCTCATCGAGGTGAACGAGGCCCTCGGCCACAAGATCCCGCTCGACTCCATCGCGCAGGCCACCTTCGGTTGCGAGAAAATTGCCGACGGCCTGCAGGCCATTCGTTGGTATCGCGAAGGCAAACTGGCCGAGATCGCCGAGTATTGCCTATTCGATGTAAAAATCACCAAAATGGTCCACGAATACGGAGCCGAGCATGGCCACCTTTTCTATACAAACAAGTTCGGTGAGAAACGAAAGGTCGAAGTAAACTGGTGAAACTACAACGCCGCGGCGATGCCTTCGGCGAGCTTTTGGCGGTATGCAGCCGCATCGATTTTGCGGGCCTCAGTGGGGTTGGAAAGATAACCCCCTTCCACCAAAATTGCCGGGCGTTTCTGGCCTTTGATCACTGACATGAACCGCACCCGACGCACGCCGCGATCGGTCATCCGGCAACTGAGCAACAGCTGGTTGTGCACACGCGCGGCCAGCATGAAGCTCGATTCATCCCACGGATTGTTGGCCACCTGCGTGTTCACCCGATCCGGATGCCCGCGAGTGAGGTGCGAGGGCATGCCCAACGGCGCAATGCAATATGTCTCCAGCCCGCTCACCGAACGTGCGGCGGCATTGAAATGCAGGCTGATAAACAATGTCGCTTTCACGCGGTCGGCAAACTTCACGCGATCGGTCAGTGACATGCCCGAGTCCGCCGAGCGTGTCAGGAACACCCGCCAGCCTTTGCGCTCCAATAACGGCTTGAGACGCAGCGCCCAATCGAGCGAGTAATCTTTCTCGTACTTTTTGTTGAACACACTGCGCGTCCCCTTGTTGTCCCGGCCGTGACCGGCATCGATCACCGCCACGCGGCCCAGCGAGGGCATGCCATTGGCGAGCGGTGTGAGGTGTTTGCGAATGTCGAGGTGATGTACGTACAGGTGGCCATTGATCAGTTCCGGGCTGAACCCCAGCCAAATCTGCATACCCTGGCAGGTGAGAATGCGTCGCTTGGGCCGGAGGTCAAACCGCATGCCGGCGATCACCAACCGGTGCAGGGAGTCATCCGCGCCCTTGCGTAGCCGGCCATACCATCCGCGCTGCAGCGCACCCCAGCGCTGGAGTGACACCCATTCCACTCCGCGCACCTTCACGCTGTACGATGTGGGCGCCGACCGCGAGGCCAGCAATTTTTCGCCGGGCAACACCACCGGTTGCCCCGCCGCCCGCAACGGACGCGTGGGTTCCGCCGGGGTTTGTAATCGCGGCCGAGCCGGTGGAATGTATCGCGGCGAAGTCGCCTGCCGCACGGTTGGAGAATTCTTCGGGGCCGTCCGCGCGCCCGCTTGGGCCGGCGGCGGATTGGGCGAGCTGGTGCTGCAGGACATGAGAACCACGCCCGCAACTCCTGCGGCCAAAGCCAGTGATTGGTTGTTCATTGCACCTCCTTGTTGCGCGAAACACGCAAAAAATGCGGGCGCACCCTAAGGGAAGCCCTCGGGATTGTCGAGGTTATTCACCGCCGTGAGTAACTGCTTGCGCCGCGCGCCTCTTCGCGGTCATGCTGCGCCTGTGCGGATTCTCGTGGCCATCACCGGCGCCAGCGGCGCCATTTACACCCAGCGGTTGCTCGACCGGCTGGATCCCAAGGCCCATGAGATTCACGTCATCACCAGCAGTTACGGGCAGGTCGTCATGCAGGAAGAATTGCCCGATGGTCTGCAGCTCCCCGAGGGCGTGCCACTGCACGCCGCCAAGAGCATGAACGTTCCCTTCGCCAGCGGCTCCAATGCTTTTGATGCGATGGTCATCCTGCCCTGCACCATGGGCACCCTCGGCCGCATCGCCCACGGCTACAGTGAGGACGCCCTCCTGCGCGCCGCCGACGTGATGCTCAAGGAAAACAAAAAACTCATCCTTTGCCCGCGTGAAACACCGCTGAGCCTCGTCCACATCAAAAACATGGAGCTGCTGCTCCAAGCCGGCGCGATGTTGCTTCCGCCCAATCCCTATTTTTATTCCGGCGCCCAAACCATTGAGGAACTTGCCGACACCGTCGTGGCCCGCGTCCTCGATCATCTTGGCGTGGAAAACACCATCTCCCCCCGCTGGCCCGAGGAGAGGGATTGATTCAACTTTCCACCCAAGCTTGTCATTTCCCTTTCAATCAAGCAGCTTCTGCCTGTGGCGCGAAAGGAGAAACGGGCGCGGCGTTCGGCGTCTGAGGAGGATTCCCCCAAGCCTTCGCTGTGGGCGAAGTGGGCGGATTTCGTGAAACTGTCGCACACCGTCTTTGCCCTGCCCTTTGCCATTGCCGCCACCGTGCTCGCCGCCCGCGCCGCGCACGGGGAACAGGCGGGCGTCACCGCGCTCAAACTCGGCTGGCCCGGCTGGCAACTGGCCGGGCTTATCCTGCTGGCTATGATCACCGCCCGCACCTGCGCCATGGCCTTCAACCGCATCGTGGATCGCAAGTTTGACGCCGCCAATCCGCGCACCAAGAATCGCCATCTGCCCGCCGGCAAAATATCGTTGGGCAGCGCGTGGTCCCTGTGCCTGCTCAGCGGCGCGCTCTTCGTTGGCGCAGCGTACGGCATCGATTGGGTGCGTGCCGGCGACCACAGTCAGCTCACCTGCCTGATACTCTCGCCGGTGGCACTGGTGTTCATCCTCGGCTACTCACTCACCAAGCGGTTTACAGATTTCACTCATGTGTTCCTCGGCATTGCTCTGGGGCTGGCACCGCTCGGCGCGTGGCTGGCGGTGCACGGCTCACTGAATTTTGGCGGACCCATCAAATTCTCCGCCGCCGTGCCGGTGCTGCTCTCCGTGATTGTCGTGCTATGGCTCATCGGGTTTGACATCATTTATGCCATTCAGGATTTCGAGTTCGACCGCGACCACAAGCTGCATTCCATCGTCGTGCGCTGGGGCCCCGACAATGCCCTAAACGCCTCCCTCTTCGTGCACTTTGCCATGCTGGCACTGCTCGTGGCCTTTGGGCTGGTGGCCGCCTTCAAGCTCGCTTATTGGATCGGCCTGCTGATCATCAGCGTATGCGTCATAGTGGAGCACTGGATCGCCCGCCGGCGCGGACTCGANTGGGTGCAAAAAGCCTTTTTCAATCTCAATGCCATCATTAGCATCGTATTCATGATCATGGTTATCACCGAGGTCTCATTGGTGCCGAGGTTTGTACAGTATCGCATGTGATGGATTTTATTTTGCAACAAAGTGAACTGGCCGACCTCGCCGAGAAGGTGGAGGCCGGCACGCGGCTGGATACGGACGACGCCTTGCGCTTGCACCGCACGCCCGATCTCAACGCCCTCGGNCGNTTGGCGATGCTGGCCACCGAGCGCAAGGTGGGCAATCGCGCCACCTACATCATCAATCGTTACCTCAATTACTCCAACTACTGCATTCTCTCCTGCCAGTTCTGCAGTTTTGCACGCAAGAAGCGCAATGGAGATGGGTTCCAGTTGTCTATCGAGGAAATGCAAGCCAAGGCCGCCGAAGCACTGGCTCTAGGCATCACCGAGCTGCACATCGTCGGCGGGCTGCATCCCTCGCTGCCNTTCAGTTATTACACGGACATGCTCCGCGGGCTGAAGGCGGTGGATGCCAACTTGCAGCTCAAGTGTTTTACAGCAGTTGAAATTTATCATCTCGCCCGCATCAGCAAACAGCCCATGCCCAAGGTGCTTGCTGAGTTGAAAGAAGCCGGACTGGATTCCCTGACCGGCGGNGGCGCGGAGATTTTTCAGCAGGAAGTCCGCGACACCATCGCCAAGGGCAAGGAAACCGCCGCCGAATACCTTGATGCCCATCGCACCTGGCACCAGCTCGGCGGCCGCAGCACGTGCACCATGCTCTTCGGCCACGTAGAAACGATTGAAGATCGCATTGATCACCTTGCTCAGCTACGAGCCTTGCAGGATGAAACCGGCGGCTTCACCGGATTTATTCCGCTCCCATACCAACCGGAAAACAATGCCATCCCCGTCAGCCAGCCGCCGACTGGCAACGATGCCCTGAGCACCATCGCCATGAGCCGGTTGTTCCTCGATAATTTTGACCACATCACCGCCTACTGGGTGGGCCTCGGCATGAAGCTCGCGCAAGTGGCCCTCAGCTACGGCGCCGATGATCTGCACGGCACCATCATTGAGGAACACATTTTCAAAATGGCCGGGGCCGGCGGCGGAGACGGACAAGCCGAAGCCGCACTGGTGAAAGCCATCCGCGAAGCCGGCAAGTTGCCTGTGCAGCGCAACACCTTTTACGAACCCATCCGCGAATGGACTGGCGACACTCCAGCCGCCGGTGACGATTCCGCACCCTCGGCGATCCTCGACGACAACCTCGCCACCGCCTGAGCATGAAGCGGATCGGCTCAGTTCCCTACCTCAACTCCGTACCGCTCACCTGCGGGATCGAGGATGAAACCGAATTCATCGTCCCTTCTGCTCTCGCCGAAAAACTGCGCGCGGGCAATCTGGACGCTGCCCTCGTCAGTGTCACCGAGGTGTTGTTGAACGAAGGCTATGAAATCCTCGATGGGGTTGCTGTGGCTTCCAACGGCCCCGTGGCCAGTGTGTTCCTCGCTCATCGACAACCGCTTGAGGCCATCGAGACCATCCATTGTGATACAGCCAGCCTCACNAGCGTGAATCTCCTCCGGGTGCTGCTCGCCGAACGCGGCCTGCGTCCGGNCTTCGAGCCGCTNCCCGATTACCAGCAGGCGATGGATCTGGAAAACGTGCTGCTCATCGGCAATCCCGGNATCGATTTTCTCCGCGCGCCCCATGACCACACCCTTTGGGACCTAGGCGAAGCCTGGCACGAATTGACCGGCCTGCCCTTTGTTTACGCCGTCTGGGCGCTGCGCCGCGGCCATCACGACCCTGCTCTTCGCAATAAACTCCGCACCGCCAAAAAACAAGGTCTGGATCGACTCGCTGATACCATTGCCGCTCATCCCGATTTTGATGAACCCTTCCGCCAAGCCTATCTCGGCGGCCACATCCAATACGACTTGGCCGAGGCCGAAAAAGCCGGCTTGGCCAAGTTCGTAGAGCTTTTGAAAACTCACGGCGATCAGCCAGTCATTGAGCCCACATTCGTGTAACGGGAGAGGCAAGTTCCACCTTGCCCCATTTTGATTTCAACCGGGACGAGTTGGAACTCGTCCCTCCCATGGTGTACACTCCGTCTGTGGACGAGCTGCTGCAGAAAACTTGGAACGGCGAACGCATCACGCCGGCGGAGGCGCGGCGGCTTTATGATTTGCCGCTGGAGACGCTCGGCGCACTCGCGCATCAGCGGCGCGAACTGGCCAAGGCCGAAGCCTTCGACGGGCGGGGCAATGACATCATCACCTTTAGCATTGATCGCAACATCAATTACACGAACGTCTGCAATGTCTACTGCAAGTTCTGTGCGTTTTGGCGGCGCGAAAATGCAGATGATGCCTACGTGATCACGCATGATGAGATTGATCAAAAAATTGAGGAAACGCTTGCGCTCGGCGGCACACAAATCCTCATGCAAGGCGGCCATCATCCTTCGCTGAGCAAGCAATGGTACCTCGACCTGCTTTCGCATATCCGGGAAAAATTTCCGACTATCAATGTGCACGGCTTTAGCCCAAGCGAGTTTGTGCATTTCCGTGAGGTGTTTGATGAACCGATGGAAGATCTCGTGCGCGACTTTGCCGCTGCGGGGCTCGGCTCCATCCCCGGCGGCGGCGGCGAAATTCTCGTGGACCGCGTACGCCAAAAGATTTCCCCGCTCAAGGCCATGAGCGATGACTGGCTGGAGGTGATGGCCATTGCCCACAGGCAAAACCTTGCCACAACGGCCACGATGATGTTCGGTCACGTGGAGACCGTCGAGGAACGCATTGAGCACTTGGACCGCGTGCGCGTGCAGCAGGATGACACCGGCGGCTTCACCGCCTTCATTGCGTGGACCTTTCAGGCCGAGAACACCAAGCTTAAGGCACCCACCGTTGGCTCGCACGAGTACCTCCGCATGCAGGCTCTCTCGCGCATTTACCTCGATAACGTTGAGAACATCCAAAGCTCATGGGTCACTCAGGGGCGCGAGATTGGCCAGATTGCCCTGCGCCATGGCGCAAATGATTTGGGCAGCATCATGATCGAGGAAAACGTTGTGTCCAAGGCCGGCACCGTTTACTGCATGGACGTCGCCGACATGCAGCGCCTCATCCGCGACCTCGGCTACGAACCCCGCCAGCGCGACAACTGGTACAACCTCGTCGACGCCCCGGCCGCAGCAGCTTAATTTAACGAGGGATCGAAATCCTCTTCAGTTTCGTCGATTTCATCCTCCAACGCCGGCGGCTCAAGGCTGAACACGCCATTGAGCACCACCTCTTTGGTTTTCCAAACCATCGCCATGGTGGTCGCCACGATCAGCGTTGCCAGCCACAAAGCCGCCGATTGCAGCCACGCCTCCACGCCGAACGGAGTGCCCGCCGCCTCGGCCAGAGCCGGCGTTGTGCGCGCCAGCGCATTGAAGATCGCAAAGCTGAATTGCGGCAGCAACATCAACGCCAGCAACGGGACGAACAGGATGAAATTTGTGATAACCAAAAAGCGCGTATGTCGCCGCAGTACTTCGTCCGGTAACATCGCCGCCAACCGGGCGATCGCGTGGTTTAAGTTCAGTAGAAACATGATAGTGGCCGAGCAAAACACCACGAGGCAGTAGCTGATGTGTTTTTGGCCGGAGGTAAGGTATTCGGCCGGGATCTCGGGCACGTGGTGAAACCAATGCAGGAATGGAGCCAGCCCCACCAGTGCCAGTGCCAGCAATTCGGTGATCGTTACCGTGCTTTGCCAAACGGTTTCGCCCGGTTGGAAAACCTTCAGCCGCGAGACACCGTACCACAAGAGGCCCATCACCAGCACCAGCGGTAACACGCCCCACGATTGCCATTCAAAGGATACCGATTCCGCCACGCACACCACCAACGCTGCGGGCAGCGACCAGAACAGCACCTCCAGTCCCCGCACCAAGCGGCGCAGGGAAGGCATCAGGTCGGGTTGCAGCGGGTCGTCGGCCATGGGTTAAGAAAAATTCAGGTACGTGTAATCGCGCAGGCCGCGGTCATAAGCGTCCAATAAACGCATGCCCTCGGAAGGTTTCAGGCGGTCAGCCTTGATGGCGGTGTCCACCTGCTGTTTCATCCAACGCTTCAATTGCTTCTCGTCATACTGCACGGTGTTGAGTGATTCCACGACGGTGTTACCGGGGATAATCTCCTCCACGTAATAACCGCTCGGCTCGTCAGGATCGAGAAACACGTGCACCTCGTGGACGCTGCCGAAGAGGTTGTGCATGTCGCCCATGATATCCTGATAAGCGCCGGTGAGAAAAATCCCCAGCGGATACCGTTCCATGCCCTTACCGTTTTTGCGCAGCGGATGAAGCGGCAGCGTGTCGCGGGCGTCCTCGAGGTCGATGTACTGCTTCACGGCCCCGTCGCTGTCGCAGGTGATATCAACCAACGTGGCATCCCGCGTGGGTTCCTCGTCCAGCCGCGCGAGCGGCATGATGGGGAACAACTGGTCCAGCGCCCAGTGATCCTGCAGGCTTTGAAACACGCTGAAGTTGCAAACGTACTGGTCGCCCATGCTGTCCTCGAGCTGGCTGACCTCCTCGGGCACATGGTCGCGCTCTTGATAATGGGCACGAACCTTGGCGCAAATCTCCCAGTACAGCGTCTCCACCTTTGCCTTGGCGTCCAGCTCCAGCACGCCCAAGGTAAACATGTCATGCGCGTCCTGCTTGCACTTTTGCGCCTTGTGATAGGCGGCCAGTTGATTGTTGCCACGATTAAAGTTGCGGCGAATTTTCAGCAACTGGTGAACCAGCACATGCTCGTCATCGCCGTACTGCAAACGCGGCTTGAGGGATTTGCCGATGGCACCGAAAGCCTCCACCACCAGCACGCTGTGATGCGCCACGATCGCCCGGCCGCTCTCGCTGACGATGGTCGGATGCGGCACCTCCTCGGCATCGCACACCTCGCCGATGGTCGCCACCACGTCGTCGGTGTATTCGCGCAGCGTGTAATTGGTGCTGCTCTCGAACGCCGCCCGGCTACCGTCGTAATCCACCGCGAGGCCGCCGCCCACGTCCAGATAATCGAGCGGGAAATCCAGCTTGCGCAGCTTGGCATAAAACCGCGCGCCCTCCTGCACCGCAGTTTTGATCGTGAGGATATCCGGCACCTGCGAGCCAATATGAAAGTGCAATAGCTTGAAACAATGCGCCAACCCCTCACGCCGCAACAGCTCCGTGGCCGCCACCAGTTCCGAAGTGCTCAGGCCAAACTTTGCATCCTCGCCGCTGCTGTCGGCCCATTTGCCGGCGGACCGGCTAAGCAGCTTGAGCCGCATGCCGATCAGCGGCTCCACGCCCGTAGCCCGTGCGAGTCGCAGGATGGCCGGCAGCTCCTCCAGTTTTTCGATCACCAATACCACCTGCTTGCCCAGCTGCGTGCCCATCAACGCGCCTCGAATAAAGGGCTCGTCCTTAAACCCATTGCAAATGATCAGGCTGCCCGGCTCATCCAGCAGCGCCAGTGCGGCGTACAGCTCCGCGCGGCTGCCCACTTCCAGGCCAAAATCAAACGGCCGGCCGGCATCGATGATTTCTTCCACCACTTCACGCAGTTGATTGACCTTCACCGGGAACACCCCGCGATATCGGCCGCTGTATCCGTGCCGGTCGATGGCCTCGCCAAACGAGCCGTTGATGGCCTCCACACGATGGCGCACGATATCCTGAAACCGCAGCAGCATCGGATAGCGCAGGCCGCGTTGGCGCGCTTCGGCCACCACCGACAGAATATCCACCGCCGCGCCCGACTCCTGCCGCGGCCGCACCTCCACGCGCCCGCCGGGATTGATACCAAAATACCCCGCACCCCAGCGGCCGATATTGTACAGGCTGCCGGCATCATCAATGGTCCATGCGCCGTTGGAAGGGGGAGTGCTCACCGCGCGGCATCATGGAAAAGCCCCGTGGCGATTGCAATGCGCGCGTGAAAAAATTTGCGCCATGAGCCTTTTATGGTTTCATCCCCGCATGCCCACCGACCTGAAGGCCATTGTGAAGCACACCGACCGCACCCTGCGAATTAGTGAAATCGAAGATTACGACGGTGCCCATAACGGCTTGCAGATGGAAAACAACGGCAAGGTGAAACGCATTGCCGCCGCCGTGGACGCCTCACTGTCCACCGTGCGCCTCGCCGCTGAGGCCGGCGCGGACCTGCTGGTGGTGCACCATGGCCTCTTCTGGAGCCCGCAACATCCGTGGACCGGCAAAAAGCGGGAGCTGCTCGCCGCCCTCGTA
>PBFV01000010.1 GCA_002718935.1 Verrucomicrobiales bacterium
CCAAGGCGCCGATTAAAACTCTGTTAAAACAAGCGCAGTCCGCCGACGACAACGCCCGCTTCCTTGCCGCGCTGCAACTCGCCAAACAAAAACATCCGGACAAAGCCAAGGCACTGGCGGCCGCATTGATGCAGGACGCCGACGACAAATGGCTGCGCGCGGCGGTGTTCAATGCACTGGGCAAAGGGGACGCCTTGCTTGTGTTTGATCACATCCGGACGACGCGCCCCATCAAGAACGGAGCCGTCCAGCAAAGTTACATCACGTTAATGAAGGAGCTCGGCCGCATCGTCGTGCAGGATTGCACGCCGGCGCAGATGATTCATTTTTGGAACCTCGGCACGCAAATGGCGCAGCCCGAGTTGCGCAAAGAGCCCATCCGCATTTCCGTTTGGGAACGTGCTGCCTTCCTGAATGGCCTCATCCTCGGCGCCAAAAAGAAAGGCGTGAAGCTCACCGCCACCCATCCCGACGCACATCCGCTACGCAATTTCATCCCACTCACCTCCAAAATCACGCCCGCTGAAATCAAGGCCCAGTATGAGGCCAACCAACTGCCGACGGATGTGGTCGCCGACTTCACCATCAAGGCTACCCTACGCTCCGCCCGCAACTCCGTTGGGGCCGGCATTTCCCTGCCGCGCCGTTTCGCCGCCATTGAGCTGATGGGCAATACTGACTTCGGCTTCGCCGGCGACGCCCTGCTTCGCCTGCTGTTGCCGCGCGCGGATTTGGTCGATGTCGCCCTGCGCACGCCCGATATCCAAGCCGCCGCCGTGCAGGCGCTGGGCAACCTCAACGACGCCCGCGTCAGCCAAGCCCTGCTCCAGCCCAAGGCATGGGCCAGCTTCACGCCGACCGTGCGCGAGGCTGTGCTCGGCATCATCACCCGCAGTGCCCTGCATCATCCCGGGCTGATTGATGCCCTCGAGAAAGGCATCGTGCCCGTCCACGCCATAACGCCCGCCCGCCGCAAAACCCTCGAGCGCCACAAGACCGCCGGCGCACGCGCCAAGCAACTCTTCGCCAAACACACTGGCCGCGACCGCATGAAAGCCTTCGAGGCCGCCAAGCCGGTTTTGAAAATGAAAGGCGCCGTCGCCAACGGCGCAAAGATTTTCACCCGAGCCTGCGCCACCTGCCATCGCCACGGCAATACCGGTCACGCCGTCGGCCCCGACCTCACCGGCCTGCGCAACCAACCCGCCGAAGCCCTCCTGCTGCACATCATCGTGCCCAACCAGGAAGTCTACCCTCAGTACACGATGTACGAGGTGGACACTAACGAAACCGAAACCTTCGCCGGCCTCCTCGCCGCCGACACGCCGTTGCAAATCACCCTCAAGCTCCCGCTCGGCCTAACGAAGACCATTGCGCGCAAAGACGTCAAAGCCATCCGGGCCAGTTCCATCTCGCTCATGCCCGATCTCCTCGAGAAAACGATGACGAAACAGGAGCTGGCTGACCTGCTGGTATTCCTTAAAAAGTAACGAATCAGCGGTGCCAGCCCTCTTGCGCCGCGCGGTATTTTGGGGCATGTTGTCCGCACGCATTGTCACAACCCCGCGGGATTACTGTCTGCCCATGGCACTTTTAAAACGAATCGGATCCGTTCTGGCCGGCCTGTACCTATTGGTCTCGGCTGCTTCAGCCGCGGAAAAAAACATCATCGTCGTCATTGCCGATGACCTCAGCCCAACCATGGGGTGCTACGGCGACATGACGGCGGTGACGCCGAATATCGACCGGCTAGCCGCCGACGGCACGCTGTTTCGCTATGCCTTCGCCACCACCGCCAGTTGCAGTGCCAGCCGCAGCGTGGTGCTCAGCGGACTGCACAATCACCGCAACGGCCATTACGGGCACCTGCACAGCTACCACAAGTTCAGCAGTTTTCCGTGGGTGAAGACGCTGCCGGTGCTGCTCGCCAAGGCGGGTTATCGCACCGCGCGCATTGGCAAGCATCACAACGGGCCGGAGGAGGTTTACTTTTTTGAAACCAAAATCCCCGGCAACAGCCGCAGCACGGTGGAGATGGCCAACAACTGCGAGGAGTTTATCAAAGCCGAATCCAAAAAGCCGTTCTTCCTCTACTACGCCACCAGNGATCCGCATCGCGGCGGCGGGCGCGCCAANGAGCTGNNGCATCAAGCCNGACCGCTTCGGCAACAAGCCCAACAAGGGCGCGTACCCCGGNGTGNAGGAAGTGTTCTATGNCCCCGCCANGGTGACNGTGCCNCCNTTCCTNCCNGACACNCCCGANACNCGCGCCGAGCTNGCGCAGTATTANCAAAGCACNTCGCGCGTGGACCANGGNCTCGGNCGNCTGATGGAGATCCTCAAGAAAAANGGCAAATGGGACAACACGATCATCCTGTTTACGAGCGATCACGGCATGGCCTTTGCCGGCGGCAAGACGACGGTTTATGAAGGNGGCTTNCGCGTTCCGTTCCTCGTNCGTAATCCGTACCAAAAAGAACGCGGCAACACNAACAACGCGATGGTGTCCTTTGTGGATATCGTCCCGACGCTGCTCGATTTCGCCGGCGGTTACGATNCCGAGAAAGGCGCCGCCAAGCCCGAGCTGGCNACCATGCCAGCCGGCCGCCGAACAAAGAAGGGCCCGTACAAATTTCACGGNCGGTCATTCCTNANGATTCTGNCCGAAAAAAANCCCGAGGGCTGGGATCAGATCNGNGCCAGCCACACATTTCATGAAATCCAAATGTACTACCCCATGCGCGTCATTCGGGACCGCAAGTACAAGCTTATCTGGAACATCGCCCACCCGCTGCCGTACCCCTTCGCCAGCGACCTGTGGGCGGCACCGAGCTGGCAGGCGCAATGGAAGAAGGGCATGAACGCGCCCTATGGTAAAAAGACCGTTCGCGAGTATATTAAACGACCGGAATTCGAGCTGTTTGATATTAGTGCCGATCCGAATGAAGGCGTGAACCTCGCCAGCGACGAAAAGTACGCCGAGGTNCTGGAGGAATACAAAGCCAAGCTCAAGGCCTTTCAAAGCACCACACAGGATCCTTGGATTATGAAGTGGAAGTACGAGTAATCCGCGGTTGTTCGCAGGTTATTCACGACTCCCTTTTTCTTGAGAATGTGCGTTTTCTTGAGGTTTTTTGAAAAGGATTGATCCGGCGGCACCNGTTTCCCCACGTTTTCCCCAAAACTTCTAACTACCGAAAATCGTTAGCTGACGCGCGGAGAATCGGCCTTGCTTGAAGGNGAAATGTCNATTGCGTTAGGATACTTCCCTGCAACANCTACGATTGTCTATGACCACGATTTCCAATTTTTTCCGAATCNTCAACCACCGCACCCTGATTGTCATCGCCATGGCTGTGGGGGCCACTTGGTTTTGCCGCAAACAAGGCTTNGCTACTGAATTGCCAACCACCCTAATCGGCATTGCGGTGGTGTTTCCAATTGTGTTCTCCATCAACTCCGCGTATCGGCGCCGCGAGGAAGCCTTAAAATATTTGGCTTCCATTAAAGGGCATGTGATCGCCTTGGCNTTTGCCGCGCGCGACTGGACNCCGGCAGATAAGGGGCGCGTCAATGAAACACNGCAGGAGCTCGGCCCGGGCTTGTTTCGCGCGCTCACCAAGGCGTTGGCGGATTCCACACAGGAAAANTTCAATGCNGTTTATAATGTNTTTTCCAAGTGGTCCTNACACCACGAAGCGCTCCGCGAAGCCGGCGTNTCCGGCTCCGAAATCTCCCGTGCCAACCAATACCTCCGCGCAGTCATGATTGAGTTTGAACGCATGCGCAANATCACGCGCTACCGCACGCCCATTACTCTNCGCGCCTACAGCAAAGTGTTTCTTCATTCCGTCCCCGTCCTGTTCGCCCCGCACTTCGCGCACTTGGCTAATGAATCCGTTTACGCCGGCTACTTTGTGGCGGCTGTTTACAGCCTAGTTTTCGTAAGCTTGGACATCATCCAAGATCGTTTGGAGCATCCCTTCGATCAAGATGGAGTGGACGACNTNCGGTTAGATGTTACAGAGCGATACGCTCCGATTCTNGGCATGGAAGATTTGCCNGACGCNTCCNCTCACGAATAACGATCATCCCGCCANGGNTCGGCGGTGTTGGAGTAGCCGCGGACTTCCCAGAAGCCGAGGATGTCGNGGTCGAGNAAGATNATNTCGCTGACCCACTTGGCNCCTTTCCAGGCNTAGAGCTTGGGNATGATCACGCGCGCGGGACCGCCGTGTTCCAAGGTTACCGGTGCGCCGTTCCACGTATGGGCGACCAGCGTGTCATCATCGAGCACGGAGTCGAGCGAGGTGTTGGTTGAGTAACCGTCATAACCCTTGTAGAACACGTGGCTGACTTCCGGCTTGGGTTTCACCAAATCCAACAGCGTGAGCATCGAGACTCCTTCCCAGTCCATATCGAACTGGCTCCAGGTGGTGACGCAGTGGAAATCGCTGATGTCCCTGAATTGCTCCAGTGCCATGAATTGGTTCCAATCGAGCGTAACGGGATTTTCCACCAGCCCGTGAATCTTAAGCTGCCATTGGTCGCGCGGGATCTCGGGATGGACGCCCATGTCCAATACGGGAAAATTATCCACCTCCCGCTGGCCGGGCGGCAGGCGTTCGACTGAGCGCTCGGCGGGCAATGGCCGCCCGGCGCGCTTGGCGGCGATGCGTTCCTTGGCGGCGATGTATTTTTCGTTCATGGCTAGTTCAGCCGCACCACATCACCGGCCCGGAGAATTGTATCAGCGTTCGTCTTGATTTTTTGCGCGCCGCGCAGCACTTCCACGGTACGGCCGGCGGCCTGAAACTTGGACACCCGCAGTCCTTCCTCCCAGGGCACCTTGCGGCTGACGCCGGTGTCGATGACGGTCACGGCACCTTTCTTGAAGGCGGTGCTGGTAACATCGAGCGTGGTCCCCACGGCTGTCTTGGCAACTTGCCCGGTCACCTTCAGGGAGGTCTCAGCCACGGTGCCGGTGGCTTGAATGGTTTTCTTGGCGACCGCCACACAGCCGCAGGCGAGGCACAACAGGATGAGGACAAGGGATTTCATCGCTGGAACCGCAGCACGTCACCGCGCTCGAGGACGGATTTGAAATCGGCTTTCACCGTTTCGTCGCCGCGTTCAATCTCGCATTCACCCACCGGTCCGGTAAGGCGGGCGGCGCGCCGGGCGGAGTAGACCGTCATGCCTTCCTTCCAGGGGATGACCTTTTGCACGCCGCGTTTTTCGGAGTAAACGGTGACAATTTTCGGCCGCTGATCCTCAAACTGTTCCCCCTTGGGATCGCGCGCCACATCGATGGCCGTGCCAAGTGCCGCGCTCTGGGCGCCCGCAATGGGGTTGCCGCCGGACGTGAGGGTGCCCACGGCAAAACGCCCCACGGCGTTGACCGTATGTCCCGCCGCAGATTTACAGCCGGCTGCCGCCAGCAGTGCCAGCAACAACAGATCCAGTACACCGCGGCGCGCGATGCGTGTTACATGGTGCAAACCAAGTCGCGCTCGGGCACGATGCCCCAGCGTTCGCCAACCTCCTTGTGCCCGGGCTGCAAGCCCCAGCGGTCCGGCAACGGCTCCGNNCCGTCNAANTTCGGATTGGCCCCCTTGAGGTCCATACAGCCCTTGTTGTTGCCGATNTCGGTNATGAAATCGCGTTGCTCGTNNGTGAGCNTCNGNTCCGGCAGATCNGCCANNTCATCGAGNTTNGCCTCNATNGTNTTGGCNNCNTCNCCGGCTTCCTGNATCAAGGTGGGNATCACGCTTTCCACNGCNGGATGCGCNAGGTTCCACAGNCAGGCCAACTGCAGCANNGNCANGCCNTGTTCNTCGGCCACCGNGCGCATGCGATCCATCTTCTCGTTGCCNGCCTCCACCCAACCAGCCGGGCGGTACACGCGGTGATCGCCATCNGCGAACGCGTGCCCGGGCCGCACATCGCCATGAAACAGGCCGCCATGGTCCACNACTCGGGTGATGACCTTGATGCCAAACTTCTCCGCGGCNGGCAGTACCAGCCCGCCGGGCCAGGGCTCCAGCGGATTCAGGATCACCATTGCCCAGTCGATTTGGTCGGCGAACTTTTCCATGCTCCATAGCATGTCCAGCGTGAAGCCGTTGGCCGGGCCGGGCGCGATGCCGACGCGNTCGGTGAGGCCGGCCTCTTTCAGGGCCGACATGCNGTCCCACACCGCCTCGCTCATGTAGCCGGTCACGTCCGGGTTATGTAGCAGCAGCAGGTCAAATTTGTCCGCACCGCACCGGCTCAAGCTCTTTTCCGTGGCGGCCTTGAGGTAATCGGCGTATCCCTCCGGCCCGCGCAGTGCGGCATCGGTAAAGCGCGGGAACCCGCGCGCCCCCTCGCGTTGGCCCTCGTAAAAGTCATGGCCGACGGCGCCGACCAGACAATAGCTGTCGCGGTCCTTGCCGGTGAGTCCGCTCCCGAGCATTTCGTCGGCGGCACCCTGACCGTACACATCAGCGGTCATGAATGTGCGCACACCGCGGTCGTAGGCGCGATCGATCAGCCCGAGGAATCGGTCCTCCTCCAGCTTTTCGCCAAAGTGCATGTAGCGGCCGCCGCCCCATACGCCAAATGCTGTGCGCGTCAAATCCATCGCGGGGAGCATACGCAAAAATGGGGTTTTTTCAACGCTGCAGTTGTGAACGGAAAAACGTTTCCGGGCCGGAACCCTTCGCCTAGGCTCNCAGCATGTACACGGCGGTGGATCTTTTTGACCTCAGCCAGACNGAGCACGCNNCGGTGTTCGCCGACGACGCCCCCGCATGGGANGCCNTGCCGCGCATCGCCGGTTACCTCGNNNCNNAGCTGCAGCCGGCCGTNCACGCCACCGTTTCCCCTCANGCGTTNNTNGGCNANNANGTGTTNCTCGGCGANGNNACNNTNGTNGAGCCNGGNGCNTACATCGAAGGTCCCGCGATCATTGGGCGCAATTGNCAGATCCGCCANGGNGCNTANNTNCGCGCGAATGTGATCGTGGGNGACGNTTGTGTGGTGGGNAATTCCTGTGAGCTGAAAAACGCGCTGCTCTTCAACGACTGTCAGGTGNCACATTTCAATTACGTGGGCGACTCAATCCTAGGCCATCACGCGCACCTCGGTGCGGGTGTGGTGCTTTCCAATCTCAAATCCATTNCCGGCAACATCNTCGTGGGGCAGGCTGANGACGCCGTCGACACCGGCCTGCGGAAGTTCGGCGCTTTGGTGGGCGACCGCGCGGAGCTGGGCTGCAACAGTGTGCTCAACCCCGGTAGCATTATNGGGCGTGATAGTGTGGTGTACCCCAACACCAACTGGCGCGGAGTGCTGCCCGCCAACCACATCGTAAAGAACCGCGCGCAACAGGAAGTGGTGGAGCGCAACGCGGGGCAATGATCCTCTCCACCGATTATCTGCCGACCGATTCCGATCCGGACGCGGGCGATCTGCCGAGCCTTGAATCTCAAGTGGAGGAAATCTTCGGCCNGGNCGGTCTNCTCTCAAAGGCCAGCAACTTTGAGTTTCGCGAACCCCAACAGGCGATGGCCACCGGCGTGATTCGCGCATTGGAAGCCGGCAAAAACTGCGTGGTCGAGGCCGGCACGGGCGTGGGCAAGAGCCTTGCCTATCTGATCCCCGCCATCCTGTTCGGGCGTGCCCACGGCCGCAAGGCGCTGATCTGCACCCACACCATAAACCTGCAGGAACAACTGGCCGACAAGGATCTCCCGATGTTGCAGCGCATTTTGCCGGTGGATTTCANCTACACGCTACTGAAGGGCCGCGGTAATTACCTGTGCACGCGGCGACTTGCGCGCGCCTTGCAACGGGCCGACGGGCTGTTTACTTCGCCGGAAATTTCCGAGCTGAAACGCGTGGAAGCGTGGNCCAAGGAAACCGAGGACGGCACGTTGTCGGATTTCGACGTGGAACCNGATCCCAAGGTNTGGGAGGCCGTGGCCTCCGAGCGCGGTCTATGTTCACCGAAGTTTTGCGGGCGCGGCAGTGAATCCGCCTCGCTGCATGGCGAATGTTTCTTCCAAAAAGCGCGCCGCCGTTTTCTCGCCGCCGATGTGCTCGTGCTCAATCACGCACTGTTCTTTTCCAATCTCACGCTCGGTCTGGCCGGCTACATGGANGAGGAGGAAGACNCCGGTGAAGGCCTGATCTTTCGTGATGACTTTGCGATTTTTGACGAGGCGCAGCATCTGGACCGCGTTGCCTCACGNCANATCGGCCTGCATGTTTCCAGCGGCCAAATCCGTTTCAATCTCCAGCGCCTGTGGAATCCGCGCACNGAGAAAGGCCTGCTCTCCACCCTGCGTAAGGGCGCGATGGTGCGGCAGGTGGCCGATGCCATCGAGGAGGCCGACAAACTGTTCGGCCACGTGGAAACCGCCTGCGACGCCGTCCACGACAAATCACCCCGACGACAACGCGACTGGAGCGAGCTCCGCATTCGCGAATCGGATTTGGTGGAAGATACTGTGTCACTNCCGCTGCAGCGCGTGCGCGAGAGCCTCGGGGAATTGATCGAGACCAGCGAGGACGAGGAGGCCTCCGNGGAATTGATCGAATGCAACCGACGCATTGGNGAGATCCGCGAGGCGGTGAGCACGTTTATCGGGCAATCGGCAGAGAAGCACGTGTACTGGGTCGAGCGCACGGGTCGTCAGGGTCAGGCACTGGCACTCAATGCGGCCCCGATTGATACCGCCGAGTTTCTNCGCCGTCATTTGTTCGGCCGCGGAGTGCCGGTGNTCTGCACCAGCGCCACGTTGGCGATTGCNGATCCCGANCGNAGTGAGCTNCCGNCGGAACAAAAGGCGCTGTGNCCCGGGCTGGAATATTTCATGAAACAAGTCGGCGCNGAAACCGCCCGGCGCGCACAGCTCGGTTCGCCGTTTGATTACGAGCAACAGGTAAAGCTCTACATCGCCAGCCGGATGCCCGATCCGCGCGATGACGAATACGCCNGCTCGCTCGTGCATTGGATCGAGCATTTTGTGCGCATGACTCAGGGCAAGGCGTTCGTGCTGTTCACCAACGGCAAACTCATGCGCGAGGTGGCCGCCGAACTGGAGCCGGCCTTTGACGACCTTGGCATCCGGGCGCTGGTGCAAGGCACCGGCACCCCGCGANCGGCGATGNTNGANGAATTCAAGCGNGACNCCGACTCGGTGTTGTTCGGTCTGGACAGCTTTTGGCAGGGCGTCGATGTGCCGGGCGAAGCGCTGAGCAACGTGATTCTCACGCGGCTGCCGTTTGCCGTGCCGGATCATCCGCTCATCGAGGCGCGGGTGGAGGCCATCGAGGCGCGCGGCGGCAATGCNTTCATGGAGTTTAATTTGCCCGAGGCGATTCTGAAATTCCGCCAGGGCGTCGGCCGGCTGATTCGCACGCGCGCCGACAGCGGCATTGTGGCGGTGCTCGATAACCGCGTGCTCACCAAGCGTTACGGCGATGCCTTTATCCAGTCCCTGCCGCGCATGGAGGTGCAAACGGTTTAATCCGTTTTGACTTTTGGGCGACGGCTTATTACGGTGGCTCCCATGTCCGAGATCGCCGATTTCGTCCATCATAACGCCGCCAAGGTAACGCCGCAGATTTTGCATGGCGTGCACCTCAAGCTGCCGCAATTGAAACTCGAATTCGCCGAGATCCATGCGCCCAAATATCCGCATCTCGTCGATCAGCTCGAGCTGTTGGCNGATGTGATCGAGGATTACGCCGAGGGGGCGGATCAGGAGATTCCGTATTTCGTGATCGCCGAGGCCTGCTTCGCGCTCGCTTACGCGCATAACCAGACGCACCTCATTCCAGATCATGTGGCCGATGTGGGCTACGCGGATGAATCGGCCGTGGTGCGCACTGTGTTCATCGAGAACGAAAAGGCCATTAGCGAATATTGCAAACGCCACGGCCTCGACTTCGCCGAAGTGACCACCGAGGCGTAACGCCATCTTTCCGGTTTACAAACCTGCCCCCGCCGTTAGCCTCGCGGCATGACACGGCTTTTTTCCCTNCTCCTNACACTGTCCTTTGTGGGCGCGGCCGCCGCCAAGGAAATCCGCATTGGCCTGATCGGGCTCGACACTTCGCACGTCATCGCCTTCACGAAAATCATCAATGATCCCAAAGCCACCGGTCCGTTGGCCAAGGCCAAGGTCACCGCGGCTTTTCGTGGAGGCAGCTGGGATGTGCCTTCCAGCTCCGGCCGTATTGATAAATTCACTGAGCAACTCACAAAGGATTACGGCCTCAAGCTTTACCCGACCATTGCTGAGCTATGCAAAAACGTCGACGCCGTGATGCTCGAGAGCGTCGATGGCCGGCCCAAGGTGCGGCAGATCATCCCGGTGCTCGATGCCGGGCTGCCGGTGTTCATTGACAAACCTATGGCGGGGTCCCTAGCGGATGCTATTTTCATTTTTGATTACGCCAAGAAAAAGGGCGTGCCGATCTTCAGCTCGTCCTCATTGCGCTATGGCAAGACCACCCAGGCCGCGCGTGCCGGCGCGCTGGGCAAGATCACCCATTGCGAGACCTTCAGCCCGTGCTCGCTGGAGGTGCATCATCCGGATCTATTCTGGTACGGCGTGCACGGNTGCGAATCGCTGTTCACCGTGATGGGCACCGGCTGCCANACCGTGGAACGCCGCACGACCGACGATGGCAAAATTGAGGTAGTCGGGAAATGGGCCGGCGGCCGCACCGGCATTTTCCGCGAAGGCAAAGGCTACGGCGGCCACGCCAAGGGCTCCAAAGGCGAGGGCGAGGTTGGNAAATACGANGGCTACGCGCCNCTGGTCGTGGAGGCCGTNAAAATGTTTCAAACNGGCAAGGTGCCGGTGCCCGCCGAGGAAACCATCGAATTGTTTGCCTTCATGGAAGCCGCCGACGAAAGCAAGCGGCTCAAGGGCAAGCCGGTGAAGATCGCGGACATCATCGCGCGCGCGCGGCAGTAATCAGCCCAGCTTCAGAAAATTGCGCAGCAACTCCCGGCCGTGGTCGGTGAGAATGCTCTCGGGATGAAACTGCACACCCCAGATGGGGTGCTTCTTGTGGCGCAGCCCCATGACCTCGCCGGCCTCCGTCTCGGCTGTGATCTCCAGACATTCCGGCACGGTGTCTCGCTTAACCACCAGCGAATGGTATCGCGTGGCCGTGTAGGGGCTCGGGATGCCGGCGAATAAATCCTCGCCATTGTGCGTGATGGGCGAAGTCTTGCCGTGCATCATCACGTCGTTCACCACTACCTCTGCGCCATACGTATGCGCAATACACTGATGCCCAAGGCACACTCCGAGCAGCGGCAGCTTGGGTCCGAAGGTAGCAATGATTTCATTGGACAACCCCGCCTCANGCGGCGTGCAGGGTCCAGGCGAAATCAAAATCCGCTCCGGGGCCAGTGCTTCCACCTGATCCAAGGTGATCTCATCATTCCGATGCACCTCCATGTCCACGTTCTCCTCGCCAAGATATTGCACGAGATTAAACGTGAACGAATCGTAGTTGTCGATGACGAGGAGCATGTGCGGTCAGACCTTGGCTTTGCGCTTGGGCTGGGGCAAGTCAAACAGCTCCAGTTGCGGCGGCGCGAACAGGTCGTAGTTTTTCAGGATGCGNATGACCTGCAACAGATCGCTTTTTTGATAGTTNCGGTTCACCTCAATGTGATCAATGAGGTCGGACAACATGGTGCGGAAGGGGATCACGGCATCAATGCCCTTGCTGTGCAGCAGGTCGATGCTCTGCTGGCGCGCATCGCCGCCGGTGGGNAGNGCGGGCACNACNAGAATCTTGGTCAACGGNCCGGGNCCGCCAAANGCCGCNGTGGCGCGTGCAAACGTTTCCGGGCCGGCAAANCGAAACATCTCCGGCGCGTGCGCCAGCACGGCTTGCGTGAACACCTCCGTGTGCCAGGCCTTCACTACCACCACTGCGCGCGTCAGTGTCTCAAGGTCGCGCGCTTGTTCCAGCACAAACGGCACCTCGCCGCCTTCCGCCGGGCCCCCCGGATTGTGGACGTAAAAATCNATCTCATCATCCTCGCGCTTGGGCGCGATGTGCTTGCGATTCTGCCGCACGAAAAAGCCGTGCAGCTCAAAGTATTCGCGGACGATTGTTTCGCTGACGGCCATTAGTCGAGGAGTGCTTGGCGTACCGAAGCCTCGGGCACGCGTTGTCCGGTGATCACGCGGCCGATGGCCTGCGCGAGCACGAATTTGATTTCGCCACCGCTGACTTTCTTGTCCAGTTTCATCGCCGCCAGCAGACGTTTGGTTTGGGCGGNATTCAATTTCACACGTGTCGGCAAATCGGCCTCCGCAAACAATGCCTCAATGCGGGCGACTTCTCCGGCCGATAAGCCGCTCAACTCCTGCGAAATTTTCGCCGCAGCCACTTGCCCGATGCTGATAGCCTCGCCGTGCAGGTATTTGCCGTACTTGGAAATCGCCTCAAGCCCATGCCCGATGGTGTGGCCGAAATTCAAAATCGCGCGCAGGCCCGCTTCCTTTTCATCCTGCCCTACCACCTCGGCCTTGATCTGGCAGCAACGGGCAATCACCGCCGTGAGCGTGGCGGGATCATGCGCCAGCAACTTGGGCAGCTCGCGCTCCAGCCGACGGAATAGTTTGGCGTCGTAAATGATGCCGTACTTGATCACTTCCGCCAGTCCCGCGCGGCCTTCACGCGCGGGCAATGTGTCGAGTGTGTCCAGATCGCACAGCACCAGCTTGGGCTGATAAAAGGCGCCCACGAGATTTTTGCCCGCGGGCAAATTCACGCCCACCTTGCCGCCGACCGAGCTGTCCACCTGCGCCAGCAAGGTGGTGGGCACCTGCACAAAATCAATGCCGCGCAAATAGGTGGCGGCCACAAACCCGCCCAGATCGCCGACCACTCCACCGCCCAAAGTGACGATAAATGAGCTGCGCTCGAGCCGGTGTTTGGCCAATTGATCGTAACAGGCCTGCACGTTCTTCAACGTCTTGGCTTTTTCACCGGCCGGTTGGGAAAGGAAAAGAGGATCGAAGCCGGCGGCCTTGAGTGAGGCGAGCGCGGGCTTGCGATAGCGCCGGGCCACGTTGGCATCGGAAATGACCGCGCAACGGCGGCCGAGCTTCACCCGCGCGCACTGGGTGCCCAGCTCCGCGAGCAGGCCGTTCCCGATGCGGATCGGGTAAGAGCGGTCAGCCAGCGGTACCTTGACCGTGCGCATGGCCGCAGTTTAGGAGGCGAGCGCGGAGATAGCCTCCACGCGCAGGCGGCGGGTTTCCTCGCCGAGTTGAAACTCCACCTCCTCGCCCGGCGCGCTGCTGAAGATCGCCTGGCCCATGGGGGTGAGGTAGCTGATGAGATTGTTGTCCGGATCACCGTCCCACGCGCCGACGAGCGTAATGTCCTCGCGCGCCTGCGTGTCGAGGTTGGTGACGGTTACACGCGTGCCTACGTTGGCGGTGCTGGTGTCGGCATCGGAATAGTTCATGCCGCGCGCGCGATCGATGTCGCTTTCCCACTCGGCCTGCAAAGCCATCAGCACCTTTTGCTGTTCCTTGGCGGCCTTGAACTCCGCGTTCTCGCGCAAGTCGCCGTATTCACGCGCGATTTCAATTTCCTTGGAGTTGGCGGGAATTTTCTTCTGCACCAGCTCCTCAAGGTCTGCGCGTTTACGTTCAAGGCTTTCCCACGAAACAATAAGCGTGGCATCGGCCGCCGAGGTAGCGTCCTTCTCCTTAGCTTCCTTGTCCGCGGCGGTGATGAATTGCTGCACCTCCGGATGCGCCTTCACCAGCTTGCCGAGGATGGAGCGCTTGTCCATGCCTTCAAAACAGGTGGACATCTGGATGGCGCGGGTGATGTCCTCAACCACCGCGAGGTCCGCGCCGCCGGTGAGGGTCTCGAGAATGTCCGCATCGGTCAGGATAAAGTCGCGCAGCTTGCTGGCGCGTTTCTCGTGTGATGTTTCGCGCTCAATGGCCGAAAGCATGGCGCCGAATGTTTCCGGCTTGAGGATGCTTGCGAAATCACCGCCCTTGTCCTTGGCCAGCCACAGGAGCAGCTCGCCGGAAGCGGTGTGATGATTAATCTGATGCGCGAGGTTATCGGCCAGCGTTTGCTGATGGCCGCCCTCACACAGCAGTGAAACACTTTCACCCACCAGACGCGCGGGCACGTGGTTGATGAGATCGATCAGCGCCTCGGCCCAGTTTTCATCGCTCGCCTGATAGGATTCCAGCGCGCGACGTTGACGCGGCACGGGCATGCTGGTGAGCAGCTCGGAAAGGGCTGGAGCCGTCTCCCAAATGGCCGCCGCGCCTGGCGCGTCCTCGGCCACCTCAGCGCCAAGTGCCTTGGCAAGCTCATCGCGCACCATCACGGCCTCCAGCGCCAGTGCGGATTGCGTGCGCGCATGGCTGGCGATCTCCTCATTGAGCTTGCCCAGTGTAGCCTCGGCGGCGGCGGTGGCATCGTCGAGGTCCCCGGCGCTCTTGGCAATCTCCACGGCCAAGGGCAGTCGCGCTTTCAGGCCGCGGGCGCTTTTGAAATCGCCCAACAACCGTTCCTGCAGCGGGATGTCCTGGCTTTGGTATTCGATCGGCTCGGTCTTGCGTGTGGGCAGCTTGAAGTGGCCGTCCTTTTTCATCTCGCGCCGGGCTGTCTCCCACCACTTTTTATAATCGTCCTTTTCCACCACGTCGGGCACGAGCACTTCCTGCACCTTGTCGTTGGTGGCGAGCTGGCCATAGCTGTCCACGATCACCTTGATCACCTCGTGATGCTGCAGTGCGGCCATGCGCTTGAGACCGTCCATGTCCGTCGCCTTGCGGGCCTCGATGTGTTCCTTGGCGATGGGCTCGAGAATTTTCGGCGCGAAGGAAAGATCAATACCGTGGCCCGGGCGCCCGTCGAAGTCCACCGTCATTTTGCCGAGCACGACATCCACCGTCGTGACGCGGCCGAACCCCCAGCTTTTGTGCATGCAAAAACCTTCCGTGGCTAGCTTCTCCAAGGTGTCAACATCGGCGGCGCGGATCTTTCCGGCGGCGGCCAGTTTTTCAATTTCTTCTCTCATCGGTCGGTTGGGCAATGCTCCGCCACACGAATGGGCTCGCGTGACAGTGTGTGGGGCTGGATAGTAGCCGTGTGCCGAGGCAAATACCAAGAGAAATCGCCGCGCGAGTTTTGCGCCAATGGGAGGAATCCCCCGTCACGGCCGAAGCCCTCCTAGCAGAGGCCCTGCCCGCCCTGCGCGGCCCGGACCGCGGCTTGTGCCAAGAGCTGGTGCTCGGGGTCATCCGCCGGCGGGCCACGCTCGACTGGTTGATTGACCAAAAGACGGACGGCCGCCGCCAGCAACCCCTCGCCCGCGTGCTGTTGCGGCTGGGGCTGTACCAGTTGTTTTTCTTGGATCGTGTGCCCGATCACGCTGCCCTGCACGAAACCGTCAACCTTGCCCACCGGCATGATCTCGGCAAACAAGCCGGCTTCATCAACGCCGTGCTGCGCAGCGCCCAACGCGAAAAGGACGACTGGCTCGCCCGTTTGGCGGAACTGCGCACCAGCCAGCCCGCCATTGGCCATTCGCATCCCCAATGGCTCGTGCAACGCTGGGCCGATCGTTGGCCGGATCATGACACTCTGTTGGAGTGGAACAATCGGCCCGCGCCCATTTTTGCCCGGCGCAACACCCTCCGCGCCACGGCCGAAGAACTTGAGGCCCAATGGACGGCGGAAGGGGCCTCCTTCGAGCCCGCCGAACAATCCTGGCTCAGCCCCGGCCTCATGTACCGTTTGGAAACCGACGGCTCCCCGGCCGCGCTGCACAGCTTTTCCGAAGGCAAATTTTATTTGCAGGACCCCAGCACGCTCGCTTCCGTGCAGGAACTGGATCCGCGCAGTGGCGAAAACATCCTCGACCTATGCGCCGCGCCGGGCGGCAAATCCACCGCCATCGCCCAGCGCATGCAGGATACCGGGGCCATCCTTGCCGTGGACATCGACGAACGCCGGCTGGATCGATTGCGCGAAAACGCCGGACGCCTCGGCCACACCTGCATTCAGCCCAAGCTGCTTTCGGAGATCGATCTAAAAACCGCCGGCCCTTTCGATCGCATCCTCATTGACGCCCCCTGTTCCAACACCGGCGTGATGCGCCGGCGCGTGGATGTGCGCTGGCGGCTGCAGGCCCGCGAACTGCCCTCCCTGGCCCGCAAACAACTCGAGCTGCTCCGCATTGCCGCCTCCCGCCTCAAGCCCGGCGGCGTGATGGTGTACAGCACCTGCAGCCTGGAGGCGGAGGAAAATGAAGGAGTCGTGGAAACTTTTTTGAAAAAGGCTCGCAATTATTCCTGCGAAACGCAACGCACCCTCACGCCCATGTCGGATGGAGTCGATGGCGCGTTTGTGGCGCGGCTGCGAAAGGAATCTACGGCTTCGTAAGCAGGCCACTCTTAGGGGAAAAATTATCCGTGAGCACCCGTGCGCGCGCGGCGGTGGGCGGCGCGCTGGCCCGGATGCGGCGCAATCGTTGCCCAAAAAACTGCGGCAACTTCGGCCGCGCTTGACGCAAGGCATCCACCTTGGCTTTCAGCGTGGCAGCCGTGAGCCCGGCCTTGTCCTTGATGCCAATGAGCACGATGTTCTTCGAGTCGCTCGCCGGGAAATGGTACACGTGCGGAAACACCGACTTCATCGTCTGGTACATCGCGCCAACCACATCGCTGCGCCAATCGTTGTAGGTGCCGATCACGTTGAAAGCCAGCGCGCCGTTGGGCGCGAGGCGTTGGGCGGCCAGCGTGAAAAATTCCTTGGTGGCCAGGTGATACGGAATGTTGGTGCCAAACTGGTTTGAGGTGTAGGCGTCCATCAGGATAACTTCGTATTGCAGCTTGTCGTTGAGGCGGAGAAAGGTGCGGCCGTCGCTGATGTGAATCTTGTGCTTGGGCGTTTCCTTCACGTGAAAGAACTGTTTGGCCACCTTGGCCACGGCGGGATCCAGCTCCACGGTGTCCACATGCACATCAGGATAATAATGCGCAAAGGCGCGCTGCGCGCTGCCACCGCCTAGGCCCATGATCAGCACTCGCTTGGCGTGTGGGTTCCACAGCAGTGGCAGTTGAAAATATTCGGTGTACTCAAAATGGCCGTGCAGCGGATTGCGCAGCCACATGCGGGTTTCCATGCTGCCATTGAAGCGCAGCAGTCGGTAGCCGCCGGTATCCTCCACGGTAATCTGGTTGTGCGCCGAGGTGGTGCGGTGCTTTACCTGCGCCACGGCCGTCGGCGTGCCCGCGCAGATTAGTCCGAGGGCGAGGAGAATGCTTCCTCCGTGATTGATGAGTCTGTGTTTTCCTCCGGCCATAATTGGTCGATCACGAAGCATAACCCCGCCAGCCCCAGCGTCAATCCGGCGGTGAGCTGGTAAATCTGCCGGTGCTCCAGATGGTCGATTAAAAAATACGCCGTCACAAAGACGCCCCCAATACTGCCGGCCGTGCTGGCTGCGTAAACCAGCCCGCTCACGGTGCCCACGTGCGTCATTTGCTGCGCGGCCAGCCGGATCATGTAGGGCGAAATCATCGCCAGCGCACAACACGGCAGCAGGAAAAAAACCGCGCTGCCAAAAGCCGGGTACAGTTTCTGCCAAATGAGCGGCAGCTCCACAACGGTTTCCACCGGCGGCGGGGCGGCGGCAATGGGGGCTGTGCGGTTGCCCTCAAGAAAGTCTGCTGGCAGATCGGCCAAGAGATTGGTTTCCACCACGTCTGGAATTTCCGGCGCCGCCGGGTTGTCTGCCTGCGCTGTTGCTACGGCTGGGGCCACCGATTGTTTGTGCCGATCCACCATGGACTGGAGCACCTTGGGCGCGAAGATGGGAATGGCGAAAATGAACACGGCGGCGGGAATGAGAAATGCCGCGAGGAACCGCGCATGGCGCAGGCGGTCGGCCAATCGCCCGCCAATTGCGTAGCCCATGGCCAGCGCCATCATCACCACGCCAATTTGGCTGGCCCACACGTACAGGTCGCCGCCGAAGATTGGCTGCATATCGCGGGCGCCAACGATCTCGAGAACCATCACAGCAAAGCCGCCAAAAAACACCAGCGCGCCGAGCGCCCAGTTGCGACCTTTCGAGGCTGGGGATGGTTCAGGCATTTCAGGGGAAGACAGCCACGGTCAGACCGGTTTGCTCCCGCACCGCGGCGGCCATGTTTTCCAGTTCGGCCAGCTCCAGCTTCATGGCAAAGGCCTCCGGAGTGGGACGGGCAACAGTATAAAGGTGCACCTCACTGATTTGGCCGCCCGACTCCGTGAGATCATTTAGCCGGCCACAGTAGGCTTCCAATTCCGCAGCCGGCATAGCCTGCCGGTGAACTTTGAGGAACAGGCTTTGGATGATGATCGGTCGGGCGCGCGCGGTTTCGAGCAGGTTGCTGAGAATGCGGTCGAACTTCACATTAGACCGGTTGACCTCACGATAATAATCCTCCGTACCGGCATCGAGCTTGCCCCAAATCTCGCCATGGTGGGTGTCCATCAGCTTTAGCCCGCGTTTCACATCGACCTTGTCCAGACCCGCGGCGTCGGTGATGAGCACAATCTTGGTCTCGTCGAGCCCTTCCGACTGCTGCACCTCCACCACGGTTTCCACGCACTCGGCGAAGTTGTGGATCATGGTCGGCTCGCCATCGCCACTGAAGGCGATGTCCTTCACTTCACGCGTGAGCCATGGCACCTCGTCAAACTTTGGCTCCTTGGCGAGCCCGCCGTCCTTGGCGAACCGTACCATTGCCGTGAGCTCATCCTTCATTTGCCGCAGATCCACCTCGGCCACGGCACCGGGGATGCGGCGGTCCACCTCGCAATAAATGCAATCGAAATTGCAGGCCTTGTCGGGATTCAGATTTACGCCGATGGAAAGCCCCTTGCTCCGGCGCGAGATGACCGGATACACAAAAGTAAAATCCGAAAAATGCCGCGTGTGATCCTGCACCGCCGCCCAGCTGGATTGGATGGATTTGATTTCTCCCACTCTGTCGGACCCCAGAGTACGCCGGTGCCGCGCGCTTGCCAACGCCCAAGCGTGTCAGTGCCCGAACCGGCTCTCCGCCTTGCCGTAGGTGCGCGATGTGCCGTCTTCACTAAACTGCTCCCACTTGTGCAATTGGCCATCACGATATTGGCTCTGAAAACTTTTTGTCCCATCCTCATGCCAGCCACGCCATAAACCCGCTCGCTCGTCCAAGATGTAGAACCCTACCATCTCCTTTTGCCCATCTGAATAGTAATAGGTGACCATGCCTTGTTTTCGCCCGCGGCTATATTCGGTTTCCTCGCGCAAGTTACCTTGCTCGTCCCATCGCTGCATCAGGCCCTCGCGGTGACCGTCCACCAGCTTGTATTTCAGCTGCGGCATTCCGTTCGGGTATTCAACGATCACCGTTCTGTTGTTCAATAAATAGCGCTCTCGCCACTTGCGCTCTGCTTCTTTCCTGCGTTCACGTTCTGCTTCTTCTAACCTCTTTTCTTGCTCTTCTCTTTCTTTGCGCTCCCGTTCTTCTTTTTCCTTTTTCTCTCTGGCCGCTCTTTCTGCCGCTTCTCTTCGTTCACGCTCGATTCTTGCTCGCTCTTCGTCCAGTCGCGCCTCTATTTCAGCAGCACTCCACGCAGCATAATCCTTTGCCGGCACTCCTTCAGGCCACAATGTTTCAGCGTCGTATCTTTTGCTGTGCCATGTCGTTTCATAATCCCATTGGTCCCAGTGTTCATTTCTTATATTCCTGAGTTCGGCGGCACTCACACGTTCCGACCATTGGTGGGGGTCCATTTTATAAATTCGCTTCATCCACCCATAAACCTGAGGCCTCAAAAACTTTAGTCTTTCCGCATTTTCAAAAAATGATTCGGTTGCGCAGGTAAGAAATTCGCATTTATCGGTCGTGGCATATTTGCGAATCGCCGCACAGCCACTCACTTTCTCCCAAGCTTTAGTGAGATCTTTATATTCAGAGTTTAAAAATGCCTCGTACTCCCTGTGGACACTGCTTGAATCGAAATGAGGGATGCTGGCCGAGGAAGGGGTACGAAAATCAATCATGTGTGCAAACTCATGAATGGTCACACAGTGATTATCCTCGCCGTCTCGCATTCCCCTGCGGGTTGAAGGCCAACTTTGCTCGATGTGGCCCCGTGAGCTTGCCCAGCCAGCCCATGTTTCGCCCTCATCGTCTTTAAGACATGCGGGGTGAAATACGAAGGTGTGGAAGTGCGCCAAATCTTTCTTTGAACGGTTTACAATTAATAAACATGCCAGAAAAGATACGCACACTTTAGCCATCTCCTCGTCCGGCTTGGGGCCAACCCATGGCTCCCACTTCCAATTCACCTTTTTCATGAACCATGGCACCAGCTCCTCAACACACAAAGTGAGATCTTCCGGCATACGGCGGTATATATCCGCATTTTCCTCGAGCATATCCCGCCACTTGGGCTTAAACCCAGGGGGGCAAGGTGCCATGTGAGATACAATTGCCATTAGCGGATAGCTATGACACAGGGAAGCTCTAACGATTCCAAGCAGAATCCGTTGAGGAGTAATGTGGGCCGCTAAGGCTACATGCCCATTATCTGATAGCCGCTGTCCACGTAGAGCACTTGACCGGTGATCGCGGCGGCCCCATCGCTGGCCAGGAAGGCTCCCGTGGCCCCGAGTTCATCGGGAGTCACATTGCGTCCCAGCGGAGCGTGTGCTTCGTAATGCTTGAGCATGTCGGTGAAGCCGGCAATGCCGCGAGCGGCGAGGGTGTTCACCGGGCCGGCGCTGATGCAGTTCACGCGGATTTTTTGTGGCCCCAAATCACTGGCGAGATAGCGTGTACTGGCCTCGAGCGAAGCTTTGGCAACCCCCATCACATTGTAATGCGGCACCACACGTTCTGCTCCAAGATAACTCATCGCCACGATGCTGCCNCCCTCAGTCATGAGGGGCGCNGCCGCCCGGCTCAGGGCCACCAGCGAATACGCGCTCACGTCGTGCGCCACGCGGAAGGCTTCGCGGGTGGTGCCGACAAAGGTGCCTTCCAAGGCTTCCTTCGGCGCGAACGCCACCGAATGCAGCATCAGGTCCAACTGGCCGCCAAACTTGTCGCCCACCTCATTGAACACGCGGTCAATGTGATCATCCTGCGTCACGTCGCACTCGGTGATGAGCGTGTCTTCACCGAATGTCTCGGCCAATTGGCTCACGTTATCTTTGAGCCGCTCGCCCTGATAGGTGAAGGCCAGCTCGGCGCCGGCCTCTTTCCACGCCTGCGCGATGGCCCACGCAATGGATCGTTTGTTGGCGACGCCAAATACCACACCTTTTTTGCCGGATAAAATGCCCATGACCCCGCCAGCCCTACGGAAATCTTTCCGCCCGCGCAAGGCGCAATTGTTCCGACGGCGCGACGGTGCTAGGTTCGACGCATGAATCGGTTGATCCTCGCCGTGGGCGCCTTTCTGGGCGTATCCGCCCCTGCCGCCGATACCCCGGCTGCCGCCAAGGCAGCCCTCATCAAGGGCGCCGCATACATGCGTTCCATTTCGGCGCAGGGCGGATATTTGTGGCGGTATTCCACGGACCTCAAACTCGTTGCGGGTGAGAACCGCGCCAACGTCACGACCCAATGGCTGCAACCACCCGGAACCCCGGCCGTGGGCATGGCTTTGCTGGAGGCCTATCAACGCACGGGAGGAAAGGCGTTACTGGACCACGCACTGGCCGCCGGCGCCGCCCTGGCCGCGGCGCAGCTGCCCAGCGGCGGATGGGATTATCGATTCGACTTTAGCGATCCGCAACGCTCCAAGCGCCGAAACATTTCCACCTTTGACGATGACACCACTCAAAGCTGTCTGCGCTACCTGCTCGCGCTGGGCGAAGTGGCCAAGGGAAATTCGCCCCGGGAACAGGCCATTCGCAATGCGCGGGATTTGGGCCTGCGTAAATTGCTCGAAGCGCAATACCCTAACGGCGCCTGGCCGCAGCGCTATGACGGCATGCCCAAGGCCGCCAAGAATTTTCCCGTGCTCAAGGCCCGCTATCCAAAATCGTGGCCCCGCAACTATCCAAAGGCCAATTACATTAATCACTATACGTTCAACGATAATTCCCATCGCGATTGCGTGCTTCTAGCTCTGCAGGCTCACCGCGTTACCGGTGCTTTAAAATTCCTGCTGGCCGCCCGGCGCGGCGGCGATTTCATTCTCCTGGCCCAAATGCCAGAGCCGCAGCCGGCTTGGGCCCAGCAATACAACGCCCGCATGGAACCGGCTTGGGCACGAAGGTTTGAGCCGGCCTCCATCACCGGCGGCGAGAGTGTCGGGGCCTGCCGCACCCTGATTGATCTCTATTTGGCAACCGGCGATGCCAAGTACCTGCGCGCGGTGGACGCCGCCGTGAAATGGTACCGGCGCTCGGCCATCGCCCCCGACAAGTGGGCGCGCTTTTATGAGCTGCAAACCAACCGCCCTCTCTATTTTACCAAGGAATACAAACTCACGTACAGCGATGCCGATCTGCCCACGCATTACAGCTTCCAAAGTTCCTACGGCGTTGAGCGCATGATCCGTTATTACGAGGCCGTGAAAAAGGCCGGGCGGGCGGCGTGGCTCGTTTCGCAAAAGTCAAAACCCCTCACTGCGGCTCAACGCACCGCCCGCGCCCGTGGCATGGAGAAAAAGATCCGCACCATCGTCGCCGCCCAGGACGCGCAAGGCCGCTGGGTCACCCGCACTAAACTGGAAACCCGGGGCATGAAATTTGGCGACCGCATTGAAACCCGCGAGTTCATCCAAAACATCGGAGTCCTGTCCGAATACTTATCCCTGCTGCGATAATCTACGCGATCGGGCTTGACGCCGCTCCGGCCAAGGGCAAGTTTCTCCTCTCCCCGCAAACACTGAGATGAATTTGGAAGAACAAATCGAGGCCGCCCTTAAGGGCGTGAATTATCCAGGGTACTCACGCGATATCGTTTCGTTCGGGTTGGTGAAGGGCGTGGCGGCAGCCAATGGCTCGGCGGGGATCGATTTGGAGTTAACCACCCACAATCCCGAGGTAGCCGGCCAGCTTAAGGCCGAGTGCGAGGCAGCCGCCAAATCCGTTGAAGGCATCGANNGGGCCATGGTGCAGGTNAAGATGCCGCCGGCCGGTCAAGCCCCGGCAGGCGGCGGGCAGGCCAAGCCNAACAAAATNCCCGGCATCAACAAAATCATCGCNGTGGCTTCCGGCAAAGGNGGCGTGGGCAAGAGCACCTGTTCGGTCAACCTCGCGTGTGCGCTGGCGCAGGATGGCAGTNAAGTGGGGTTGCTCGACTGCGACATTTACGGCCCGAGTGTGCCGCTGATGATGGGTGTCAACGAACGGCCGCTGGTGAGCCCGGAAGAAAAGCTCGTGCCGTTGNTGAACCANGGCGTGAAACTGATGAGCATGGGCTTCCTGCTNGAAGGCGATCAGCCGGTCATTTGGCGCGGGCCNATGATCATGAAAACCATCCAGCAGTTTGTGATGCAGGTGGACTGGGGCACNCTCGATTATCTGCTGGTNGANCTGCCGCCGGGCACGGGCGACGCGCAGTTGTCGTTGTGCCAAACGGTGCCGCTGGATGGCGGGGTGGTGGTGACCACGCCGCAGGAGGCATCGCTCGGTGTGGTCCGCAAAGGCATCGCGATGTTCGAGCGGGTGAATGTGCCGCTGCTGGGGATCGTGGAGAACATGAGCTACTTCACGGCACCTGGCGGAGAGCGCGTTGAGATTTTTGGTCACGGTGGCGGTGCCNCCGAGGCGCAAAATCAGGGCACTACCTTTCTGGGTGAAGTCCCGATCTTCACGGAAATCCGCGAAGGCGGCGATGCCGGCGTGCCCGTTNTNGTCANCGCACCTGAAAGTGCTCCGNCCAAAGCTTTTGGCGAAGTGGCCGCGAACCTGCGCGAGGTTCTCAGCTAGGGTTTATTCCCGCTATTCATCGGCTATTCACGGCATAATGCCGATAAATNGGGGCGTAATTTGCGTTTTTTCCNCAATAATGTATTGTTTTCCNTGAAGGGTTCGTGTANGCAACACGTCCCATTGGAACACGCTTATGGCGAAATCGGGCACATCCAGTGATTTGCTTAAAAATTCCTCGCTTTATCGGGAATTTTTGGCGGAGCGCGAGGAAATCCTCCGGCACAAGTGGCTGGAGTCCGAGAAAGCCGGCACGGATATTGGCTTTGAGCAGGCGCTGACCGACTGGATGGTGAATCACCGTTCCCAGTGGCGCAAACGCCGTCAAGCTGAGCGCGCCACTGCGTGACATTTTGAACGCCCTTTAATGCGGTCCCGCGAGGCTGCCAAGGTCGATGAAACGAAACGGATCAATTCCGGGAGCTATCCCGCGTTGGCTCCGCGTGCAGGCGCGGTCGCGCGGCTTTTTTTATGCCTGAGGAACGCACCGCATTGGAGGCGGCCGAGCTCGGCCGCGCCTGGCGCCGGGTGGCGCATGAGATTGCTGAGGCTCATGCCGACGGCGGCGCACTCATGCTCGTGGGCATCCAACGCGGCGGCGTGACGCTGGCCCAGCAACTGGGCACAACGCTCGGCAACCTGTACGGCGCTCCGGTCGCCACCGGCTCCGTTGAGCCCGGTCTGCATCGTGACGATCTTTCCCAACGCGGCATGAGCGAGCTGCGCCCCACCGAATTGCCCGCCGATCTCGCCGGCCAGACGGTCGTGCTGGTTGATGATGTGCTCTCCACTGGCCGCACCGTGCGCGCTTCCATCGACGCGCTGCTGGGCTTCGGCCGGCCCAAGTGCATCCGGCTTGCCGTGCTCATTGATCGCGGCCATCGTGAGCTGCCCATCCGACCGGATTTTGTCGGCAAAAATTTACCCACCCACCCGGACGAACGCGTGGAGGTCAGCTGCGATGCAAGCGGCGCGCCCGAGTCGGTCGTCCTCCAAACCCCATGAGTTGGCATCGTAAACATCTGCTGGATATCGAAAGCCTCTCGGCCGAGGAAATCACCGCCGTGCTCGACACGGCGCGTGAGTTCAAGGCCGTCGGCGAGCGCGACATCAAAAAGGTCCCCGCCCTGCAGGGCAAGACGGTCGTAAATTTTTTCGTCGAACCCTCCACGCGCACGCGCGTGAGTTTTGAGCTCTCCGCCAAGCGACTGAGTGCGGATATTATCAACTTTTCCGCCGACGCCTCCTCCTTTCAAAAAGGCGAAAGCCTCAAGGACACAGCGCGCAATCTCGAGGCGCTCAATGCGGATATCATTGTCATTCGCCACAAGGCCGCCGGCGCGCCCCATTTTCTCTCGCGCTTCCTCAACGCGCACGTCGTCAATGCCGGCGACGGCGCGCATGAGCATCCCACGCAGGCGTTGCTCGATGTCTTTACCATCCGCGAAAAGAAAGGCGAAATCGCCGACCTCAATGTCACCATCCTCGGCGACATTCTTTACAGTCGCGTGGCCCGTTCCAATATTTGGGCCCTGCGAAAGCTCGGCGCCAACGTCACCCTCTGCGGCCCCAGCACGCTGGTGCCGCGGGTGTTTGAGGAAATGGGTTGCCGTGTGACATACGATCTTGAGGAAGCGCTGGCCGAGGCCGACGTGATCAACCTGCTCCGCATTCAGCACGAGCGCCAGCGCAAGACGATGTTTCCCAGTATCGGCGAATACGCGCGCCTGTTCGGCCTAAACCGGCAGCGCCTCGCCGGCACCAAGCCCGAGGCCATGGTCATGCATCCGGGCCCAATGAATCGCGGGGTGGAAATCGAAAGTGAAATTGCCGATGGCGACCGCGCCGTGATCCTCGAGCAGGTCACCAACGGCATCGCCATCCGGATGGCCGCGCTCTACCTCGTCAATGGCGGCCAGCAGGACGCGCTTTAAAGATTCTCCTCCAAGGCCGTCTTGCTCGCGGCGGCCACATCGGCGTGGAGGGATTCGTTGTGGCTGTCCATCGTCACCACCGCCGGGAAACCTTGCACTTCCAGCTCCCAGATCGCCTCGGGGCTGCCGAACTCCTCCTTGAAATACACGTTGCGTACCTTGGTGATGTGCTCGGCCAACACCTGCGCCGCCCCGCCGATACCGTGCAGATACACACAGCCGTTTTCCGCACAACCAGCCAACGTCTTCGGCCCCATGCCGCCTTTGCCGATCACGCCGCGCACGCCAAACTTTTTCATGATGCCTGCCTGATACGGTTCCTCACGAATTGATGTCGTTGGCCCCGCGGCCGTCACGTGCCATTCGCCGTGGTCATCCTGTTGCACCACGGGGCCACAGTGATAAATGATGCCGCCCTGCAGACTCACGACCTCAGGCAGGGCGCCACCTTCGTGCAAATACTTGTGCACCGCATCACGACCGGTGAAGACCACTCCGGAAATCGATACCTGATCGCCGACCCTGAGTCCGCGCACCTGTTCCTCGGTGATGGGGGTGGTCAGTTCAGTCATGTCAATAAAGCCATTGGTCGATTTCCCCGTCGGTTCCGAGCGCGGCACCATGGCGACGGAAGGCCCAGCACATGTAGCTGATGCTCACAAAATATGAGGCCGGCACGCGGTTGGCCGCACAGATTTTCACGCCCAGCAAGGTCGTTTTGCCACCGAAGCCCATCGGGCCGATACCCAGCTTGTTGGCGGTGGTCAGGATATCCTGCTCCAGTGCTTCGAGCTCTGCGTTGTCATTGCGATCATCCAGCAGGCGAAGGAACTGCGTTTTCGATCGCTCATAACCGGTCGCCCGATCGCCCCCGATGCAGATGCCAAGGATGCCCGGGCCGCAGCCTTTACCCTGCGCCTGTTGCACTGCGTCAAGGATCACGCGCCGGCACCCGTCGAGATCCCGATTGGCTTTCAGTGGCGTATTCGGCAAAGAATATTGCGCGCCGACATTTTCGCAGCCGCCTCCCTTGAGCATGAGGCGCACCTCGACATGTTCGCCACGGTGTTGATGAAAGTGAAAGGCCGGCGCCCCGGGGCCCACGTTGGTGCCGTCGTTTTTGCCAGTCAGGGAATCCACTGAGTTTTGCCGAAGATATCCCCGCTTCGTTGCCTCGGTAACGGCCGACCGTGCGGTTTCCTCGAAGGTCACCTGATCAAATCCAACCGGGCAATCCACGTAAAACAAAACGCTGCCGGTATCCTGACAGAGCGGTTGGGATTTCTCCTTTGCCAACGCGATGTTGCGCTCAATGATCTTCATCGCGTTTTCGGCGATGGTATCCTTCTTCTCATTCTCCAGCGCCGCGAGAATGCCCCGCTGAACATCATCAGGAATCTCCGCCGACGTGCGCCGGACAATTTCGATGAGCGATTCGCTAAGCTCCTTCACCGGCCCCACGCTACGGGCGGAGCGGGGCGGTGTCAATGCGAGCAAATGCGTTGACGCGCCCGCCGCATCGCGGCAACTTGCCGCCGGATGAGCGACGAAACTGAGACTGCCCAATCAGCCCCGAAGCGCAAGTCGGCCAAAAACCCGCAGCCCCTCCCACTGCCGGTGGCTGTGCCCAAGTGGCCGTTCTTTTTGTCGGACATCATTTTCATCGGGCTCGGTTTCTGGATCAGCACGCTCATCCAGGGCGAGCCGGAGTCCTGGCAAATCATCAGCATCGTGGTCTGCGCTGTGTTCGGCACAAGCTTTGCCGTCGCCCCGTATTATTTTGAGTACCGTGCGGAGGCCAAGGCCGTGGAGATTGCGCAGCTCACTTCGGTCGCCAAGGAAGTTAATAAAATGGAGAACGTGGCCGCGCAAATCTGTGAGGCCACGGAAAACTGGGAGGCCGTGCAGGAGCAATCCACCCAGACGGCCAAGCTCGCCGAAGAGATTGCTCAGGGCATCGCGGCCTCGGTGAAGGAGCATGACGCATTCATGGCGCAAGCGGGTAATGAGGAGGTCGGCGCGCTCAAGCTCGAGGTGGAAAAGCTCCGGCGCGCCGAGGTGGATTGGGTAAACACGTTGGTTGCCACGCTGGACCTAGTGTACCGCCTCGAGCGTTCTGCCGTGGCCTCGGGCAAGGAGCAGTTCATCCGCACCATGGGCCAGTTCCAGGGCCAATGCCGGGACACCGCCCGCCGTGTCGGCCTAGTGGCTTTCGAAGCGGAAAACGGCGTGCCCTTCGACAGCGACCAACACGCGCTGCCACCGGAAGATTCGCCCAAGGAAGGCGTCAAGGTTGTCGAAACGCGGCTGCCCGGTTTCCGCCTGCAAGGCAAAGTGGTGCGTAAGCCGCTGGTGGCCGTGGAATAATCAGCTCCCGCGCGAGCGGCCGTGCGAACTCACGCCCCGTTTGCTCGCCGCGATAAACTCCAGCATCTCTCGCGCCCGTTCCCCCGGCCCTTCAGCCAAGGCCGCTTTCACTTCCTCGCCCATCAATCCGCCGCTGAGGAACAGCCGGTGATACAATGCCTTCAACTCCTTTCGCTCCTCCGGCCCCACGCCCGCGCGCCGCAGGCCCACAGTGTTTAGCCCGCACAAATTATTGAGGCCTTCCGAAGCCATCGTGAATGGCGGCATATCCTTGCTGGCTCCGCCGTGCCCCTGCATCATCATCATTGAGCCGATCCGCACAAATTGGTGAATGCCGCAGTACGCGGAAATGAAAACGCCGTCGCCCACCACCACGTGCCCGCCCAGCAGGGCTGCGTTGGCGAAGGTATTGCCGTTGCCCACCACGCTGTTGTGGCCCACGTGACTGTGCGCCATGAAAAAATTGTCATCGCCAATAACTGTGTCTTCCTCAAGCGTGTTGGAGCGATGCACCGTCACGTGTTCGCGAAAGGTGTTGCCGGTGCCGATCCGTACGCGCGTGGGCTTGCCATCGTATTTCGTGTCCTGCGGCGCATCTCCGATGACGGCCCCGGTGTGAAAGGTGTTGCCCGTGCCAATGGTCGTGTGGCCCGTGAGATGCACTTGCGGGCCTACGTGGCATTCGGCACCCACCTCCACGTGGGCATCAATTACAGCGTACGCATCCACCCGTGCGCTCTCGTGCACGCGGGCGGCGGGATCAATCACGGCGGTGGAATGGATCAAGCTCATGCCAAGTCCCCGTTCCTAGCCAAGGCGACCTCAAAGCCCAAGCTCCAGTTATGCGCCTTATTCGGCGCTTGTTCACTGGTAAAAATAGCCGTGCTCCTTGAGCGAAAAAAAATCTCCCTCCCGGTCGGCCCTGCGTTCGCCAAGGATCACGTGATCGAGCACATCAATCTTGAGCAGTTGCCCCGCCCGAATGAGGTCTCGTGTGACGGTGATGTCGGCCTTGGACGGCGTGGGATCGCCGCTGGGATGATTATGCACCAGCACAATGGCTGAGGCGTTAGCGCCAATGGCCCCGCGAAACACTTCCCGCGCATGGACAATCGCGGAATCCAGCGTTCCGGTGCTGATCCGCTCGGTTCGAATGAGCCGCCGGCGCGTGTCCAGCAGTACCGCATGAAATTCCTCCACCTCCTTGCCTCGAAATTCCTCGCGCATATATTCGGCAACTGCGGCCGGTTGATCCAGCTGCGGCCGCGGTTGCCGCAGCTCCCGCGCCATGCGCCGGGCCAGTGTAAATGCCGCCTGCAACGTCACGGCCTTGTCCCGCCCGATGCCTTTGATTTTTTGCAAATCCTCCAGGCTCGCCCGGGCCAGCGCGTTGAGGTCGCCGTGTTGACGGATCAATTCATGGGCCACCTCAATGGCCGAACGCCCGCGCAGGCCCGTGCGCAGCAAAATGGCAATGAGCTCCGCCGGCGATAACGCCTCCGCCCCGTGCGCCGCCAACCGTTCCCGCGGCCGTTCCAGATCCGGCATATCCTTGATGCGTGTGGCTTGGGTCACGCCTTGATGATGCTCCCGCCCTAGAAATTGGCAAGAGTTTTATAGCCGCTTAGGCTTCGGCGCGAATGAACTGCTCAAACTGGTCACGCATGTGAGGCGGAATGCGGGCGGTGAGGTGGACGTCGTTAGCCTCGTAGTGTTCCTCGTCAATCTGGCCCACGGCACGGAGGCGGGCGAGGGCCTGGCCGTTGGATTGCGGGATGGTGAGGCGCATATGGCTGCGGATGGGGCGGAGCATCGTGCCCAGCTCGTCCATCAAGGCCTCCAGCCCTTCCCCGGTTTTGGCGGAAACCGCCACGGCGTGGTCGAGCTCCTGTAACCAGTGGAGGTTGCCGTTGGGTTCAGGCAGTTGATCGATTTTGTTGAAGACCATGAGGGTCGGTTTCTCTACGGAATCAATCTCGCGCAGCACCTGTTTGACAGATTCAATCTGCTCGGCGGCAACGGGATTGGAGGCGTCGACCACGTGCATGAGAATATCTGCCTCAACTACTTCCTCAAGGGTGGCTTTGAAGGACTCGACGAGTTGATGCGGCAGCTTGCGGATGAAGCCGACGGTGTCACTGAGCAACGCGTTTTGGTTGGTGGGCAGGCGCAGGCGGCGGATGGTGGGGTCAAGCGTGGCAAAGAGTTTGTCCTCGGCCAACACCTCGGCGCCGGTTAGCGCGTTGAGGAGTGTGGATTTGCCCGCATTGGTGTAGCCGACAATGGAGACCAGCGGCCATTGGCTGCGTTGGCGGCCACGCCGCTGGGTGGTTCGGTGTTGGCGAACGTTTTCAAGTTCGCGCCGCAGCCGCGCGATGCGCTCGAGGATGCGGCGACGGTCCACCTCCAGCTGGGTTTCGCCATCGCCCCGCATGCCGATGCCACCTTTTTGCCGGGATAAGTGCGTCCAAAACCGGGTGAGGCGCGGGAGGATGTGCTGCAGTTGCGCCAGCTCGATCTGCATCTTGCCTTCGCGCGTGCGAGCGCGTTGGGCGAAGATATCGAGGATCAACGCGGTACGATCGAGTACCTTGCAGTCGAAAAGCTTTTCGAGGTTTCTGGTTTGGGCGGGACTGAGTTCGTCATCAAATATCACCGTGTCCACTTCTCCCTGTTTGCAGCACTCGGCGAATTCCGCTGCCTTGCCTTTCCCGATGAATGTGGCGGCATGTGGGCGATCGATTTTCTGCGTGCCTTCCCCAATGATCGTTGCGCCGGCGGTCCCGGCGAGCTCGGCCAATTCATCCAGTGATTCCCGGGCGTCCACGGTGCTACCGCTCTTGAGCTCGGCTCCCACTAGAAACACGCGCTCCATGCTGCCGTGATTTTCCGCGAGTGACTTCAAGGCAGTGAATCAAGAATGCGCTGCGCGGTGGCGGCCGGGTCCTCCCCGGCGGCCACTTGCAGGTGGGTGGCTCCTTTCAATTTCCGGAACCATGTTTGTTGTCGTCTCACGAACTGCCACGTTCGTGATTTTACCAACGCGATGGTGTCCGGCAAGTCCCGTTCCCCCCGAAGATGCTCAATCACCTGCCGGTAGCCCAAGGCTTGCGATGCGGTGCGGTTCTGTTCCAAGGCCGGTTGCAAGGCTCGTGTTTCGTCAACTAGCCCTTTGGCAAACATTTGTTCCACTCGCTCCTCGATGCGCGTGCGTAAATCTTGCCCTTCCCTTTGCAACAAATAGAACTGCTCCGGCACTTGGCCGGTCCATTCCGCGCGTTGTTCGGAAAAGGGTTTCCCTGTGATGCGGATGACCTCCACGGCCCGCACCAGCCGCCGCCGGTTCTGGTGGTCAATAGCCCCGTGGGTGGTAGGATCTTTTTCCGCAAGTTCTTCTATCAGCTTTTCTGTAGCCGTGTTTTCCAGTTCGTCACGGATTTTGGCTTTGGCCCTAGGAGCTTCGCCGAGTCCTTCGAGCAGCGCCTGAAAATAAAGGCCGGTGCCGCCACAAAAAATGGCCTGCTCTTCCGCGGCGGCGGCTTCTTCGGCTTGGGAAATGAAGGTGGCTGCGTCGTAGCTTTCCGTGAGTTCCGTGATGTCGATGAGATGATGCCGTATGGCGACTTGTTGCTCGGCGGATGGTTTGGCAGTGCCGAGGTCCATCCCTCGGTACACCTGCATGGAATCGACTGAAACAATCCCCCCGCCGGTGTGCCGCGCTACTTCCATGGCCACGGCGCTCTTGCCGCTGGCGGTTGGGCCGGCAATGAATATCGGCCGCCCCATCAGGCAGGGCCTTCTTTGGGATCCTCTTCTTCCTCTTTGGTCTTACGCCAGGCCATAACAAACATCAGTCCCACGCCGATGCAAATTCCCATGTCGGCAATGTTGAAGGCGGGATATACTTTTTCCTTCCCGCCGACTACCACGTAAAATTTCAGAAAATCCACCACTTCCTGGTAGGCCAGTCGATCGATGCAGTTGCCAATGATGCCTCCGATCATGGCGCCCATGGCGAGCTTGCCGGTTCGGGTGCCGATTTCAAAGTGTTCCCGAAAATGGATGAGCGCCCCAAGTGCAAAGATGGAAATGATTGCCAGCAGGAAACTTTTCCCCTCGAGAATGCTCCACGCGGCACCGGGGTTTCGCCAATGCACGAAGTCAAAAAATCCATTGATCACAACAACCTTTTCTCCAACTTTCAGCGACGCCACGGTGATCCACTTGGTGAGTTGATCGAGTGCCAATACGATGCCAGCAGTGGCGAGGATGCGCTTCTCCTGAAGGAACGGCACCTGTTCGGCTTTGGCCGTTGCGGCGGTGTCGTCCATGGATTGTGATGCGGCCCGGCCTAGTTTGTGCGCATGGGCATGAGCACGTAGAGGAAGGGGGTGTTGCTCTTGATCACGCCGGGGCTGAGGCTGTCAGTAATCTCAACGAAAATCTCGTCGCCCTCGAGCACCTTCAACGGATCCATCAGGTAGGTGGGATTGAAGGCCACCTCAATCTCCGGGCCCTGATAGTTGATAGCCAATGACTCGCGGCCCGATCCGATGTCCGGCGTGTTGGCCACGATGGACAGGTTGTTCTCGCTGAAGATGAGCTTTACGGAGTTCGACTTGTCGTTGGTGATTTGGTCCGCCCGCCGCAGTGCGTGGTGCAGTTCCTCCTTCACCACCGGAATGCGATGCATCTTGTCGCCGCCGGGAATGACCTGCTTGTAATTCGGAAAATTTCCCTCCCCGAGTTTGCTGTGCAGCTTGACCGGCTCCCCATTCTCCTGCGGAATTTCAAACTCCGCGTACTTTTCCCCCACGCTGATGGCCACCTCCCCTTCGCCCTGTAGCAGCCGCTGCAATTCCGTGATCGCTTTGCTGGGCACGATGAACTCTGCTTTGACGCCGCCTTCAATTTCTTCCTCCACCAGTGCCAACCTTCGGCCATCCGTGGCCACCATCGTCAGCCGGTCCGGCTCCATCACTACGTTTATGCCCTTGAGCACTGGCCGCGATTCATCCTGCGACACGGCGTATGACGTTTTGCGAATCATCTCCCGCAGCTTGCCCTGCCCCACCGATACCTTGGCGCTCTCCTTAAATTTCGCCTGGGGCGGATATTGGTCTGCCCCTATGCCGTGCAGCTTGTAGCTTGCTCCGGCCGCCTGAAGCGTGGCTATCTCCTTGCCATCCACCTCAATTTCCACCTCGGCTGACTCAATCTCCCGCACTAGGCCAAACAACCGCTTGGCCGGCAGAGATGTGGCGCCCACGGACTCCACCTTGGCCGGCACCGCCGCGTGGACGCTCACGTCCAGATCGGTCGCCCGCAGTTCCAAGCGGTTTTCGCCCGCCACCAAAACCACGTTGGAGAGCACCGGCAGCGTGGTGCGCGCGCCGATCACATTTTGTACCGCCTGTAGCCCTTGGGCCAGGTCATCCTTGCCAACAGATATTTTCACAAGCTCTATTATATGTTTCTCTTGAAGAAAAACTCACTATTATTAGGGGCAGTGGATAAGGGAAACAACCTGCCGAGTCAAGAAACGCAGCGGAAAACACGCCGTTTCTTTTGCCCACAAGCTGCGGATAAAAATGGGGGCAACCTTCAACAACCCGCAGAACAAAATGATATCATCCCTTTTCACAACAAAATTCACAAACAACTCACAGCCGACAGCGCGAGACGACGGCCGGCAAAATTTCACAAACCTGCTCCACCTCGGCACGGGAAGTTTCCCGGCCCAAGGAGAAACGCACCAGCGCATTGGCCAAGGAGGACGGAAACCCCATAGCCTCCACCACATGGGAAGGGGTAATCGAACCACTGGAACAAGCAGAACCGCTGGAAGCACAAACACCCGACAAATCAAAACCAGACAAAAGCGCCATCGAATCAGAACCTTCAACGATAAAGGAAGCCGTATTAGGCAACGAATCGCCGGAATCCGAGGGGCTGATGTTCGTGCAACCCTCAATGTTATTAATGCAAGTTTTCAACAGGCAAATATTTTCTTCCATTTCCACCCCGCCAAAAGGCGGCAAAGCGACAAACTTTTCCAAAGCGGAGACTAAACCAATGATCCCCGGCAAATTCTCCGTTCCTGCGCGGCGTTCATTTTCGTGCGCGCCACCCATCAAGAGCGGCGGCAGTTGCAGCGGCGACTTACAGTAAAGCAGCCCCGCACCTTTCGGCCCATGCAGCTTGTGCGCACAGAGCGAAACCAAATCCGCGCGGAAACAATCCACCGAGGGCATATGCAGTTTGCCGGCCCACTGGACGGCGTCCGAGTGGAACAACACACCGCGTTCTGCACAAAAGGCACCAATCTCCGCCACCGGCTGCACCGTGCCCACCTCGTTATTGGCGGCTTGGATGCTTACCAGCACGGTGTCCGGCCGGATCGCCTCGGCCACGGCCTCCACGGCCACGCGACCGATATTGGATACCGGGAGCACGGTTAAATCAAAGCCCTCGTTTTGCGCAAGGTATTCACAGGGATGCAACACCGCGTGGTGTTCCACCCCACACGTGATGAGGTGACGGCCCGCATCTCGGCGCATACGAGCAGCGCCGAGAATAGCGAGGTTGGAACTTTCCGTGCCGCCACTGGTAAAGATCAATTCGCTTGGCTTGCAGCCGAGTACAACCGCTGCGCGATCGCGCGCATCATCTAGCAACGCCCTCGCAGCTTGGCCAAGGTGATGCACACTGGACGGATTGCCCCAGGCTTCCTCTGCCTGAAGCATTGCCTCACGCACACCTTCATCCAGCGGCGTGGTGGCGTTGTAATCCAGATAAATCGTGCGCACGCGAAGTGTTTACTGCATACTCCGCCGCGATGCCAGACTGGCTTCAAGTCATCCTGCTCGGGCTCATCGAGGGCATCACGGAATTTCTGCCCATTTCCTCCACCGGCCACCTGTTGCTGGCCGAGCAGTGGCTGCCGGAAACGCTATTTGACGATGACGGAGCTCGGGAACGGTTCATGGTATTCATACAAAGTGGAGCCGTGCTGGCGGTGATCGCGGTTTTCAAGGAGCGCGTTCGAGAGCTCATCACCCAATGGCGCCAACCGGAGGTGCGGGATTACCTCATCAAAATGGCGACGGCATTTGTGATCACGGCTACGGGAGGGCTCGCCCTCAAGGCAGCCGGATGGGAGCTGGAAAATAATCCGGAACCCATCGCATGGGCACTGCTCATAGGCGGAGTGCTATTCATTATCATCGAGCGCAGAAACGGAAAACCGGAAACCGAAGAAAATGAAAACGCATCGGTGGCGACTATCACGTGGACCATCGCGGTGGCCTTTGGCTTGGCGCAGTTGGTGGCCATGGTGTTCCCCGGCGCCTCGCGAAGCGGCACGACCATCCTCATAGGATTGCTCCTCGGAATGATGAGACGGGACGCCGTGGAGTTTGCCTTTTTGCTCGGCGTGCCCACGTTGCTTTCGGCCGGCGGATATCAATTATTATCGGCAATGCGCGAAGCGCCGGGAGCCATACAGGCGGAAGCGTCCATGTTGGCGTTGGGCACGGTGATCTCCGCCGTGACGGCCTTTGCCGCGGTGAAATGGCTCATGGGATTTTTGCAAAGCAACACATTCGTCGCCTTCGGCTGGTACCGAATTGCGCTGGGGGCGATCATTTTGGGAATCGCATACGGAAGTGCGGGAAGTGATTGATTAGAATTCGTAAATCAAATTCAAATGCAGGCCGTGATTATCACGGCGTCCGTTCATGGCGGGATTTGTGTAATCCCAGCGATATTCTAGGCGGGAGATGACGTTACTCCATAGCTGGTAATCTAGGGTGGTCGTGATGCCATGGCCGCCAATCTGCAATACGCTCGCAACCTCTCCACGCACATTCAACCACAGGCGATTATTCAACCGGCGGCCAACGTAGGCGCCGAGCACGGAATCATCATTGCCAGCGCCGCCATGCACGCGGGCATCGTACACCAGCCCGAACGACCAATCTTCCTGCGGCACAGGTAGGCCTAGGGCGAGGTACACATTTTGAATTGGATCCGCGCCGGTGCGTGCGCGGCCGTTGGTGTAACCAGCGGAGATGACGGTGCCGGCCAACGGCCCGAGAGAGTCGGGTAAAATAGTTGTGAGGCCTAAAATCCATGTCTTGCGATTGACATTTTCTGCGGCTGCATTGGTTTGCGGATCGGTGGTGTTGGCGGAGCCGAGTGTAAGCAGATAATCGGCCTCACCATTTTCCAGCACGTCCACCCCCGGATACATCAGCAGCAGGCCGGTGTGCAGTGTGGGCTCGATGGTGAATCCCCACGAGTGCGTGTGATGAGGGTTAAGGTTGCGATCGAGTGACTCGTATCCAAACGGATTATCAAACAACCCTGCACGGAGATCAATGCTGCGGGCGCCGCCTTTGCGGGGATCAGCGAGCGGGATGCGGAAATCAATGTAGGCCTGACGCAGCTCCACAGTATTGTCGGTGGAGCTGCCGGATTCCAGCAACGAGGCATCCGGGCCCAGCCAGGCATCGATTCGATAGCCGGCGTCAAAAAGCCATTCGTTTAAGGGTACATGTAGCGAGAGAGCTACATGATCGAGCGACCACCCGCTGCCCACGGAATCCGCATTGCGATAATTACGGTTCCCTGCTCCGCGCTCGAGGTGATAGGTGGTACTCACATAACCACTTAAGGAAGGCGAAGCCGCCAGTGCATTTGCCGCCGCCGGTGCTTCCTGCGCATTCAGCGAAAGAGAAGCTAACCACCCACAGAGCATGAAAGAGAATCGGCGCATCACCCCTTGCCCATCATTCAACGCCAAACCCTCCGTCGCATCAAGGCATTAAAAAAACCCCTCCCGAAGGAGGGGTTTGTGATTGATTCTAAGGGTTACTTAGAAGCTGTAGATGATGTTGAACGCGAGCGTCTCTTCGTCAGTCGCCACGTTGTCAGCATCCGAGGTGGTGAACTCCACGCGGGAGGTTACGTTTTCCCACAGCTTGTAGTCCAAACCAACAGTCGTGGACTCAAGGCCGTCAGCATTGTCCCAACGGGTACCACCAATGTCATGGTTGATGTTACCACGCTCGTGACGGATGTTAAGCGTCAGCTTATCGTTCACGGTGTAGGCGAAGTAATGGCCCTGCACATTGGAGTCGGCAGCACTATCGGTCTCAACGATGTCCCAAGCAAACTTGTAGGACAGGCCGTCCACCGGCAGCGGGATCTCAGCACTGACATAGTTGTAGTCAGTCTCGGAGCCATCGGCACCAACACCTTCAACCATTGCAGCGTACAGCTCTGTGCCGCCTAAGGGGCCGAGGCTGTCCGGCAAGGTGTAGCTGATGCTAGCCAGCATACCTGTGCTTGAGGTGGAGTTATTGTTGGTTGCGTTCGTAGTGGAATCATTCACCGCACCCACTTGAATGGCGAGACCATCAGCGATCTGATAACCGGCCAAGATACCAGTGTGGTGAGTGGGTTCCAAAGCAAAGCCGAAGGAGTGGCCGTGGAACGCATTCTCGTTGTAATTGTAGGTTTCCGCGCCCACAACGGTGCCGAATTGACCAACGGTCAGGTCGATGCCGTTACCAACGGGCAGACGGAGGTTGATGTTCGCCTGCATGAGCTCAACGGTACCAGCGGTGCCGTCAGCAGTGCCAATGTCACTAGCAGCTGGGCCAGCCCACAGCTCAACAGTGTAGCCAGTGGCCCACTCGCCTGCACCTTGTGCGGAGGCAAGCTTGAGGCTAACCACGTCAAGGGCGTAGCTATCAATGTCATCGCCGGCACGGAAGGTACCTTCCGGAGTCACACCATCTTTAGCCATCGTGTAGCTAGTGCTTACATAGCCGCTCAGAGTAGTGGAGGCAGCGAGGGCGTTGGCGCCCGCAGCAGCTTCCTGAGCCTGAGCAACAGACGAAAGGCTCACAACGCCAGCGGCGGCGAGAGCCATGGTCCATTTGTTCATTTTCATATCCAGTTTATCTTTCTACGATAGGTTGTTAACGTTTATACTGCAGTTTATGCATATGGGCGCTCGAATAAAATACGCAAGCCCCCGCGCCCAAAAAGGCGCTGACGGGGCCTTTTCTATGTGAATAAGCAAGGTAGATGCAAGTATTTTTTCAAAAAAATACGTGTCCGTATCAATTGAATGCGGAGGCTAATTTATGAGTCATAAGAGGTTGATTTCCGATTCCAGCCTAAGCCACACTTATGGCGAGGGGGAGTTTCCCAGAGCAAATTAACAGGGATGCGGCGGTATATCCTTGCGAATATCGTCGACCACGCAACCGAAGAAAACCATAAAACAGGTGAAAATTAAAAAAAAACCAACAAAAAGCCAGTTTTTCTGGAAGGATTGCCTGTGAAAAAAGTGTGGATTACGTGAATAAACGGCTTTACCCCTCGTCCCATCGGTATGCGGCTGCTTTCTTGGCTGCATACAGGGAGGACGACAAAAAAGACAGGTTGGGTAGCCCGCCGGCTCTGGAAACAGACCGG
>PBFV01000011.1 GCA_002718935.1 Verrucomicrobiales bacterium
CCAGTATATCCAGCCGTCTAACCCGAGATAAGGCCCGTGCAGGTCATTGGCACAGCCGTTCGCCGTCTTGCCATCGAACCACTTCGTGCGCTTGTCCGCGCGCCCGTCGCCGTTGGTATCCTCCAGCTTCCAGATAATCGGCACCGCGCTCACATACAACGCGCCGTCATGCCACAGCGCTCCCTCGGGAAACATCAACTTGTCGGCAAACACCACCGACTTGTCGAACTTGCCGTCGCCGTTCGTGTCCTCCAGCCGCACCACGCGATGCGTCGGGTTCTTAATCTGCTCCTTCACCGGCGCATTCGACCCGGAGGAATCGGTCACATACAACCGCCCCCGTTCATCGAAAGACGCCTCAATTGGCCGCATCACCAACGGCGGCCCGGCGACCTTCTCGACGGTAAACCCATCCGGCACGGTGAAGGTTTGTTCGCCAATCTTAAACTCAGCCGCGTGGGCGAGGACTGCGGAGAAAGTTAGCGAAAAAAGGGTGATCGCGCGCATAATGAACGGTTTCACGAATGGTCGCAGTCCCGGCCCGTTTGTCGAGGCAGTTTCCTGTTGTACGAAACGCCATCTGCCCCCAACCTCGGCCGTGGCTTGGCTCCGATTCATTTTCTGCGCGACACTGGTGGTTTGCCATGGGTGCAGCCGACCGGCGGATGCGCCACCCAAAAATGGCCCTGCCTCCCTCCCGGCCGCCAAGCCGCGGCCGAACCAACCGGTGTGGGTGTTCGAGACCGGCAACGCCGTGAGCGGTTCGCCGGCGGTGGGTCCTGACGGCACCGTTTACATTGGCTCAATGGACCGCATGCTTTACGCGCTCGACGGGCAGACAGGTAAATTAAAATGGGAATTTGATGCCGGCGGCAAGGCGGCGGGCATGGATGCGGGCGTGCACTCATCACCGGCGGTGGGTGCGGACGGCATGGTGTACGTGGGCGCGCACTCCGGCAAGGTATTTGCCCTGGATGGCCAAACGGGCTCCAAGAAATGGGAGGCGGCCATTGGCAGTGTGGTGAAATCCTCACCGGCGCTGGGGGCGGACGGCACGGTGTACGTGGGCAGTCGCGGCCGTAAATTGCACGCGCTGGATGGCAAGACCGGCCAGCCCAAGTGGGCATTCGAAACCGGTGGCATCATCGTGGCTTCACCGGCGGTAGGAGCGGATGGCACGGTTTACGTGGGCGCTTACGACAACAAATTGTATGCAATCGACGGCGCCACCGGCGATAAGCTTTGGAAATTCACCGCCGGCCACTGGATTTTGTCCACACCCGCCATCGGGGCGGATGGCACTGTTTATTTTGGGTCCATTGACAAAAAGGTTTACGCGCTGGACGGCAAAACCGGCGACAAGCGCTGGGAGTTTGAGACCGGCGATTTCGTTGAATGCTCGCCCACCATCGGCCCGGGCGGCGTGGTATACATCGGCTCGCATGATGGTAAGGTATACGCGCTGGACGGCCGCACGGGCGCCAAGCAGCGTGAGTATGATCTCAAGCGCTGGGTGATTTCCTCACCGGCAATTAGTGCGGTTGGCAAACTGTACGCCGGCTGCCATGACTGGAAGTTGCACGCGTTCGATATCAAAACCGGCCAGCACGAGTGGGAGTTTGAGGCCGGCCATTTCGTGTATTCTTCACCCACGATCGCGGCCAACGGCATGCTCTACGTGGGGTCGCACGATTGTAACGTGTACGCCTTCGCCACGGGCAGCGCACCGGCGAAATCGCCCTGGCCCATGCGCGGCGGCAATGCCCGACATACTGGCCGGGCAGCGGATCAGTAGGACGATTTTTCTCCTTTCGCCCCGGGCCAATTCACTTATCGTTGGCGCATGAAACCGGCGGTGATTCTTCTGTCCCTTTCCGTGGCCCTCCATGCCGCTGAGCCCAAGCCGGATCCGAAAGAATTGCCGCGAATTCCGCATACGCCGGTGGCAAAGGCGCGCGGGACGTTTGAAGTAAAGCCGGGGTTTGACCTGCAACTGGCGGCGGCGGAACCGGTGGTGGCTGATCCGATTGCCATGAGCTTCGATGCGCACGGGCGGTTGTATGTGGTGGAAATGATCGGCTACTCGGAACGTCGCGAGGCCAATGCCGGGCGCATTCGCCGGCTGGAGGATGCCGATGGCGACGGGCGCTTTGAGAAAAGCACCGTGTTTGCCCAGGGCCTGGCGTGGCCCACGGCGGTGATCTGCTACAACGGCGGCGTCTTTGTGGGCGTGACACCGAAGATTCTGTTTCTCAAGGACACCACCGGCGACGGCAAGGCGGATGTGAACCGCACGGTGTTCGAAGGCTTCGGCACGAGCCGCAGCCGGCTCAATGTGCAGGCCATGTTCAACAGCTTTCGTTGGGGGCTGGACAACCGCATTCACGGCTGCACCTCATACATGGGCGGCAGCGTGAAGGATAAAACCGGCAAAACTGTGGCACTCGGTGGTCGCAATTTTTCCTTTGATCCGCGCACGCTGGAATTGCGCGCGGAAGACAGCACGGCGCAGCACGGGATGAGCTTCGACGATTACGGCCGCAAGTTTACCTGCAGCAACAGCAGCCATTTGCAGGCGCTGATGTATCCCGCGCGCTACGCGGGGCGCAATGCGCATTATGCGTTGCCCAGCCAGCGCGTCGGCATTGCGGCCGATGGCGCGGCGGCGGAGGTGTTTCGGCTGAGCCCGGATGAACCCTGGCGCATCGTGCGCACGCGCTGGCGTATCGCCGGGCAGGTGCGCGGGCCGGTGGAAGGCGGCGGACGGGTATCCGGCTATTTCACCGCGGCCACGGGTATTACGATTTATCGCGGGGATGCCTTGGGCAAAGGCTTCTCGGGCAATGCGTTCATTGCCGATGCCGGCAGCAATCTCATTCACCGTAAGCAATTGCGTTATTCCGGCGTACAACCGGTCGGCGAACGGCCGGTCGATGAGCGCAAAAGCGAGTTCATCGCCTCGCGCGACAACTGGTTTCGCCCCGTACAATTCGCCAATGCCCCGGACGGCTGCCTGTACGTGGCTGACATGTATCGCGAAACCATCGAGCATCCGTGGAGCATTCCCGAGAGCATTAAGCAGCATTTGGATCTCAACAGCGGGAACGATTGCGGCCGCATCTGGCGCATCGCTCCGAAAGGCTTCAAGCCACCAAAGCGCGACTATCCGGGCGCGTTTAACGGCCCGCAATTGGTGAAGCTATTGGCCCATCCCAACGGTTGGCATCGCGACACGGCGGCACGACTGATTTACGAACAACAGAATCGAACGGTGATTCCCGCGCTGGATAAACTGGCCGGTAATCATGCCCAACCACTTGGCCAGATTCATGCGCTATGGGCTCTGCGTGGTTTGGGTGCATTGAAGGCGGGCCATGTTTTGGGCGCGCTGAAGAACGGCACAGCCGCAGTGCGTGTGCAGGCGATGCAGTTGGCGGAGGATTTCGTGAAGGATGCAAACGTGGTACGGGCGGTGTTTGCGCGGGTGGATAACCCGGATCGCGATATTCTCTTTCAACTGGCACTTACGGCCTCGCGGTTTCCTGCCAGCGAGGAGAAATCTCTCGCGCTCGCCATGGCACTGGCCCACGCAAAGGGCGATCGCTGGATTGAAGCGGCGGTGATGAATGCCTTCAACGGCGACGAGGAATTGGGTGAGTTATTCGTATCAATCCACGGCGCGCCGAGCATCACGCATTCGGCCCGCGTGGAATTCCTCAAACTCATCGGCCGGCGCAATCGCCCGGGCGAAGTAGCCAAGGCGTTGCTGGTGGTGGCGCGGCAGCCGCCCAACAAGGAGACGATTGATTGGGTCAATGCGCTGGGGCCCAAGGCCGGTAGTTTGCCGGCGCTCGAAACAGAAGCGCTGCGTTGGCTGAAGCTGCCGGCCAAAAAGAAATCGGACTCGGTGTTGTTTCCGGCGCTGAAATTGGCTTGGCGGCGGGGCTTCAAAGAGGCCGGACCCGCGATCCTGCGGGTGGCCCGTGAGCGCCCGACCGAGCCGCTGCGCGTGGCGGCCGTGCAGGCGTATGCGACATTTAGCGACCCGCAAGTGGCGAAGAATTTGGTGGCCCTTTGGGCGAAAGCCACGCCGGGGATGCGGAGCGAAATCGAGGCTGCCTTGGCCACGCGCAATGACCGCGTGCCGGTATTGCTCGAGGCATTGGAGAAAGGAGTCATTAAAAAGGACAAGTTTTCGCCCAACACCATTGCGGCATTACGCCGACAGAAAGACACCGCGACCGTGGCACGCGTCAACAAGCTGTTTGGTGTGCCAGCCAAGGCCAAATCCCGGGCACAAGCGGTGAAGGATCTGTTGCCGGCATTGAAGCTCAAGGGCAATGCGGCAGCCGGCCAGTTGATCTACACGCAACGCTGCGCCCTGTGTCATCGCGCAGGCAAGGCGGGGCATGCGCTCGGACCGGACCTGTTGTCGGTGAAGGCCAACGGTCCAGAGAAATTGCTGGTGAGCATTGTGGATCCCAACCGCGAGGTGGCGGCCAATTACGTGGCGTACGATGTGGCGTTGCGCGATGGCTCCACGCAATCCGGTTTGCTCGGTGACGAAACGCTGACGCACGTGCGCATTCGGTTGCCGCTCGGGAAAGAACTGCTGTTGCCGCGCACGGATGTGAAAGGCATGCGCAGCGGCGGCAAATCGATCATGCCCGAAGGCCTCGAGGCAGGCCTCACGCCGCAGCAGATGGCCGACCTGCTGGCGTTTATCACAGGGCTTTAAGGCTTGGGAAACGGGAGCTTCGCCCTCTAGGGATTATCCTTCGGCGATGGTGCGCATTTTTTCGAGGCCGATGCGGGCGACTTCCAGCGGGTCTTCAGCCCAGTGTTGTTCGTTGAAGAGCTCCAGTGATAGCCAGCTGTTGTAGTCGGTGTCGGCCAGCAATTCACAATACCGCGCAAGATTAAGGTGACCGTCGCCGGGCATTACGCGGCTGTGGTCGTGTTGTTCCTCGCGCGGCGGGTCGGCGGGAGTGTCGTTAAAGTGAGAGACGGCAATTTGATTGGCGGTGAGTTTTGCGATGGATTCAAGATCACCGCCACCACGAAAGATGTGAAAAGGATCGAGCACGGTGGTGGCGTGCGGATGATCGGTGGCAGTCATGATCTCCAACGCGTCCTCAATGGTGTTGAGTTTCCCGACGAACCCGAGAAATTCCATGGCCGGATGAACGCCGATGGATTCGCCCAGCTCGAGCAATTCCCGGTAGCGGCGGGCGCCCAGAGCGTAATCGGGCCGGCCATCAGCGGGGCCGGCGATGATGTGCGGCGCGCCCAGGGCGGCGGCTTGTTCCATGCGGCACGCGCATTCATCCCGCACGCCCGGCCACGCGGCGTCATCCGCATCAAACCAGCCGCCGAGATAAATGGTGGTGGGCACGGCGAGATTTTGATCGGCGAGGGCGGATTGTAAATCGGCCAATGTACCGCCGTGGGCGAGGTGTTCATCAATCTCATCATGCCACAGCTCGATCGCCCCGTAACCCGCCCGGCCCGCGATGGATATTTTCTCAAGGATCGGCGTGGGCTGGATGGTGCTGGCATTGAGTGCGTAGCGAAACATGTGGGCACGGTAAGAGGGCCCGGGAAAAAGTCAAAGCCCGGCTGCATTTTCCCTTTCGACTTTGGGCGCGAGAGATTTAACTGGGCGCGTGAACGATCTCCGCGCAGCGAGTGTGCAGTTTCAACATGTGCCCGGCGACAAGGCGGCGAATCTCGCCTCGGTGCGCGAGTGGACGGCGAAAGCCGCCGTGGCCGGCGCGGAGCTGGTGGTGTTCCCCGAGATGTGCCTGACCGGCTACTGGCACTTGCGCGATCTGCCGCGTGCGGAACTGGAAGCGCTGGCCGAGCCGGTGCCGAACGGTGAAAGCACCCAGGCGCTATTGGCTTTGGCCGCCGAGCATTCGGTTTCTGTCGGAGCGGGCTTCATTGAACAGGATGAGGCTGGTGAACTTTTTAACAGCTACGTGGTGGCGATGCCGGATGGACGCATCGCATGCCATCGTAAGCTGCACGCGTTTATCAATGAGCATATATCGAGCGGCGACCGCTATACGCTGTTTGATCTGCCCAACGGCACCAAGGCGGGCATTCTGATTTGCTACGACTGCAATCTCGGCGAGAACGTGCGGATCAACGCCTTGCAGGGTGCGGAGGTGTTGATCGCGCCGCACCAGACCGGCGGTTGTGCCACGCCCAGTCCGCGTTGTATGGGGGCGATCGATGTGGCGTTGTGGGAGAATCGCGAATCCGATCCGGATGCGATTGAGGCGGAGTTTCGCGGACCCAAAGGCCGCGAGTGGCTGCTCAAGTGGCTGCCGGCCCGCGCGCATGACAATGGCATTTACCTCATCTTTAGCAACGGCGTTGGCCGCGACGACAACGAGGTGCGCACCGGCAACTCGATGATTCTCGATCCGTACGGCGATTTGCTGGCTGAAACTTGGAAAGCCGACGATGACATGGTGGTGGCCGATCTCAAGGCTGAAACGCGCGCCATGTGCACCGGTGTGCGATGGATTCGCAGCCGACGGCCGGACCTTTATGAAGCGGTATCCACACCCACCGGCCGCGAGCAGGATATTCGGACCGTCCGGTTTTCCAAGGAGGATCCGGATGCAACGAGTAGTGAATAGGATGTAGTACGATGGCAAAGCCTGAACCGGAACCAATTGATCCCGCTGATTTGCCTGCGCTGGCGCAGGGCGTGATGGCGGATGCGAAATTTCCCATGCTGGCCAGTATCGACGGCGAACAGCCGCGACTGCGACCGGTTTCCCCCGTGAAGACCGACGGCTTCACCGTCTACGTTGCCAACCTCAAGGCGTATCATAAAACGCAGGAGATTGCCGCCAACCCAAAGGTGGAATTGTGCTACATGGACAGTCGTCATGATCAAGTGCGCATCACAGGCACCGCTGAGGTTTTGGGAGATGCCGATGAGATCCAAGCCATCTGGGACAGCAACCCGCTCCTCCGCCAATACCTTGGCACCCCCGACAATCCGATGCTGATCATTTACAAGATCGCCCCCACCCAAGTCCGCTTCATGCGCGAATGGGCACTTGAATATCACGAGGTGGGTTTAGGTTGAGGAGGAGCAAGAAAAGTGGAGCCAGATACCCGACTTGAACGGGTGACCTGCAGGTTACAAAACTGCTGCTCTACCAACTGAGCTAATCTGGCCTCCGGAAGCAGAGTATGTCGTTCAGGGCGGTTTGTCGAGATTGCTTACCCGTAGCGTTTCACGAGCAGGCGGCTGCGGGCGGCTTCGAGGGCCATGCGGAAGTCTTCAAAGTTCTCGTAGCGCTTGGCCGGATCCTTATGCATGGAGCGGAGGATGGCGGCCTCGGTGTCTTTGCTGATGTCCTTGACGAGTTTGCGTGGGGGCACAAGGCGGGTTTTGACGTGCATCCAGACGGTTTCCTCGACCGTCGGGCCATCGAAGGGCACGCGGCCGGTGATGGCGTGGTACATGGTGGCGCCGAGGGAGTACATGTCCGACCGGAAATCCTGCCGACCGAGGGCAACGCGCTCGGGGGCGATGTAAAAGGGTGTACCCACAAGGCCGTCACCGCGGGGTTCATCGGTGCGGCGGCAGATACCGAAATCCGTGAGCTTGGGTTCGCCGTCGCTGTTGTAGAGGATGTTGTCGGGCTTCAGGTCGAGGTGAATGAGGTTTTTCTTGGCGACCAACTCAAGGGCGCTGGAAATCTTGATGCCCACGTCGAGCACGTATAGTTCGTCGACGCGGCCGTGTTTCTTGATGAGGCCGTCGAGGTCGCCTCGATCGGCAACCTCCATGACCAGATACTTGTAGCCGCTGTGCTCGCCGTAGTTGTAAACCTGCACAATGTGCGTGTGGTTCAGCGAGGCTTGATAGCGGGCTTCGCGGAAAAAGCCGGCCATCGCGTTTTGGTCTCCGGCAAATTCCGGTTGCATGAGCTTCACGGCCACGTCGCGGTCGAGAATTTCATCGTGGGCCCGGTATACTGTAGCCATGCCACCGGAGCCGCACACGGCGCGCAGCTCAAATTGATCAAGCTTTACGGGCGTCATCACAGCGTGGCCACATTGCTTACAAGAGGCATACTGGAACATGCCCAGATCGGCCGGGATGAAGTTTTGAGCACCACAACGTTCGCATGGCACCATGGCCATGGATGTTCTGGGCAGTGATGAGGGCATGTGTCAGCAACGGTGGACGTGTCTGGAACGGGTTCCATTCAACGTGACCGGTTCCTGAATATAACCTGAAAAAACCGCGTTGCCAATCGGAATTGCCGTCATCGGCCTGCAAATTGCATTGCCAATCGGCTACTTTTTTGATAGGAAAATGGTCGCATTATGCGGTGGCGCGGTCACCGCGCAGCTCATGAAACACCTCACCCAAAGGTTTGGTCTGCTGGTTTCCTTGATCCTGCTTTTTGTGGCTCCAATGTTGTTGGGCGCAACTGATGGCAATGCTACGGATCATCATGGGGTGGATGGCGCCAAACTTAGTGCCTGGTGGGTGCTGCCCTTTGCCGGCATGCTGCTGTCCATCGCGGTGGGGCCTCTCGTGGCCACTCATTTTTGGCATGCCAATTACGGCAAAGTGGCGGCGGGCTGGATCGTAATCTTCTCCGTGCCGTTTCTTGCCACTTATGGCGGTGATGCGTTTTACGAAATTCTTCACATTGTGCTGTTGGATTACGTGCCGTTCATCATTTTATTGGGGGCGTTGTTTACGGCGGCGGGCGGCATTTGCCTGAAGGGTTCACTGCGCGGTTCGCCGGCCGTGAACACCGGCATCCTGTTCATCGGCACCGTGCTGGCCAGTTGGATGGGAACGACCGGTGCGGCGATGCTGCTGATCCGACCCATCCTCCGCGCCAACGCCTGGCGCAAGCATCGCGTGCACGTGGTGGTGTTTTTCATTTTCCTCGTAGCCAATATCGGCGGCTCCCTCACGCCATTGGGGGATCCCCCGTTATTCCTCGGCTTCCTAAAGGGCGTGGACTTTTTCTGGACGATGAAATTGTTGCCGGTAATGGCGCCGGTATCGTTGGTGTTGCTGGTAGTGTTCTATGCGTTTGACTCGTACAAATTCCGCGACGAAGGCACCCCGCCGGATGACGGTGAAAAGCAGCCGCTTAAGCTCGAGGGTGGCATTAACTTCGTGATGATCGGCCTGATCATTGGTGCCATCCTTTTTTCCAAGTCCATTGGTGACAGCAAATTCAAGGATGCCAGCGTGGGCAAAGAAATGGCCCCTCAAATCGCGGTTGCCGAGGCAGACATGAACAGCTCCAAAACCGCACTTAAGGCGTACGTGAAAGCCAATAAAAACGCCACGTTTGATGACTCCAACAAAGATTATCACCAGCTTCGCGTGGAGCATTTGCATGCCGTCTCCAAGGTCAATCAGTTGCGCGCCAAGAAAACCCATGACGAAACCAAGGGACTGCACATTGCCGGAGTGGTGGTGCCTTATGCCAACCTGATGCGTGATGGGTTGCTGCTGTTCATCGCCTTCCTCAGCCTGCGCCTCACGCCGATGTATCGCACGGTGACCGATGAACACGGTCATGCGGTACCCGCCGAGGGCGAGGAGGAGGGCAACGTACGAGCTGCCAACGGCTTTACTTGGGAGCCTATTCTTGAAGTGGCCAAACTGTTCATCGCCATCTTCATCTGCATGATCCCGGCGTTGAAAATCCTGCAGGCCGGGGTAGATGGCAGCCTCTCTCCCATCGTGCTCGCCGTGCAAAATGAGATCAACGACCCCATTAATACCATGTATTTCTGGCTCACCGGCGTGCTCTCGAGCTTCCTCGATAATGCACCGACCTACGTGGTCTTCTTCAACACTGNGGGAGGCGATCCCACTTCGTTAATGGGCCCACTCTCACAAACCTTGTTGGCCATCAGTTGTGGCGCTGTGTTCATGGGCGCGAACACTTACATCGGCAATGCCCCNAATTTCATGGTAAAGGCTATCGCCGAGGAGAATGGCGTGAAGATGCCCAGCTTCTTCGGGTACATGGCGTGGAGCGTAGTANTNCTCATNCCTGTTTTTATTGTGGTGTCGCTCATCTATTTTGCGGCCGGCTAAGCCCCGCCTCGACCTCCCCCGGCGATTGTGGCANAACGCTCCCGGCGCATGCGGCTGCTGTACAACATTCTGTTTCCCTTCCTGTTCGTTATTGGTGCGCCGTATTATTTTTGGAAACTCGTCCGGCGGGGAAACTGGCGNCCGCACTTTGNTGAACGCTTCGGNGGTTATGGCCAGCTGGCCGGCGAGCTGAAAGATCATCAGGTGCTGTGGCTGCATGCCGTGTCCGTGGGCGAGGCCAATCTGGCCGTGCAACTGGTGGAAGCCCTGCAGCCACAAATTGTTGATTGGAAAATTGTTGTTTCCACCACCACCACCACCGGTCGTGCGGAACTGGAGCGCAAGCTGCCCGAGGGGGTGCGCGTGGTGTATTACCCCATCGACTGGCTGCCCTTTGTGGGCCGCGCCTTCCGGGCGATGAATCCCGCCGCCATTGTGCTGGTGGAAGCGGAAATCTGGCCNAACCTATTCTGGNAGGCGACCCGGGCCAAGGTGCCGATGCATTTGGTCAACGCCCGCCTNTCGGNAAANTCGGCGCGCGGATATGAAAANTGGTCNTTTATATTCAAGCCNCTCTTTGCCTCATTGGAAAGCGTNGGCGTGCATCATGAGGNGGACGCCAAGCGACTGGAANCCGTGGGCNGCANTCCCGACGCCATCACCGTGACGGGCAACCTGAAATTTGACCAAGCGGCGTCGCCACCGGCCGGGTGTTCTGATGCGGCATCGGTTTTGGACCAAATGGGCGTGAGTGAACGCCCCGTGTTGCTCGGCGGCAGCACGTTTGACGGTGAGGAAGCGATATTGGCCGAGCATTTGCCGCGCTGGCAGGAGGCGTGTCCAGAGCTGTTTTTGATAGTGGTCCCGCGCCATTGCGAGCGGGCTGCCGCCGTGGAAGCAGCCTTACAAAATGTTGGTCTGCAAGTGGCGCGCCGAACTGAACTTGAGAATTCCCCTGAAAAACCTGATGTTTTACTGGTAGATACGACCGGCGAATTGAAGGCGTTTTTCGAAGTGGCAACGATCGTTTTCATGGGCAAAAGCCTCACGGCGCAGGGCGGGCAAAATCCGATCGAGCCGGCGGCGGTAGGCAAGCCGGTGGTTTTCGGGCCGTTCATGCAGAATTTTGCCGCGGTGACCCGGCAGTTGTTGGAGGTTGAAGGCGCGGTGCAGGTGGCTGACGAAGCGGAGCTGGCGGCGGTGGTGGACCAGTTGCTGGCCGATGAAGTGCGGCGCCAACGTCTCGGCACCGCGGCGCGCGAGGTGGTGGAGGCAAACCAAGGAGCCACGCAACGAACTGCCGAGTATCTCGGCAAAGCGTTGCGGGCGTTGAAATAAGGGTTCGACGTTAATCGCCGATCGGCGGGATGCTGTCGATCGGATCGGGTTTGCTCTTGAGCAGTTTCTTCAACTGATCGCGCTTGCCCTCCTGCATCATCCGCCACATCTGGATTACTCGCTCGTGGGTCACGTTGCGGCCCACCACGGGTTTGCCGGAAGCGCCCATGGAATTATAAAACTCCACGAAGCCGTTCTCGTACACATCCAGATTCCATCCTTCTTCGTCACTCAGGGTCACATTCACATACTCCGTGCCGGGCTCCTCGAGTTCCTCGAGAATGGTTAATACCGCGCCGGTATTCGGATCCTTGAATTCGACCCCCTGTTTTTTCAGGTACGTTGTCACTGTTCCACCTCCCTAAGCTCCTGAAATGAAGCCTCCTTGCGCGCATCAAACGCCTTGCGCCTTTTAGGGTCAAGAAAAAAGCCGGCGACTTGTTCACCGGCTTGCACCTATTTAATAGATTGATTTTTCTAAACGATGCCGGAACTGATGTGAATGCCCTGAAACCACATCTCCAGCTGTTGCGGGTTGGTGCAGTTGTCCATGGCAATTTCCTTGCTGATGCGGCCGTTCTCCACAAGGTCGTACATGCACTTGTTAAAACTCACCATGCCGTCATCCTCGGAGGCCTCAATGCAGGCGGGTAGTTTGTTTAGTTCCCCATCGAAGATTTTCTGTTTTATCAACGGGGTGCCAATCATGATTTCTTGCGCGGGCACCATGCCGCCGTCAAGCGTGGGGCACATGCGTTGGGCTACCGCGCCCACAATCACTTCACTATATTTTTTGCGCTGCATCTCGCGTTCTTCCTCGGGGAAAAAGTCGAGCAAACGGCCCGGCACCGAGGCGGCGGTTCGGGTGTGAACGGTGGAGAGCACCATAGCGCCGGTATCCGCCGCCCGCATGGCCGCACCGATGGAGGTAGCATCCCGCATCTCACCCACCAGCACCATGTCTGGATCCTGTCGCAGAGCACTCTTGAGCGCCCGGTTAAAGCTCATGGTGTCCAGTCCCACTTCCCGTTGCTCAATTACACATTCTTCGTCCTCAAACATCATTTCAACCGGATCTTCAATAGTGACGATATGTTTCCGGAAATTCTTATTCAAGTGCATCACCATGGCAGCCATAGTAGTGGACTTACCGGAACCGGTAATGCCCGCCAGTAGCGTTAGTCCGCGCTTTGCCTCGGCGAGCTTGAGGCAGATTGGGGCAATGCCGAGCTTCTCAATGGGAGGTAAGTCGTTCTTGATATACCGCATCGCCATCGCCCATTGGCTGGTTTGGGAAAATACGTTTACGCGGAAGCGGCCAAACTTTGGATTGAAGTACGAGAAGTCGACCTCGCGGTCTTCTTTGAATTTATCCACAAAGTGCTCGGGGCACATACTGAAGATCACCTTTTCGATCCACTTGCGCGTGGGCTTCGGGAAATCACGGTCCCGCAAACCACGGCTCATCCGGAAATGAATATAATGACCTTCCTTGATATGAAGGTCGGCTACATCTTCATTCACCGCGTCCTGCAATACCAAGTCAAACAGTCGTAAATCCTCATCCTCAATAGACATATCCGGTTCTAGTCCATCAGAGGTTAATGTTAGTCCGGCCGGATAGCGCAGGCTGATGTCCTCATCTTCGTTAAGCAAAATGCCACCTTTGGGATCGCGCTCACGCTCGTGCAACGGCACGTCACTTCCAAATTGTTGAGCCGTGGCAGCGGGTTCCGGTTCCGGGGCGGGCTCCGGGGCAGCTACCTCGGGTTCGGGCACGGGCGGTATCGCTTCGGCGGCGGGAGCTTCCGGTGCAGGCGGAGGGGCCTCTGCTTCAGTCGGTGGCGCCGGCGGCGCAGCCTCTTCAACGGCGGGAGGTGGCGGTGGGGCAGAATCTGTAGCTGGCGGTGCCGGTGGTGCGGAATCCGTTCCCGGTGTTGCTGGCGGCGCTACTTCACCTCCCATCGGCGGTGGTGGTGGGGCCGCCGGAGCTGCCTCAACCTGGGCGGGGGGCGCCGGCGGTGCCGCAGTCAAATCAATGGCCGTGGGTGCCGGCGGAGCGGCAGCGGCCGGATCGGGTTCCACCGGTGGCGGCGGGGCAGGAGGCGGGGGTTCCATGGCGCAAGTCTACTGCGGAACCCCTAAAATTGCAACCAATGCCAAGGGTTGCGGGTTGGTTTGGCTGCCTATTTCTTGATCCATTTGCCGTAAAAGATGTTTTGTGGGTAAAGACGCACATCCCGATCGGCTTCCTGCTGCCATTTCGCAGCGGTCTGCGGCGTATGCAGCTCATGCGGTTGCGGCTTGTGTCGCAGGGCAAGGTCGATCGATCCCGCTAAACGTGCGCGATGCTGGACGGCGATGAGCGGGTGTTGCGAGAGATTCAACTTCAGCTTGGCGAGGGTGGGTTCGTTGAAATGAACGAATGGCAATCGCGAAGGCGTGCAGGAATAGCCAAACTCCCGCGGCGCACGCTCTCGCAAAACCGGCGGCCGATAATGCGTGACGATCCGGGTCGCTTTGCGCAGTTCGTAAATACCATCGTCATCACCGTCCACCGTTTCTTCAGTCACGGCCGATTCCACATACGGAAAATGATGGATGTACAACTTGCCATTCACCGTAAGGTTGACGCCAAAAATAGTGGGCCCGCCGCTACTGAACCGATTGGGCGGCGGCACATAAACCTCCGCATTTTTCAACACCGTGCCGTCCTTAAAAACAATCTCCAACGCCGAGGCCGGCAGCGCCAACAGCAGGCTGCAGGCTCCGGCCCAAAAGGTCTGTATCTTCATGCTCCAACATAGCACATGCTATTAAATAGAGCAAATTTTGGTAAAAGCCAGAATAATGGCGTAAACAGCCGCGGCCGTTTACCATTCCAGCACCGTGGCACCCCACGTGAGGCCGGCGCCGAAGGCGATGATGAGGATCTTATCACCGCGCTGCACCACGCCCTGTTGCAGGGCTTCATCAAGGGCTACGGCCACGCTGGCGGCGGAGGTGTTGCCGTATTTTTGCAGGTTCACAAACACCTGCTCCTCGGTGGCTCCCAACCGGTCACCAATGGCACTGATGATGCGCATATTCGCTTGGTGCGGGATGATGCACTTGATGTCTTCAATGCCCAGTCCGCTGCGCTCGAGGACTTCCTTGGCGGCGGCGGTCATGGCGGTGACGGCGTTCTTGTAAACTTCCTTGCCTTCCATTTTGAGGAAGTGAATGCGTTCGTTCACGGAATCGACGGTGGCCGGTTGGCGGCAGCCACCGCCGGGCATGGCAAGGATGTTGGCCTTGGTGCCATCGCTGCCCAGCCGGGTAGCGAGCACGCCGCGGGCGCCATCGCGCCGCTGCAGGACGGCGGCGCCGGCGCCGTCGCCAAAGAGCACACAGGTGTTGCGGTCTTCCCAGTCGATGATGGAGGAAAGTTTCTCGGCGCCGATGATGAGAATGTTTTGGTGCACGCCGGCGATAATGAAGGCCTGGGCAATCTCAAGCGCGTAGAGGAAGCCGGAACAGGCGGCTTCGAGATCAAAGGCGGCGGCCTTGGCGGCGCCCAGTTCCTGCTGCACCAAACAGGCGGTGGCGGGGAAGGGCATGTCCGGCGTGATGGTAGCCACGATGATAAGGTCCAACTCGGCTGGATCCAGTTCCGCCTGGGCGAGGGCTTTGCGGGAGGCAGCAGCGGCCATGGTGGAGGTAAACTCGTTGTCCGCGGCCATGCGGCGCTGTTTGATGCCGGTGCGGGTGGTGATCCATTCGTCGGTGGTGTCGACAATGGACTCGAGGTCGGCATTGGTTAGCACGCGCTCGGGCACGTAGGAACCCACGCCGGTGATGGCGCAGCCGTGCAGCTGATTTTCCCCGCTCATGATTTGCGCGAAAGCCCGTGGGCGCGCGCGGGATTACATGCCGGCGTTGACGGTGACGATTTGCCGCTGCTGGTAGTGGCCGCAATGCGGGCACACTACGTGCGGGCGGATGAGTTCGGCGCAGGTGCCGCACTTCTGCAGCTTGGGCAGCGTGAGCGCGCTGTTGGAGGCAATGCGCTTGCGCCGGCGCGAGCGGGACGTTCTGCGTTTTGGTACTGGCATCGTTTTTCCTAACTAACCTAAGGGTTCAGGGCTTCCACTCATCNAGCCCGCTCCATGCTTCGGAGGGGCCGTCCTCATCCGGTTCCGGNGGCGTTTCGGGCTGGGAGACTAGTCCTTTGCACGACTCGCCGCACATCGGATGTTGCGGAAGACCGAGCAGAATATCTTCCCTAATCCACGGGGTCAAGTCCACATGTTCGTTTTCGACAGACACTGCATCGGGGCCTTTTAGNGCCAGTAGACAGCTCCAATCCGGCAATTGCAGGGGCAGGGTGAAGGGCTTGAGGCAGCGNGCNCAGTCGCAGGCAAAGTNCATTGANANCGAGCCTGTGACCAGNAGGGCATCNTCNGCGCGCTGNGCATCCAACTGGTACTGCAGTGGCTCGGCGCTGAGGACGAGGGCGTCCTTGCCGCCNAGCTGNAGGTCCAGCACGGGCTCGGGCAATTCACCGCTGAGGTGCAGATCCTGTTGCTTGAGCTGTTCCAGATGTACCTTGATGGCCATGGGGCCTCCTTTGTTTGGCGCGGGGCGCGGTTAGGGTTGCAGCTTGGTGCGCAGGGCTTCGGCCACATTGGCGGGCACAAATGGGCCCACGTCGCCGCCCAGCCCCGCGATCTCTTTTACCAGCTTGGAGCTGAGAAAGGTGTTGGATTCACGCGGCATCATGAANATAGTTTCAATTGCCTCATCCAGCTTGCGGTTCATGAGTGCCAGTTGAAANTCAAATTCAAAATCCGAAACCGCTCGCAAGCCGCGGATGATCGCCTGCGCCTCGCGTTCGCGGGCGTAGTCCACCAGCAACCCGTCAAAGGCCGCCACTTCCACGTTGGCCAGCGGCTCCAGCGCGGTGGCGGTGAGCGCAGTGCGCTCGGCTTGATCGAAGAGCGGCTGCTTGTCCGTGTTGCGCGCCACGGCAACGATCACGCGGTCAAAGAGCCGCGCCGCCCGCTCCGCCACGTCCAGATGGCCGTTGGTGAGGGGGTCGAAGCTGCCNGGATAGATAACCGTGCGCATCCGCGACAACGTCCGTCGGGTTTGGGTTCCGCGCAAGGAATTTCCGCAAATTACCTCGCTATCCTCGACAAAATGCCGGTTCCCGCGTTACATTGATCAAGTCGGCTATGTCCGAATCCATTCCACCACCACCGCCCCCCGAGGAGACTCCGCCTCCCCCCCCGGCCGAGGAAGCTGCCGCTCCCAAGCGCTGCGGCAAGGCATTTTCCAGCTTGGTGCTCGGGCTCTTTGGCTGCCTTTTGGGGGGCGCGGCTTTGGCCGGTTTTTTGCTCATGGACAAGGCCCCGGCGGATTCCGTCACCATCAACGGCAATCTCGACCAAATGCAAAATGTCGTGGTGGAGGACGCCAAGCAGCGTGGCCTGAAAATGTTTTTTGCCTCGTTCGGCCAATGGTTCGGTTTCGCCGGNGCCGCGCTGGGCCTCACCGGGCTCATCGCCGGCATTACCCATCTGTACCACGCGCACATCAAGTTGGTAATCCCCAAGCGTGGCCTCGCGGCGGTCGGTTCGTTTTTTTCGCTCATTGCCACGCTTAGCATTGGCTTGGCTCTGTGGCACGGCTACCAGACGCACGTGGGGTTGCCCACGGAAAATGCCAATGAAGCGTTTAACCGCGTTGATCAGCTCGCCGGCATCATGAAAAAGGGCGAGGACATTGCCAATGGCGACGGCTCCGGCGGTTTGGATGAAAAAACCCGCGGCCTAGCCGAAAACCTCCTTGGCAGCACGCTGGACCCCATCACGCAATTGATGACCGAAGATTACCTCAACCGCCGGGCGCCCAATGTGGAGCTCTACACCGCCCTCGGCGGCAGCTACTCCATCGAGAACGCCCGCAACACCCGCGTGCTTGTCATGGTTTTCAGCTCCGCCAGCCCCGCCTGCAAACGCGCCGTGGCCCCCCTCAACGCCTTGCGCGCGGAAGTGGCCCGTGGCGAATTGCTCATCCTCGCTGTCAGCAATGAAAAGCCCGCGCCCGTCGAGGCCTTCATGAAATCTACCGGCGCCAAATTCCCCGTCGGCAATGCCTCCTTTATGCCGGAACCCTATTCGGCGGCATTATCGAAACCCGCCTATTTCGTCATCGACCGCCAAGGCTTCATGGAATCCATCAAGACCGGCGTGCAATCGCTCGATCAATTGCGGCGACTCGCCCGGAAAAAGCCGTGAGCGGCAAGGAGAGGGGGAGGCGCTTTAACACTTCAACGCCCCAAACGCTTCAAGGCCTTTTTCACCATCCACCCATCAGCCTGCAACGCTGCTTCCGCCGTGGCGGCATCCGCTTCGGTCAACGTCATAACAATCCGCACGGCGCGTTCGCGGAGTTTTTCATTTTTCGGATCCACATCCACCATCAGGTTGCCGGCCACTTTGCCCAGATGCACCATGGCGAGGGTGGTGATACAGTTGAGGATCAGCTTGGTCGCCGTGCCGGCTTTCAAGCGGGTTGAGCCGGTGAGCACTTCCGGACCGATGGCCGGGGCGAGGATGAGCTGCGGCACGCCGCCACGGCGTTTCATGGCGGGATTAAAACAAACAAGCGCCGTTCGCGCGCCGCGTTGAGCCGCCATTTCCATGGCGCCCCACACAAAGGGCGTGCGGCCACTGGCCGCGATGCCGATCACCACGTCGCGTTTGCCCACGCCACGAAACTGAATGGCGCGGGCACCCGCTGCGGGATCGTCCTCCGCCCCTTCGACAGGCTGCGTCAACGCCTGCGGCCCGCCGGCAATGATGCCCTGCACCTGCTCCGGTTTCGCACGAAAGGTGGGCGGACATTCGCTGGCATCCAGCACCCCCAACCGCCCACTGGTGCCGGCGCCCACGTAAAACAATCGGCCGCCTTCCGCCAACGCCTTGGCCACCCAGCCGGCCAGGCGGGCAATCATCTTGGCTTCCGCTCGCACGGCCTTGGCTGCACGTTGTTCCTCGGTGAGCATCAGGTCGACGGCGTCCGGCATTGAGAGCCGGTCAAGGTTCATCGAGCGCGGATTACGCAGTTCGGTGGGAGAGAGATTGTGTTGCCTTTGCTGACTCCGAGGTTTGGCTCTTCCTTTTGTCGCCCGATTTTTTTTGGAAGGACGAGCCGGCGCTTCAGTTTTTTCAATCAACAGAGTTGCCAAGGAAATTGCCCCCCAAACGGCGTCGTGCTTTTGAGTTTGCACTTTGGCCTTCGGCCAACGCTTCAAAATGGCGGCGCGGATTTTCCGGGCAAAAGCTGGCTGGCCGCGCAACACGCCACCGGACAAAACGAACGTCACCGCCTCGGTTTGATCGGCCAGTTTGCGGGCGCAGTTCACGGCGTCCTTGGCGAGCATGCCGGCGGCCCCTTCCAGAATGTCGCGCGCAATGCGGTCGCGCAGTTTGGCAGCCGCGAACACTTCTGGTGCCAGTTCGGCTACGGCGTGTTTATCGGCATCGGCAATCCAGTCGATCAACTCATCCGGTTCATTGGTGCCGGTGGTCCTGAGCAGCCGCTCGCCCAGCCGGCTCCACGTGCCGTCGCGGTCAAAATAAAACACGCACGCCTTCAAGGCTCGCAGGCCGATTTCAAATCCACTGCCCTTGTCGCCGAGGATATGTCCCCAGCCGCCCATCTTCGCCGTGCGCCCATCCGCTGCTTTGCCGAAGCAACACGAGCCGGTGCCGGAAAGGACTAGGACTGCCGCACTATTGAAATCTGCCAAAGCGATCTCCAAATCATGCGTCACGTGGCACGGCGTGCCTTTCCATACCTTCTCCACTGCCGTTTGGACACGGGTGCGATCCTTGGCGTTGCGGGCGCCGGCCAGACCTAAGCCAATGGCGGTAGGTTTTTCAAACTGCTTGGCGATGTTGCGAAACAGCCGCACCAATGCGCGGTCGTCGAGCAACCGTACATTGCCCGGGCCAAAGGAGGCGCGGTGGATTTCACGTCCGCGCGAATCGGCCAGTAGCGCAGTAGTGCGCGTGCCACCGCCCTCGATGCCAAGCGTGATCGGGCGTTCAAATGATTGCGTGCGTTGCGAATTCGCCACAGGCGGAGTCTGCGCAGTCAGTCACGCATAGCGCAAGTCTCCTATGGAGTATCGGTAAGCCTGCACTTGGTTTCGATTTGAATCTGCGTTATTTCAACCCCATGACCGAGACCGAACAGGCCATCCTCGATACCTTGCTGGAATTGGAGGACGCCGTGGCGCAGGTGAACGCTGAGCCCAAGCCGGATCTGGTAGGGCTGTTTGGGCGGCTCGACGATTTGACCGCCCAGCTGCCGCGCGGCACCTCCCCGGATTTGCTGCATTACATGCACAAGAAAAGTTACCAGAAAGCCCGGCTGTTTTTGCAGGGACAGAATCCGGAGCAGGGCGCCTGCCCGCATTAAACCGCCATGATCGACGACACCATTGCCGCTATTGCTACGCCGCTAGGTGAAGGCGCGCTGGCGGTCATCCGCCTTTCGGGCAATGACGCTATGGTGGTGGCCGACCGGTGTTTTCGGCCCGCTGGAATGAACTCCGCCAAACCCACCGAAGCCACTTCGCACACCATCCACTACGGGCACATTGTTGATGCGGACAACCGTCCGGTGGATGAAGTGCTGCTTGCTGTGATGCGTGCGCCAAGGACATTTACGGCTGAAGATGCCGTGGAGATCACCTGCCACGGCGGCATGGTGGCCAGTCAGGCGGTGCTGCAAACCGTGCTGGCCGCCGGCGCGCGTAGTGCCTTGCCGGGGGAATTTACGCGGCGCGCGTTTATCAATGGCCGCATTGATCTCGCACAGGCCGAGGCCGTGAGCGATGTGATTCATGCCCGCACCGATCTCGCCTTGGCCGCCGCCAATGAACAACTCGCCGGCAAACTCAGTCAACGCATTCAAACCCTGCGCGATGAGCTGATGCAAACCCTCGCGCACATCGAAGCGCACATCGATTTTCCGGATGAAGACATCGCGCCCGACACGCACACCCAACTCACCGGCCGGATCGAGAGTGGACTGGAGTTCATTGACGAACTCCTCGCCACCGCCAACGAAGGCCGCATTCTGCGCCGCGGCATTCGCGCCGCCCTCATCGGCCGCCCTAACGCCGGCAAATCCAGCCTGCTCAATCAACTGCTCGGGCACGATCGCGCTATCGTCACCGCCACCGCCGGCACCACGCGCGATACCATTGAAGAAACCGCCAACATTCGCGGCATTCCCGTGGTGTTCATCGATACCGCCGGCCTGCGGGAAGCCGCCGACGCCATCGAGGCCGAAGGCATCCGGCGCAGCCACGAGAGCATGGCTCAGGCCGAACTAATCCTGCACGTGCTCGACGCCACCGAACCGTTGACCGATGAAGACCAAAAATACCTCGACCAATTCGCCGACCGCCAACGCCTCATCATCGCCAACAAGATCGATCAGCCAGCCGCCGGCGAAATGGATTTTGACTGCATCACGACCAGCGCCACCGAAGGCACCGGCATCGAGGAGCTAAAAGTTGCCATTCGCGCCACCGTGTGGTCCGGTGAAATCCGTGCCGACATGCTGCCAGCCATGATCAACGCCCGTCATCAGGACGCCCTTTGCCGCGCGCGCACCGGCCTGGCCAACAGCCTGGCTGGCATGCAATCCGACGCCACCCTCGAACTCATTGCCATGGACCTCCGCATCGCCACCAACGCCATCGGCGAAGTCGTCGGCCAAACCGCCACCGAGGATCTGCTCGACCAGATTTTCGGTCAGTTTTGTATTGGAAAATAGATGAATGGACTGAATAGCCCCGTCAAATCCATTGACAGAATTCGGTGCGCAACGAATAGTCCGAGGACAGATGAGGCAAAAGTGTTCATGGATCACAGCTACAGCGGCCATCGCACTGGCAGTCTGTGCTCTGCCTGCACAAGCACAAACACTGGTGGGCGCATTGGGCGCGGCGAGTATAGCGTCCGGTTTGCAGGGCATTGGCAGTAACGCTGCGGCCATTGGTCACGGGGCAGTCAATAATCTTGGCGGGCGGCAGCCCGCACCCGCAGTGCCTACCGTTGCCAGCGGCACGGCCAGCACGCGCCCGGCTACCACCGGCGGAACCGCAACCACTGCACGACCAGCTCCGGTAACAAACAATCGACCGACTCCGGCTACCACGCCCACTAGGCCCGCCACCCAACCGGCGGCTCCGACAACTCCGGCTCGGCCAGCTGCCACGCCAGCTACGCCGCGGCCTACCGGTGGCACGAACAATACCGGTGGTACGAACAATACCGGTGGCACGAACAATACCGGCACAAACGGAAATGCAACGACCGGCACTGGTGGCAGTAATAGCACACAAACCAGCGGCGGCACACCTGGCCGGGGGGCGGGGTACACCGCGAATTTAACAAATAACGGTTATGGCCGCGGTGTCCGTGGTGGGGCTGCCAGCGGAAGCCTTGGTGGCCGCAGCATTACGCCGCTTCGACCGGTCTTCAATGCGACCGCCCTTGGCCAAACACTACGCGATGCTCGCATCAACATCCGCATGGGCTTCGCCAATATCTCCTCCTCCACCCCTGCCGCTGGTAACGCCACCGCGCGACAATAAATTCAAAAGCTACCGTCGCATCAGGCGCGTGAGTAAATCGCTGGCCGTAAAAGGAAACACCAGCAGTATCCCCAACGTCAAAGCCGTTTGCTTAATCGTCTTAACGAGTGGAACAATTATTAATTGGGTAGTGCCACTAAAATCTACCTCATTGACTTTGAATGCTGCGTACACATCGTGCAGAAGTTTCAGGGCTAAAAACACGACAAAACTTCCAGTTACCAGTTTGAGGGACAGCATCATTAACGAGGCAACCTGATTTGCGGGTTTCTTCCATGTGTTCATACAACAAATAACCCCACCAGCAATCTGCATTCCCATTAATAACAAGATGGAGATGGCCAGAAATGTGTGATGGCCAAACAATTTGAAGACATTTACTAGGGGTACGCCGCCACCTTTTCCAGGTGCTAGCCAAAACAAGATCAGGAATCCAGCTCCCACCAGAGTAAGTATGTAAGCTGGGAGGTTGGCTGGTCGCATATGCCGGGTGCGACACCCCATGACTAGGCATAACCACCCCGGCACAAAGAGGTCCATCGTTCCCATGCCATTGGCTACTTGCGTGATGGCTCCGTTGTGATCTGCTCCGATAAGGAAGCACAACGTGGACAAGCCCAAGACCACGCCGCACCGTACGGGATCTTTAGTAGTCTTCGCCATCGAGACAGCTGTTATACCTACAATTAGCGGCCACAACATGGTCACAACTTGAGTGAATTTCGCGCCCGAAAATTTGAAATTGGGGAATTCAATACCAAGTGATGCTCCGTCCCCCGATAGCTTTCGGACGATGATTGGGAATATCGCGCCGACAATCAAAAGGATGCCAATATGCATCAGGTTAGTGGACTTAATATCTTCTTCTTCGTGGGGAGAATATGTAATGGGCCCGGCGGGTTGGCCGGCGGGAGCGGCGGGCTTGGGGGAGGGGGCACCGGGGCCGGGTGGCGGCGGCGGGGCATCGGGAGCAGCGGCGATGCCGAGAACTTCGGGGAGCGGCTTCCAGCTATCAGCGCCTTCGTGCCACGCGAGGTCGGTGACCTTGAGCTGGCCGTCATTGAGAAATTTCCGGGCTGTTTCCTCCGGGTACGGCCCGAACTGCTCGCCCTTGCGGGTGATATGAATCTTGCGCGACTCGCCGGACATAATGACGCCGTTGGCGGCGGACTGTACGGCAGCCTCGGCAAAAAAACAAATTGAACCTCGTCAATTTAGCGTGACCCGTGACCGTGATTGAGCGAAGGAATGGCATGCGCACTTTAGAGGAAGCCCGTAGCGAAATGCTTGCGGTCATTGATCCGTTGGGAACAGCGGCATTGCCGCTGGTGGATGCTGCTGGCCGCTTGCTGGCGGTGGATGCTGCTGCGGTCATCGATTTGCCCCGGTTTGATAACTCGGCGATGGACGGCTACGCGGTGCAGGCGGCGGAGGCGGGCACGGGGGCAAAACTGCAGTGCATCGGCGAGGTTCCGGCGGGCAGTGAGTTTGATGGGGAATTGGGGGATGGCCAGTGTGCACGAATTTTCACCGGTTCGCCGCTGCCGGCGGGCGCGAATGCGGTGGTGATGCAGGAGGACACGCGGGTGGACGGAAGCACCGTTGAAATCACGGACGGGGTGAAGCCATTTGAGCATGTGCGCTTGCGCGGTGAGGATGTGAAGGCCGGGGAGTGTATTGGCCAAGCGGGTATGAAATTGCAGGCGGGGCAGTTGCAATTGCTCGGGGCGGCAGGAGTGGCGGAGGTGACGGTTTTCCGCCGACCGGTCATCGGCGTGCTGGCAACGGGCGATGAACTCTGCGAGCCGGGCACCGAGTTGGGCGCAGGCGGCATTTACGAAAGTAACCGGTTAGCTTTGGCGGCCTTGATCCGCGATGCTGGCGCTGAGCCGCGCGTGTTTCCGCTGGTGCCGGACACCATGGAGGCAACCGTTGACGCGCTGAAGGGTGCCTTTGCCGAGTGCGATGCGGTGGTCACCTCCGGCGGGGTGAGCGTGGGCGAACACGATTATGTGAAGTCCGCCTTTGAACAGCTCGGTGGCTCGCTCGAATTTTGGCGCGTGAAGATTAAGCCGGGCAAGCCGTTTGTGTTTGGGCGACTCGGCGGCAAACCGCTCTTTGGGGTGCCGGGCAATCCCGTCTCGGCGATGGTCACCTTCCTCGTGCTTGTGCGCCCTGCGATACTGCAAATGCAAGGCGCGGCTGACCTCGACCTCCCATCGCACCCCGGCGTGCTCGCTGATCCGTTTGCCAACCGCGGCGACCGCCGTCACTTCATGCGCGTCCATGCTGATGCCGCTGGCAACGTCTACGCCGCAGGTCTTCAAGCCTCCCACGCCGTCGGCCCGTTCGGGAAGGCGAACGGGTTGGTGGATGTGCCGCCGGAAACCTCGTTGGCAGAGGGTGCTCCGGTGAAGGTGCTGCGTTTCTCTTAACGGATTGCACCCACGCTTCTTTCCGTTAACATGGGCCCGATGCGTTTTTTCATCCAAACCGGCTTGATCCTGTTGTGCGCTACGGCGGCAGCAGCGGATCCGGTTTTTGAAAAAGACATCCAGCCCGTTCTCGAGCAGAAATGCGGGCAATGTCACGCGGGTGGCAAGCGCAAGGGCGGTTTGAGCCTGGCAACCATGGCGGGCGTGCGGCGTGGTGGGGAATCGGAGGAGGCGATCGTTGGCCAGGGGCTGAAGGATAGTTTGCTTTGGAAAATGATTTCCCACGGCGAGATGCCGCCGGAAGGCAAGGCGCAATTGACGGCGGCGGAGACGGCATTGATCAAGCGCTGGATCGAGACGGGCGCAAAATCGACAGCGGCGGTGGAGGTGGTCGAAAAGAAAATCAATCAGCACGATGTGCTGCCGATCGTGCTTCTGCGGTGTACGGCGTGCCACGGCGCAAAGGAAAAGCAAGGCGGACTGGATCTGCGTACTCCCACCGCCATGCACAAGGGCGGCCGGAGCGGGCCGTCGTTGAAGGCGGGGAAACCGGACGCGAGCCGAATGATTCAGCGCATCGAGAGCCAGGCGTGTCCGCCGAGCAATCTGTTGCTGAAATATTTTGTGCAGCGGCCAACTTCCACCGAAGTGAAGACGCTGCGCCGGTGGATTGCCGAGGGCGCGCCGGTAGTGGATGTGAAGCCCGACGTGGCCACAACGAAGCCGGATCATTTGGTGACCGATGACGACCGGCAGCACTGGGCGTTTCAAACACCGAAGGCCAAGCTGGGGGCGCGGGGGATTGATGAATTTATCCGTGCCAAGCTCAAGGCAGTGGGGCTGGATTTTGCACCGGAGGCCAATCGCGCCACGCTCATTCGCCGTGCTTACCTCGACCTCATCGGTCTGCCGCCGACCTTGGCGGAGTTGCGGCGCTGGACTGCAAGCGGCAAGGCGGACTGGTACGCACAGATGATCGACCATCTCCTCGCTTCGCCGCGCTACGGCGAACGCTGGGGACGGCACTGGCTGGATGTCGCGGGCTACGCCGATTCCGAGGGCGGCGTGTCTTCTGATCCCGTCCGCAAGGTGGCGTGGAAATACCGCGACTATGTCATCCGCGCCTTCAATGCCGACAAGCCGTACGATCAGTTTCTGCACGAGCAGTTGGCGGGCGATGAGTTGCTCGATGTCGCCCGCGCGCCGGAGGTCACGCCCGCGATGGTGGACAACCTCACCGCTACCGGTTTCCTGCGCATGGGCATTGACCAAACTGGCTCGCGTACAATGAACTTCGTGCCCGAACGCCTCGGCGTCATTGGCGATGCCCTGCAGGTACTTGGCTCCGGCGTGATGGGGCTCACGCTCGAGTGCGCCCGCTGCCACTCGCACAAATACGATCCCATCCCCCACCGCGATTACTATCGCCTCAAGGCCGTTTTCCAGGGTGCCCTCGACGAGCACGAATGGCTCAGCTTCAAGACACGCCAGCTCGTCTTTGCTACGCCCGAGCATCGCCACCGCATTGCG
>PBFV01000012.1 GCA_002718935.1 Verrucomicrobiales bacterium
CCTTGGAAATGCGTTGAGCAATGGGTACGCGCATGTCCAGCACGGCGTAGTCGGGTAGCTTGGCGTTTTGCATGGAATTGCTCATGTGGCCAAACTCACTGAAAGTGAAGCCGCTGTTGAGTACTACATAATGACGCAGGTCAAAAGGGTTTGGATAAATGAGCACCGGCACAAATTTATCTGCGGGCCATGACTTGTTTTTGAGTTGAATGCCTTTCTTTGTCCACTCGATGGGCAGATGACCGGCGATCTTTTTTATGAACGAATTGCTCGACGGATCGCCCCAAAGGATGAGGTTTTGGCGAAGGTCATTACGCGTGAGGTGAATATCCTTAATGGCCGGTGCACGGCCGCGGAATTGCCGGTGCCATTGAAGGATTGCGTCATTCATCTCACGCTCAACCCATTGTCCGACCGCGGCATTCATCGGCTTGCCGGTAGGTTTTACAAACAGGAAGCGGTCGAGAAAGGCATCATCAATTGGCCCCTGCAGCCCGGGCAATTTCACCAGCGAATTCATCGTAAGACTTGGCACGACATCCCATTTGTCGCCAAATTTACGCAGCATGATAGGCTTGAGCCGGTCCGGCTTGGTCTTGAGCACTTGTCCGTCGATGGTCACGGTATATTCGGCAGTGCCCTGATTTGGCACTTTCAATTTGCCAAGCATCAACGCCGTGACATTCGTGGTTTTCACAGCAAACTTATAATCTGCAACATTCTCCGCTTCCACCCGCGCCGGTTTCCAGTGCTGCTCCAGCCCGTGGATGGTGATCCATTTCATGTGGTTATGACGCAGCGTGTGTGTCACCAGTCGCACCTTCGACGCATAAACATTCCGGCCACGATTCACCGCGGCATCGATCTTTTTCGATAGTTCAGCCTTCACCTTTGGCTCGTACTTGTGCCCGGTCTTCGGACCGATTAGGTGCGGCAGTGCCAGCCTCTCACGCTTGAATGCTGCGGTCATCAGGTCCGCCGCCTGCTTTTGTTTGTCCAACTCACCACTGTAGGCAATGGTGGTGGTATTGAAAAAATTCCCGGCAATGGGCGGAACGTCGTACCACGCCCAAAGTTTTTGTTCCCACCAATTCGGCTTGGGCTCCTTCGCAAAAATATTTTGATAAATTGCGGTGTCCACAAATCCCGCGCCCGGCGCCACGGCTGCCCATTCGCCAGCGTGATGCGCGCCCAGGTGCCATGCCCCCGCGCCGCCCATCGAAAAACCGCGCATCGTCACACGCTCTTTATCAATGCTGTACTGCTTTTTCACATGCGCCAATGCCTCCAGCACATCCACCTCACCGGCAAATTTGTATGCGTTGCAAAACCGGCCGTAGGGATGCAGCACAATAGTGTCCTTTGGCGTGAATTGCCCGTGGTTCTTCAGTCGATCGGCCAGAAAACGGATTTCGCTCAATTGATTGTTCCGGCCGTGCAGCCAAATATCACACCGCCAACGCTTGCGCACGCGCTGCGGAAATCCTTCCGGCACCACCAGTCCATAGGGCTGAATTGAGCCATCGATTCTTGAAATATAGCCGCGCACGACCAACCCCGTTGCAGAGGTCCACGGATGTTTTCCTTCCTTTAACTTTCCGGTCCGATCAAAACCCCGTTTCAACAAATCCTTGGCCAAAGCCACGTCGCTGACTTTGTAAAACATGTTGTGATCGAGGCCATACCGGACCGCGTTATAAAAAATCCGCACGTCCGGCAGGAAACGGCGAAACTGTGGCCCCTTCACGGACTCCATCTCCGTGTGCAATTTCTCTGCTTGGGAATGCAAGAACGCCCGATCCTTCTCCGGAATCTCAATGCCCGGCGCCGGCGCCTTGGCAGCCTTTAAGCACAGGCAGAGGGCTGGCAAAAGGAGGAGTGCTCGCATGTGGAGAGTCTATAGGTGTAAAGGCGTGCGTGCAATGGAGGTTTATCGAATTACATTGCCAGTGGTAGCGAGGCCGTTTATGGGTAACGGCAGTTGGGCTCCCGTAGCTCAGTTGGATAGAGCAGCGGTCTTCTAAACCGCCGGTCGCTGGTTCAAATCCAGCCGGGAGCGCCATTGTGAATTTCCTGCGGATAGCGTCCGAACATTAGGTGGATACTTCAGGAGTGTGGTGAGGCCTCATTTCCGGCAGGGTTGACGGCGAAAAAGGTGGCAGAGTTGTTTCACCGGGTGCTCCACCCAACCTCCTTGGCTCTGCTGCCTTATTTCTTTTATTCAGACTGCGCTTTACGCAGATCAGCCGGGCGATATGGTAAATCTTCCTCAATGGCCAGGCAGCGGGCGATGACTTTGGGGGGGTAGCCAAACACGCCATCAAATACTGATTCCTTGGCAAACGGGCTGAAGCTTTTGCTGGTTTTGCAGCCGCCGCACATCGCCGCCACCCCGGCAATTAGGATCAACTTTTTCATGCGCGTGAAACGCTATCAAAAGAGGCGCCCAAAATCAAGTTCACGGGACGTTGGACGGATTGATGTTGAGATGGTTTACTGCGCGCGTGTTGCAGCTTGAACATCTGGCGGACTTGGTTGCCGAGCACGGTGATTGCCTAAAGGCCCACGTGCAGTCGTTTGCGCTTGGCGGACGAACAATCGGTGACGAAACGCCGGCCTTGATGGGTGTGGTGAACTTGTCAGCGGATTCATGGTATCGAGAAAGTGTTTGTCTCACAACTGAGGCAGCAATTGAGCGGGGAAACATTTTAGATGCCCAGGGGGCGGCCTTGGTGGATGTAGGTGGTGAGTCCAGCTTGCTTGATGCCGTGCGTGTGGAAGCAATTGATCAGCAATCCATTTTGTTGCCCGTGGTGGAGGGGTTGGTGGGGCGAAGCGTGGCGGTGAGTGTGGAAACGTATCACGCCAGCGTAGCCGAAGCCTGCTTGGAACGAGGTGCAGCGGTGATAAACCTGACGGGATCGGGTGAAGCCCCGGCGATTTATGATGCTGTGGCCCGGCATGAGGCGGGCGTCATTATTTGCTTTGTGCAAGGACCCAATGTGCGCGAAGTGCGAGATTTGCAACTGGATGCGGATCCGGTGCCGATGTTGCTCGATTATTTCGGACAGCAAATCGAACAAGCCCGGGCCGCGGGCGTGGGGAAAATATTCATCGATCCGGGTTTGGGGTTTTATTACCGAAACCTTCAGGATAGTGCGGTGCGGGTGCGACACCAGATGAATGTCTTTTTAAATTCATTTCGATTACGGCAGCTCGGATGGCCGGTGTGTCATGCCCTGCCCCATGCTTTTGATTTTTTTCGGGAGGAGGCGCGCAGCGCGGAACCATTCTTCGCCGTTATGGCGGCACTCGGCCGCACGTCATTGTTTCGCACCCACGAAGTGGCTCGCACTCGGGCGGTTTTAGAGACGCTTGGGGTCTATTGAACAGCGCAAAGGAAGACGCCTTCCTCACCGTTGGCGGAGATGAATTCCTTTTCAATCTGGATGCCATACGGTTCCAGAGTATCGCGAAGAATCGGGAGTGTGTATCGGTAGGAGACAAATAGCTCGGCGGTTTTTGAAGGCGAAACATGTCTCGCGACGATGTGCTCCAGATCGCCATCCATCTCCGTGCTCACGACCACCTCACCTTCNGGCAGGCCGTTGGTTCGCGGGAATTCAGCAAGCCATTGNCGGGNGGGTTCNTTGTCATACTGTGGGAGGATCGCTTNNATGCCNGNGGGCGCNAGNTTGGCGCTGAGTAGCAACATGTTTCCCTGAGTGAGCAGCNCTCGAAGNTTGGGNAGGATNTCTGCAGGTGCGAAATTAGGNAGTAACCCAAAGAAGGTGAACAGNCGGTNGGCCGTGAGATGCGNNNCNATGAANTCNTTCAGTGAATCGGCNGAGGCNAGATCNAACACAAGCGGGATGATCTCTGTGCCCGGGCATTCGCGNGNGGCCAATGAGGNGGCTTTACGCNCNAGCGGTTNGCTGACGTCCGTGGGAACATAGCGCATGNCATCCGGCAGATGTTTCAGGAGCCGGCAATCTTTCTCNCCNCCGCCGCAGCCCAAGGCNATGAGGGTGCCTTNGGCGTNAGNCCAGCGNCTGGCGGCGGCTTGGGCAGCCTGTTCATATAGCGGNGCAAGGTCAGNCGGNGGCGCAAATTGNTCGTGAAGCGCTAGCCACAGCTCGGCTTGTCGATCGGTTTCGTAGTGAAATTTGGATGGGATTATTCCAGTGCGAATGCTTTGGGCCTTTTCCAGCTTAAGGACCTCGGGGCGTTGGCCGGGGTGGATGCGTGGCTCAATCATTGGCTCGGCTGCATGTATTCGGTTGCATTGTTATCCTTAATCTTCAGTTCCTTACTNGTGTGTTCTGGGAACAACACATAGAGAAACAGNTACACAATGACGCCGGTGACGGATACATACATCCAGATTGGCCACGTCCATTTGGCGATACGCTGATGTTTGTCAAAACGTTCGCGGAAGGCGTGGTTTAAAGTGATGAAAATAAGGGGCAAAATAACGATTGCCAGAATGATGTGTGTGATGAGGATAAAATAATAGAGGTAGTTGACACCTGTTATTGGGTGCTCAAGGACAGTATGTGTATGGGATTGATAGTGATACCAAAGATAACAGGCGAGAAACACTGCTGAGGTGCAGAAAGCACTGATCATGCAGCGCTTATGGGCTGCTTTGTTTTCGCGGCGGATAAAAATGTACCCGGCCAGCAATAAAATTGTCGCNAGGCCATTGAGCGAGGCGTTTATGGTGGGCATTTGTTCAATTGTCATCTTCGTCTTCCAATGCGCTGAGAGAAGCCCGTATTTTATCTAGCAAATCTGATTCGGTATATTCCCAGTTATTTCGCACCCTGCCCTTGCGGTCTATTAGCATCAGGTAAGAGCTGTGGATAAACAGGTCATTTTCATTTTCCTGTTCTTCACTGGGTTTTGGTAATGCGGTAAGTTTGAGGTCGTCAACCGCCAGCGCCTTGATTTGTGCGGGCGCGCCGGTCAGATAATGCCAGTCAGGATGGTTGCCGCCATTTTGCTCAGCAAATTTTTTGAGCTCCGTTGGNGTGTCAAATTTTGGGTCTGTAGTAAGCGTTGCGTATTGCATTTCGGCGGGCAGCTTAGGGCGCAGTTGCTGTAAGGTTTGCGTCATCTGCGGGCAAAATGTTGGGCAACGAGTGAAAATAATGTCCGCCAACCATGGGCGTCCGAGAAAATTGGTGTGCGTAATAATCGCGTTATGCTGATTCGTCATNACGAAAGGCCTCACTTGGCCTATCATCTTTAGAGGTTTTGGTGGTTTGTTATTNGACTTCGACTGATTGCCTGATTGTGCAGGATTGTCTTGGCCTTTTACTAAGGGCTGGGGGCTGGGGGTTCGGATATCGTCCCGGTTGTTCAGAACGAGCAGTGAAACCACCAAGCCAACGATCACGCCGAATAGGAGAAGCGTTAGGTATTGACGAGAAGCTTTGGCATCCGCCATGGGAATTTATTGTTATTGGCCGGCTTGAGCCAGTTGATCTGAATTTTTAGGGGAGCGTTCTGCAATCCACTTGTTAAACTCCTCCTTCGGTACAATTTTCACGATTCCTGCCATTTGACCATGCCCATCACCGCAGAGTTGAGCGCAGGTAATTAAGTAAACATAACCATTTTTCCGGACTTCCTTATCACCCATGGATTCTTTAAGTAGTTCAGTTTTGGCGTTAAAATGAATTGGCAGTTGCAGGCCCGGTATAGCGTCTTTGCAGACGCGTAGTGGAAGAACCTTAAATGAATGAATCACGTCCATTGATGTGATCTTTAGCGCCACAGGGGTGTCCATAGGGATCATGATGGGGTTCTCCTGAGTGGCGGTTTCAACAGTAATATCATCCGTGTCATCACGATAATTACCTGAATCATCACGGTTTAAGCCAAAAGGATTACCCCCCTTGTCTGCCCACTCAATGCTCTGTTCTGCAAACTTTTTATCGAGGCCTGCATAACGGGCACACCAGTTGAATTGGCGACCTAAAATATGAATTTCCAAGCCTTCATCAGTAGCGGCGGCTTTTTTGATTTCGTCGAGTTTTTCTTCGTTCACCACATCCGCCCAGAGGGGCACGGCAAAGGATGCGATGAGGACGACCTCGGCTACGATAACACAATACTCAGCAACCGTTGTGGCTACCTTAGAAGGACCCTGTGGCTCTGCTTTTGGGTGGTTACTGCTACGGAAGGCCCAGATGCAGTAGAGAAAATAAATGGTCCAGCCGATAAAAAGCACTCCCATCAGGAGATGGACAAACACAATCATGCGGTCCACGTTCCAGCCATGCTCGGTGACCGGTGGTGGGGATTTGAACACGTCAGCCATCGCCCATTCCACTACAGGGTCCAGTTTATTGAACGTGTTTGTGTCGGGCTCCATGCCTGAGTTGACCACCAATACGGCGGCAATCATGCCCACTACGGCTCCGATGGCGATGGGAATGAGTTTGTTATTCATTTTAGGAGTTTAAGAATTCTCGATCAACGGGGGATGGTTCGGAAAGATCCAGTTCCTTAACGCCGAGCAGTGAAGGGTCTTTGATAAGTTTTTCGTGGGCGGCCATGCGGGCGCTGCGGCGCATGATAAAAATAAAGAATGCCAAAATGCCACCGAGCATGGCAGTAATCACAATTAGCAGTGTGAAGATAGCGGCGTTCATGCCTTCGGCCATGGGGGCGTCGCTTTCGCCATAACAGGTAGCACAGGCGTGTGCTTTTGGCGCAGCAAACAGCATTCCAATGAGCGTGAGATAGCCGATGTCTTTCGTCTTCTTTAGCATTCGCTTGCCATAAATCATCAGTAGGATCCCCATTGCTAAAAAAATGATTCCCAGAGCCAGCAGCCCTACGTCATCGTTGGTGCGAAATTGGTGAATGCCCCAGCCGCCGACGCCCAAGCCAAGTAGGATTGAGGCAATTACGAAGATAACATGGAAAGCTTTGAGGGACATNTATTTNTTGGTGGAGTTACTGTCGGTGGTGTTGNCGTCTNTGGNGATGGCNCTATGNTTCCANGTGGTGTCNGTNCCGCCNGGNTTTTCNTTNACGGATTCACTNCCNACNGTNAGCCACATCATGCCNATGAAAAANANGANNGTNNNNATCAGGGTGAGNGANATGGTCTTNAGNTTGAANTCCCATTTCAAGTGCATGAAAATGTAAATNACNGCCGNGGCCTTGANGGTGGCCACGCCCATCGCAAACAGNATGGCTTTNGTNAANCCCCANNNNTCGGCTAAACCTGTGCGGTCTACGGCAAANCTTATGGCCGTGCCAGCAATGAGGATGCCGCTGACCACATAGATCAACGGAATAAACTTGGTACGGTACCACTCAGCGTTGTGTTCGTCAGACATAAGCGTTTAAAGGAGATACAATATGGGGAAGAGGAAAATCCAAACGAGATCCACAAAGTGCCAGAATAGGCCGGTGATCTCAATGCGATTGGTGAATTGTTCGGGATTGGCGTTGTACACACGCTGGCTGATGGGTAGCAGGTGGTAGAGCATCACCAGGATGCCGCCGAACACGTGCAACGCGTGGAGGCCGGTTAGTGTGTAGTAAGTCGCAAAAAATGTGCTGTGCGCCGGCTCATAACAGGCCAGACGGCTGATGTCTGCACGATCAATGGTGATGGTGTGTGCATGGCCGTTTCCGGTGTCACTCTTGGCATCACCTGCTTCCGCGTATTGGATATTTTGTGAGTTGGCTTCCTCTTCCTTGTCATCCTTGAACCAAGTGCTGTGNTAGGGTTCGAAAATGATTTTGACCACGTCCTTGTCNCGGAAGGTGTCGCCGCCCTNNACTCNCTCCTTGAAACNGGTNATCGTGCCGTTTTCNTCNCGAATGGTATTTTTTCGGTCGTAGCGCCAAACNAATGCATGGCTCCAGAATGATACNCCAAAGGCGGCATCCACCTTGTGTTCTTNACCCTTGGAATCAATGTAGCCGACAATGTGGCCATCCAGCGGCATGTCTTTCAGGTCCATTCCGTCAAATTTTTCCTTCCGGCGATCATACCGGTGCTCCCAAACTCCCCTTTGAATAGTGGCATAATCATCGCCGAGCAGGTTGCGGTAAACTTTTTCGGCAGACTGGTTGTCCTTAAAAGTNATGTCGTAATGAGTAAACTTGGCAGGCCATTCATAGCCCCATTTGACAATTAAAAANGCTGAAGCAAAAAGGATTGTGATCCATTGCCATTTACGATACCCGGCAAAGTCTTTTAGTTTTAGGCAAACCCATGCCATGACGATTGTGGCAGAGGAGGCAATTAGAATGAGGGTATTAAAGGCNCCGACCCATTGGTTCATTAGNCCCATGCTCCACGTGCCGGCTTCCGCGCCCACGCGCAGCAGCACGTAAGCCGAGAANAGCGCGCCAAACAGCATCACTTCCGACGCCAGGAACAGCCANATNCCCACCTTGCCGTTGTACAGCCCGGTGTCCTTACGCTCTTTGAATGAATAAGGGATTTCCATCAGTTAAATCAGGCTTTGCGGGGCTCGTTTTGGGGGATGTAATCCTCCTCTGAATCGGGGTTGCTGTAATCNTATGCCTCCCCGTGCACTTCGGGCTCTTTTGTNAANTTNCCATGCGGNGGCGGTGTNGGNGTTTGCCACTCGAGCGTGGTGGCNTTCCANGGGTTGTCGCTNTCCACCTTTTTGCCGTTCCGAATGCTGCGGAAGAAGTTTACGATGAAAATGATCTGCACNANTCCNAGNCCAAAGGCGCCGAGCGAAATAATGGTATTCATGTTGATGATTGAGTCGCTCAACGCGCCCGAGGTGACGCCTTGNTTGTTNACCAGAGAATATGTTGCGCCGCCATCGCTCATGCGTCNGCTCAGNCCTGCGAAGCCCTGGATGAACATNGGCATGAAAATGATGTTCATAAAAATCAGAGAGCCCCAGAAATGCACTCGGCCCCAGTACTCATCCATAAACCTNCCCGTCATCTTAGGGTACCAATAATANATGCCCGCAAACATGGCGAAAATTGTACCNGGTGCNACGACATAGTGGAAATGAGCGATCACATAATATGAATCGTGCAGATGCAAATCNGTGAAGGTAAAGCCTAGTGGTAGACCAGTGAGGCCACCAATGCCAAACATCGGCAGGAACGCCAGCGCAAAGAGTGAAGCTGTGTTAAAGCGCAAAGAACCGCGCCACAGTGTCATGAATAGGCACGTTAATAGGATCACGGAAGGGATCGAAATAATCATTGTAGTAGTTTGGAAAAATGTCGCCACCTTGCTGCTCATGCCCGTGAGGTACATATGGTGNGCCCAAACTATGAAAGACATAAAACCCAGCACCAGTGTCGCGCCAACCATCACNTTGTAACCCCAAACTGGGCGGCGNCTGTTATTGGCCAAAATCTCNGTCACCATACCGATCGCCGGNAGGATNAGAACGTAAACCTCCGGATGGCCAAGAAACCAGAATAANTGTTGCCACAATAGTGGGCTCCCGCCGCCACTGCCCGTGATTGGGTCAGCTCCCGTAGCAAATACGCCGCTNGGCAAGAAGAAATTCGTGTCAACCACGCGATCCATCAACTGCATGATGCCGGCTGCCTCNAGCGGCGGGAATGCCAGCAGAAGCAGAAACGCCGTGACAAACTGCGCCCACACGAAGAACGGCAGCTTGAACCANGTCATGCCCGGCGCGCGCAGCTGGATGATGGTGGCAATAAAGTTTACGGCGCCGAGCAGCGAAGAGGTAATCAGCAGCACCATGCCCACCAGCCAATAGCTTTGGCCATCGGTGGGGATGAGGGTGGCCAATGGTGAATACGATGTCCACCCGGCCTGGGCCGCCCCTCCTGGTATAAAGAAACTGACCGTCATCACCACGCAGCCGAGGAAGAATGACCAGAAACTGGCCATGTTGACTCTGGGAAATGCCATGTCCGGTGCCCCGATTTGGAGTGGCACCACATAGTTNCCAAAGGCTGCGAAGCCCAGTGGCACAATGGCCATGAAAACCATGATNGTGCCGTGCATGGCGCCAAACTGGTTGTAGGCCTCCTGATTCATGACGCCGTTCTTAAAGACAGGTTCGCCATCATTGTTGTGGGCGTACACGTGCTCGAGNACGGGGCCCATCACGGGGATCGGTTCATTCGGTTTCGCGATCTGCCAACGCATCGCCATGATCAGCAGAAAGCCGATTAGCAGGAACACCAGGCCCGTTACACCGTACTGTATGCCGATAACCTTGTGGTCGGACGAAAAGACATACTTTGTCATGAAGCTCTGCTCGTGATGATCATGAGCATGCTCATCGGCGTGGTCCGCGTGTTCCAGTTCCGGTTTGGTCGTCGTTTCCATTTTCTTAATTNAATANGCTCACGCNGCGCGGTCCCAAATCATCAACCCCAGCANCAGGGGCAGATAAAGGAGCGAATAGTANAACAANNGGCGGGCCGATTCCAATGTCATTTCCCGCGAAAATTTTGCACTCAATCCAAGGAAGCCTAGCGACAACACGCCCGCCCCGATGGCGAATATGGCNCCNGAAATACCGATAAAAAACGGGAGNATGGCNGCNATCGNCAAGGCCAAGCAANTGATNACNGCAAAACGCCCGGTGTCNGCNGCCCCATTTTNGCCACCGGAAATCANCAGGAANCCGGCNTTCTCATAATCTTCGCGGTACATCCAGGCAATGGCGAGGAAGTGCGGCAACTGCCAGAAAAANAGGATGCCNACCAGTGCCCANCCGCCNGGTGNCAGCAATCCCTCNGCTGCCGTCCAGCCCATCANCGGCGGCAAAGCCCCNGGNATGGCGCCNACCAAGGTGTTGAGGTTGCTNACCCGTTTGAGCGGTGTGTAAACGGNNATGTACGAAACTAATGTCACCGCACCGATCACGCTCGTTAGCAAATTCACTCGCAGCGCCAGAAAGACCAGGCCCACTGCCGCCATTGTGCCGCCGGCCAATAACACCTTTTCGGGGCGAATCTGTCCCGCCGGAATNGGGCGCTCCGCCGTGCGAGGCATNCGGGCATCGTGCTCAGCCTCAAGATATTGGTTTAACGCNGCTGCCCCACAGGCNACCANGCCCGTNCCCAGCAACGCCTGNAGCAGCAGCACCCAATCCATTGCCTGCGCNGAGGCGAGATAAAAGCCCATGCCGGTGGTGNTGAGCACCATCACCGTCAGTCGCAGCTTCACCAACTCCGCCCAAATTGCCCACTGACGTTTCAGGGTGCTCTCCGTGCGGGTGATGGAATGTTCGCTGCTCAAGAGGTTGCCTCCTTAAGGTCNATCAACGGGATTGATTCCGTGTGCTTGGTTGGNAAATGTTTGCAGNGGGAAATAATTGTGCCCATCACGCCCGTGAGCAAGGCCAGNGCTCCACACAAAACGTGAAGCGTTGCGATGTCTGCCGGTTTGTATTTCAAAACCGTTAAGGCACCCAAGGTNGCTTGGAGCAAAATGAGCCCTNCCCAGCAAAGNCNCAGCTTNCTCAAGGCATGCCCTGCTCCCAGTCGCCGGTGTGTAACNANTGCCGCCCCGATGACAATTAGGAGAATCAAAACTGCCAAAACACGATGGGACATGTGTAGATGAATGTGTTTGGCTGTGATGTTTTTGCCGGTGTGGAGGTAAACGGTGGGATGGCCATTGCTGTCTTGAGCGTGTCCTTGCGCATGGAGTTGCTGTTGAAGGCCCAGACGATTGTCGTTATAGCCGGCAATGTGGGCATCAGAAGTCTTTGGCCAAACCTGCCCGTGTGCTGCCGGAAAATCCCAAACCGGCAGGCCGGCATGTTGGTGCCTCATGGTGGCNCCGAGTACAAGTTGCAGGAAAATCAGGATGGATGCGTAAAAGAAATGGGTGCGAATCACGCGCGGTGCCCTTTCGCTTTCCTTCTCAGCATCCGGTGTCTGCTTCCACCATCGGCTGTTGAACAGTGCCAAGGTTGCGAGCACGAGCAGGAATACCTGTGCCAAGGTGCCGTGAAAAATGCCGATTTGATCTTTAAGCTGCGTGACGCGCAGTCCGCCCAGAACTCCCTGCACGATTACCATGCTGTAGGCCAGCAGCCCCCACCAGCGCAGAGCTCCAGGTTGTGTAATGATTTTGAAAACGGACCCGGCGGCGACAATCGCTGCCAGGATTGCCATCGCGTAAAAAACAGGCTCGGTCCGCACGCCCATTAAGCCCAATGAAATTACGATACCCACCAGTGCCACGGTGCGCGTTTGACCNGTTGTTTCCCGNACCCAAAGCCAGCNGGCCAGAACCGCCGTTAGCAAGCCGACCNCGGANGCAATTAACCGATGGGAGTGTTCCTCAAAAATGCCGAATTGCCCAATCCANTGGGAGGCTGGCAGCAAAAACATGTTGTAGCCAAAGCTGGTNGGCCAATCCGGCACGGCGAGCCCCACGCCTTTGCTGGTGACCAGNCCGCCCATGACGATGAGCAGCAAGGTGCATAGCACTGCCCCTACCGCGAAACGCGCCAGCCAAGGATTGTGATATTTGCTCCCCATGCAGTCAGGCAATACAGGCAAAAAGCGATAAAATGCCGGCAGATTNTTGGTGAAACACCGCGGAAATCGGTGCCGTCACTCCCNTCGCGNGCGGAANTTACCACTGGNCANGGCGCTGGGCAAGTTTTTGTGAANTATTTCACAATCTTTTTGAGCCCTATTTNTGGGNGTTTTGGCCNGTATGACGTAGTTACGGCATTTGTTTTANGAGGCCAGCCATGGCCAATGCCGTGTGGGCCGCCTCGGCNCCGCGATTGGTTTTTGCCGTAANACAGCGGGCGCGTGCTTGGGCGGCATTTTCCAGAAGNAAAACCTCGTGAATTACCGGCACGCCAGTTTCCACGGCCAGTCCCGCCAATTGATGGCTGACGGTTTGGCCCACGTGGTCAGCGTGGGTGGTTTTCCCGCGGAGAATTACGCCAAGACAAATTATNGCCTCCGGTCGCTGGCGTTTGCGACGCGCAAGTTTTGCGGCGATCACGGGAATTTCAAANGCNCCCGGCACCCNGAGCAATTCNACTTNCTGCNCGCCGGCATCNGTTAGGGTGTCCAGCGCGGCCGTNAACATGCCGTCCACGTATTTGGCGTTATACNCGGAAGCCACAATGGCAATGAGGGCATTTTGCTTGGCAACTTTACGGTTTGTGGNTTGCAACATGGTTAGATTGTATGCCCCATTTTATCGCGCTTGNTTCGCAGGTAANTTTTGTTGTGCTTGTTGGGCGCCACCTTAATTGGTAATTGCTCAACAATTTCCAGCCCGTATCCATCCAGCCCCACGACCTTTTTGGGGTTGTTGGTCATCAGCCGTATGCGACGCACGCCTAGGTCGGATAAGATCTGTGCGCCCAATCCGTACTCGCGCAGGTCCATTGCAAAGCCAAGTTTCTTATTGGCCTCGATTGTATCCAGCCCTTCCTCTTGCAGTTTGTAGGCATGAATTTTGGGGCCGAGCCCNATGCCTCGGCCCTCCTGCCGCATNTACACAATTATGCCGGCACCGGCATCGGTCACCTGTTGCATGGCGTCGGTGAGTTGGGGGCCNCAGTCGCAACGCAGGCTGCCAAACACATCGCCGGTGAGGCATTCNCTATGAACNCGCACAAGTACGCTGTCCTCATTTTCCACATCACCCCGTACAAGGGCGAGGTGGTGTTGGCCATCTAGGGCGCTACGGTACAGGTGNAGCTTAAAGTCTCCATACTCGGTGGGTAAATTGATGACCTCCACCTTTTCAATTAACTTCTCTCGGTCTCGCCGATATTTGATCAATTCTTCNATGGAACAAATTTTGAGCTTATGTTTCTTGGCGAAGCGCTTGAGTTGNGGGAGCCGGGCCATGTTGCCGGCGTCATCCATGATTTCNCAAATGACGCCGATGGGCCGNCATTCGGCAAGCTTGGCGAGGTCGACAGCGGCCTCGGTGTGGCCGGCTCGTTGAAGCACGCCACCGGGNCGTGCGCGNAGGGGAAANATATGGCCGGGNTGCACNAAGTCTTCCGGCACGGCCGTGGGATCGGCCATNGTTTGAATGGTGGCGGCNCGGTCCTTGGCACTGATGCCNGTNGAAATGCCGCNCGCGGCGTCGACGCTCACTTGAAAGTCGGTCTGAAAACTTTCCTGATTGCGCGGCACCATGCGNTCGATGCCNAGNTGCCGNAGGCGTTCCTCGGTGGTGGGCACACAGATGAGGCCGCGGCCGTGCTTGGCCATAAAGTTNACTGNCTTGGCGGTGGCNTGCTCGGCGGCCATGATCAAGTCGCCTTCATTTTCGCGGTCCTCATCGTCGACCACGATTACCATCTTGCCGCGCCGGATGTCGGCGATTACGGATTCCACCGAATCGAATGGCGACTTGGATCGGGGCGCCTTCTTCGTTTTCGCAGTCTTCTTTTTTGCGGGCATCTTTTTTGCGGGCNTNTTANCCGGCCAAAATCTTGGGCACTTCGGCGAGCGCTTCGTCGAGCTTGTNGGCATCCTTGCCGCCGCCGCGGGCCTGAGTGGGNTTNCCNCCGCCCTTNCCGCCNACNATGGGNGCNATGGTTTGAATGATGCGTCCGGCCTGNGCNTTTTCAGTTANCGCATCNGGGACANTNGCCACGAGAGNCACGTTGCCATTGCCGGCGGTGCCAAGCACNATGACGCCGTCAAAATGNCCCTTNAGTGNATCNGCGACGGCTTGGGCAAAGTNGCCATCGNCGGAGCCAAGGTTGGNGGTGATGAAGGGGACTTCACCGGCCTGTTCAGCTTTGGCGGTCAATTCCTTGGCGGTGCTTGCGGCTTGGCTTTGCTGGAGACCTTTGAGTTGCTTCTCGAGTTTCTTGGATTGCTCGAGTGCCTGTTCGATCTTTTTCTCGAGATCCTTGACGGGTGAATTGAGTTGTTCGGCAAGGGTGGCGATGCGGTTGGCATCGGCTCGGGATTGCTCAGCGGCGACGAGGCCGGCGGTGGCTTCAATGCGGCGTACACCGGCGGCAATTGCAGATTCGCCTGTGATACGAAACAGACCCACTTCGCCGGTGGCGTGGGTATGCGTACCGCCGCAGAGTTCCATGGAGTAACCATTCAGTGCGCCGTGCTCACCTCCGATCTGCACGACGCGCACGTTTTCGCCGTACTTGTCGCCGAAGAATTGCATGATGTCGTCACGTGATGTGACTTCAGTATGGGGCACTTCGCTCCAGCTGACAGCGGTATTTTCAAGAATCCGTTCATTGACCAATTGCTCAATGTCATGAACCTGTTGGTCTGTGAGTGCTTGGCTGTTGAAATCGAAAGTCAATTTGTCCGTGCCAACGTAGGAACCTTTTTGTGAAGCACCGGGGCTGGTCACCTGATGCAACGCCCAGTGCAGCAAGTGTGTGACGGTATGGTGGCGTTGGATGGCAGAGCGGTGAGCGGCATCAACGGCCAGTTGGGCTGTGGCACCCTGCTCTGGCATGTTGTCGCCCTTGATGAAATGCAGAAAGGCGTCGCCGGCTTTTTGGGTGTCCGTAATCTGCCATTGTTGGTTGCCGATAGCGAGCGTGCCCGTGTCGCCCACTTGGCCGCCCATTTCGGCGTAAAACGGTGTGCGATCAAGCAGAATACCGGTGCGCTTCTTTTCCTGAACCACTTCAAGGATGGTGGCCTCGGCGGTCAATTCATCAAACCCAACGAACTGCGTTTGTGCACTGGAGCTGACACTCGAGACGCTAATCACTTCCTTTTTTTGTGCTGCCCGCGCCCTTTCCCGCTGTTGTTCCATGAGG
>PBFV01000013.1 GCA_002718935.1 Verrucomicrobiales bacterium
CCATGCCTTTCTCATACGAGGATGAAACGGCAAACCGTAGTGCCTTTGTTAACTCAATAGGCTGGGCATTAATAATTGGTGCAATATTGCCGGTTATTGCTGACGCGGGTAAATGGAGTATCCCACTTTATGATATTATGTGGTTCGCCAAGCTTGATAAATTAATCCTTTTTAAAGAGCATATAGAGGATGTGGTGGGAGGATCTGGCCTGACGGCTGAAGAGCTAGCAGAGAAGGTTAAATTAGAGGCTAAATATAAGTGGCCGACTATTTTTGGCATAATAGCTCCTTTAGTGGTGGGTGTCGTTGCCTGTGTTTTGGCCAATATTTGGCATGGCCGTAATCGCGGCGCTGTTTTGCTGGGGTTAGGGCTAGTGGTTTTAGGCTTTGGTATGGCCGTGCCTGATGCAGGACGGTTTGAGGCTCGGGCGATTGTGGAAGATGAAAAATACCTTAGCTTGGAACCTGTCCCAACTGTTTTTTTGTTGTCCGAATCTGATATTACATTTCGTGAAAAGCCAATTGAACTGACGGCGGTAAAGGATCACATGGAGTATGTGAGAAAGTCCCAGACAGACCCTCAGGTAATTATACGCGGGGAAAAAGAACACACTGCAAGTGGTGGGGCGCAGCCCATCATTACCGCTTGCACTGATGCCGGCATTCCAAGGGCTAATATTGAGGTCACAGATATTCGGGGAAATGAAGTGGATAAGACAAAAATAATGCCAGTTAACAAGTACAAGTTTGGAAATCTCTTTTATGAAAAACTTGGCTTTTATCCCTCAGATCATCCGGTAACTCTCATTCTTTTTGCCTTGTCCTGGATTGGGGTGATTGTGGGGATGAAGGTGCGATCCTATCGCCCTGAAAGCATTGTGGCGTACATTTGCGGTTTGGCGGGAGGCGCGTTTACGATTGTTCTCTGGCTAGTGCCGGTGGTAGGTACAATGCCCTTGATGCTGGCCGTTAATAGCCTTACCACCGGGCAAGATTATTTTCTTGGAGCAGGATTATTGCTAATGATGCTATTCCAACTAGGAGCGGCAACTTGTTGTTTCCTGAACCAAAGGGGCATCCGCCCTTCGTTAATGAAAAAATACTCAAACCTAGGCGCTACATTAATGTTGGCATCCGTTATGGTTGGTTTCGCCCCTGTTTGGGCAAAGGTGATTTATGAAAATTCAAATAAACAAACCAGCTTAGCCGAGGATCGCCAATGGTATGTGAAAAGTCAGCTAGGAAAGGTTTATTCCGGGTTCGATAAGAAATTTCAGCAGGCACAACTTAGGAACTTGCCTTCGCCAGGGGCGGCACGCATCGGTTCCATTTTCGGTTGGCTCATCGTAGGGCTTAAATATATCGCTTGGATCGGGGGATTGTTTATGCTCATACCTTTGGGCATCATTGAGCTGTTATGCGGTCAACGAGAGCCGGACGGGCCGGCCTTCATGCAATGAAGATTTTTCTCGTGCAGGATGGCGAACCGGAGGGGCCGTTTACCGAGGAGGAAATTCGTGCCCAGCTTAAATCGGGCGAACTGGATGCCGGCACCTTTGCCACGGTGGAAGGCATGGCCGAATGGAAGCCGGTCACCGAAGTGCTGCCCTTGGCCGAACCGCCACCATCAATGGCCACGACAGCAGCTGAACCGTTGGAACCGGTTGTTGAGCCGGAAGCTGACGAATTGAATGACGACCCGGATGTGCGCCGATATGAGCCGGAGCATGAAGAGCGATTGCGAACCTACGGCTGGCTGGCCGTGGGGGGACTATATCTGCTCGCCTTTTTTTGGCCGACCCAATTGGCGGGCGGCTGGGGGGTTGTGAACCTGAAATTTGGTGCCGCCACTGAATTTTTGCCCGGCACCATCATCCCGCTCATGCTTTGGCCGGCCATTGCCGGGTTGGCGGTGGGCGCGGTAGGTTTTTTGCTCAATGGCAGGTGGCGGGGCGTGGCCGGGCTGTTTCTCTGCGTAATCCCGCTGGTGTTGATGCTCGTGTTGGGGGGTGACGGTTTTGTAAAAATCATGGATGCCATGCAGCAGATGAGCGGGGCTGGGTCTCCGGGTGAGGCTGCCAAGAAAAGCGCGTCCGGATTGATCGGTGGCTTTTTTGGAATCGGGGCTGCGTTTCTGTTGGCGTGGGTCGTGTTGGCGGGGATTCTCAGCACAATCTATTTTGCGATGCTTTGCATCCCGCATGGGGTGCGCCATCTTCGGCCAAACAACAGCAAGGCGGCCTACTTTGGCATCGTTGCCGGGGTTATTCTCATCCTTATCCAATTGGTGGGACTCATCATGACGCTGCTTTCGTTGTTCGGCGGAATCTTGGTTGGGCTGATGATGATTGCCGGCATGGGCCTGCAGATCGCCTCGGTGATTGTTGCCTTTGCCAATACCCCGAGCCGTTTGCCCAAGCCGGCCGCCAAACGGGCCCTGTGGGGCATGGGTTTAGCCGGTGGCGGTCTGGCTTTCATGTTGCTCGCCCTGTTAGTGGGTGGAATATTGGATGGCGGCGTGCAAGCGACCCTTTCCATGTACCTGTTTAAGTTGGGGCTGTGGTACACGGCTGCCGCGTTGGTTTTTCCGCTGGCGATGCTCGATCTGTGGCTCGGCAACGCTGCTGACACGCCGCAAAACAATTGACCGCAGGAAACAATTCCCGCAAACAAGCCGCGCATGAGTGAGGTAGAAGGCAACGAGGCACGAAAGGATTTTATCCGGGACCGCGTGCAGGCGGACTTGGCGGCGGGGAATTATCCCGGCGTGGTCACGCGCTTTCCGCCGGAGCCCAACGGGTATCTGCATCTCGGGCACGCGAAATCCATCTGTCTGAATTTCGGCATTGCGCTGGAGAACGGCGGCGTTTGCAACCTGCGATTCGACGACACTAATCCGGTGAAGGAGGACACGGAGTATGTCGACTCGATCACCGAGGATGTGAAATGGCTAATCGACGGCTGGGCTGATGGGGTGCTGGCGGAGAAAACATTTTTTGCCTCGGACTATTTTGAACAGCTTTACGGTTACGCGGTGCAGTTGGTTAAGGCCGGCAAGGCGTATGTGTGTGAGTTGACACCGGAGGAGTGGGAAAACTATCGCGGTGTGCCGGAACAGCCGGGCAAGGAAAGTCCCGGCCGCAATCGCTCGCCCGAGGAAAATCTCGATCTCTTCGAGCGAATGCGCTCCGGGGAATTTGCCGATGGCGAAAAAACGCTGCGCGCGAAGATCGACATGGCCTCGCCGAACCTCCACATGCGCGATCCGGTGATCTACCGCATTCGCCACGAGGAACATCATCACGCCGGCGACCAGTGGTGCATCTATCCGATGTATGATTTCACGCACTGCCTGTCCGATAGCATTGAGGGCATTAGCCACTCGATCTGCACGCTGGAGTTTGAGGTGCACCGGCCGCTGTATGATTGGGTGCTTGATAATTTGCCCGTCCCCCAGCCGCGCCCGCATCAGCACGAGTTCTCCCGTCTCAACCCCACCTTCATGGTAATGAGCAAACGCAAGCTTCTGCAATTAGTGGAGGACAAACACGTGAATGGCTGGGACGATCCGCGCATGCCGACCATCGCGGGCTATCGCCGCCGCGGCTTCACCGCCTCGGCCATTCGTAATTTTTGCCAGGGTGTGGGCGTGACGAAATATAAGGCCGTCACCGACGTCGGCCTGTTGGAAAACGCCATTCGCGAGGAGCTGAACAAAACCGCCGAACGCCGTTGTGCCGTGCTAGATCCGCTGGAGGTGATCATCGAAAACTATCCGGAGGGCGAATCTGAGGAGGTCGACGCGGTCAACAATCCTGAGGACGAGACAGCCGGCAAACGCAAGGTGCCCTTTGGTCGCCGGCTCTTTATTGAGCGCGGGGATTTCATGGAGGATCCGCCCAAGAAATTTTTCCGCCTCGGCCCGGGCCGCGAGGTGCGGCTGCGCTATGCGTATTTCATCACATGTCAATCGGTAGAAAAAGATGCCGAGGGCAACATCACCCGCCTCATTTGCACTTACGACCCCGAGACGCGCGGCGGACATGCGCCGGACGGGCGAAAGGTGAAAGGCACCATTCACTGGGTCAGCGCCGACCACGCCGTGGACGCCGAAGTGCGCTTGTACGATCGCCTTTTCACTGAGCCGGAACCCGATGCGGCTGGGGATTTTCTCGAATGCCTCAATCCGGATTCGCTGAATGTTGTCACCGGCAAACTTGAACCGTCGCTCGGCGAATTGCCCATTGGCCAGCGTGTGCAATTTGAACGCCTTGGCTACTTCACGCCAGACGCCAAAGGCAGCACTACTGACAAGCCCGTCTTCAACCGCATCGTCGGCCTGCGCGACAGTTGGGCGAAGATTGCGAAGAAATAATTATCCCTCTACGTCTCCGCGTCTCTGCGGGAGGTTCTTGTACGGCAACCGCTTCAGGTTGCTGCTGCATGGCCCGGGCGTGTCCACCGTAAAACTCCGCGCAGTGATGGGATCATAAGCTGCCCGATGAGCCACACCAGCTTTCACAACGACCACGTTCAAATCCTTGAGGCGCACTCCTTGACTGTGCCATTGACCGAGGTCGAAGGGGGCAGTGCGTTTGGAGGTCAGTAGAATAGTGAGCCCTTCGTAACGGACAACTGCAGTCGGGCCCATTTCGCAAAAGTCGCCCACCATCGAGGCGAGATGGCTCTTTTTATCTTCAAGTTCAAACCGTCCGTCACTACGGGAGACAAATTCCACCTCCAGCTCAAGCGGCCCGTGATCGAACCGGCTGCCTTTGCCGCCGAGCGAAAGCGTGCGTCTGTCGTTGGGCGCGCATTCAGCTAGCACCGCAACGGCTTCCGGATCGTTGAGGCAAATGGCAGCGTCGGGAATGCGATGACTCACCAGCGCACGCAGGCAGCCGGTGCAATCACCGGGAGCACCACCGCCGATGTTGTCGCTGGGCTCAACCAAAACCGTGAGCCCCTCCACGCGCGCGCGAATTTCCGGCATGATGGATTCGATTGGGGGGTCGTTGATTTCGCCTTCGGCTTTCAGCGCCAACGCCAACTGCTCCAATTCGTCCAAAATTTTGGAGGCATTAGTTGTGGCGATGGCTTGCACGCTGGCACCGGTGTGCGGAGTGTCGCCAAAGGCAAAACCGGCGGTGATGTTGATGGCCCAAATGGTGTCCCTGTTTTGCTTCTCCAACTCCCGCGCGCGGGCTTCCAGCGAGCGCATTGGATCATCGGCCGTGCCAACGCCGGTGGGTGGCCAAAGGATGGGCAGGGTGCGCAATTGCGTGGTGGGCATTTCGCCGGTTTCAAAATGGTGCGCCAACAATCTGGCAGCGCGGGTTGCGCTTTCGCGGGCGTCGGTGTGCGGATTTTCGCGATAGGCCAGGAGGGCATCGGCGTGCTCGGCCATGGCGGGTGTGAAGTGCGTGTGGAGATCGTACACGCCGAAGACGGGTTTATCCGCGGCGCCGGGCAGGGCGCGCAGGCGGCGGAGCAGTTCGCCTTCCACATCGAGGTGGGATTCACAGACCATGGCGCCGTGCAACACAAGATACACGGCATCGCAATCGGGATTCCAACGGGATTTGAATTCGGTCCACCAAAAATCTAACACGGTATCTTCAACCGTACCCGATGGTGTGGCGCGGATGTCGATAGTGGGCATCATTTGCCAATCATGGCTGGCGGCGTATTCGAGCGCACCGCCGAGTGGGGAGGCATCGCCGGTGCATTCAAGCAACTCATCGCCGAGGCGGATTTGAAAGTCTTCCAGCGGTGTGGTGTCGTCCACGAACGAATGCGTTTCGTGAAAAATGCCGGCGATGAGAATTTTCTTCATTTATCAATTCTCACGCGGAATCACGGAGGCTCAGGGGGATGTTTCTCCGCGACTCCGCGTGGATCATAAAATCCCATGCTTTGCAAACGCCTTGGTGACAGGCATGCCATTGGCTAGATCGTCACGGACGGTGTTCTCGCCGTTTACTTTTTCCTGTGCGAGGCTGAGGGTTTCGTCAAGGGCTTGGGCGGGGATGATCACAACGCCATCAGGGTCGCCGAGCAGATAGTCACCGGGGGAAATTGCGACGCCGTCGATGGTAATTGGCTCGCCAATAGAGGTGACGTCGATGCGTCCTTTGCTGTCAGCGGGCGTGCGGCCGATGGCGAACACAGGGAATTCCATTTTCTCCAGGGCCCACAAATCCCGCGTGCAGGTGCTCATCACGGCTCCGCGCACGCCCTTGGCGGCGCAGGCGGTGGAAAGCAGTTCGCCCCAAAAAGCGCTTTGGCGATTATGCCCGGCATCGACCACGAGCACGTCGTCGGTGGTCATGGAGTCGATGGCGGCCATCTCGAGCTTGTACGGCTCGGCGGGGATGGCAGCAACCGCTTCCGCTTTGGCAGTAAACACACGGCCAGCCACTTGGCGCGTGGGCGTCATGGCGCGGATGTTGGGGTCGAGAGTTTGGTTCCGGTGCCCGAGGCTATCGAGCACATCGGCCACCACGGCCGTGTACAGCGTTTCCAACACATCAAGGGGATCGCTCATGGGCGAAATTGTCGCGTGGCGGGGGGCTGCGGCAAAGGTTTTTGTTTGCCTGAATAAGGGTTTGCGCAAAAGGTTTGCGCGTGAGTGAACCCACGCCACGGCCGGACACCGGCGCATCCTACCGGCAGTCCAAGCGAGAGTTGTATGTGATGATCGCCGCTTGGGCGGTCACGGGCCTGTGGGTGCTGGGGTATAATTCGCAGGCGGCTTACGCAGCTGAAACTGAAGCGCCGGTTCAAATGCTCTTCGGTCTGCCGCGTTGGACGGTGCTGGGCTGGCTGCTGCCGTTACTGGTGGCCAACGCATTCACGATCTGGTTTTGCCTGCGCTTCATGCAGGATGAGCCGATGGAAGAATTGCCGGAAGACGAATGACCGGCGAGGATTTCATTTTGGCCTCCACGGCGGGCAACGCGGCTCTGGTAAGCTTCGCGATATATATGGTGGTGGTGTTTGTGTTGGCGGGGCTGGCGAATCGCGAACAATCGGGCAAATCCTTTCTCAACGAATATTTTCTCGGCAGCCGGAATCTGGGTATGTGGGCCTTTGCCTTTACTTACGCGGCGACCAGTGCCTCGGGCGGGAGTTTCATGGGATTCCCTTCGTTGATTTACACGCATGGCTGGGTGATGGCGCTATGGATTGCCGGATACATCATCGTGCCGCTGGTGGCCATTGGCCTGATCGCGAAGCGATTGAATCAGGTGGCGCGCAAGAGCGGAAGTATCACAGTGCCCGAGCTATTGCGCAAACGGCTAGGGAGCGACACGGTCGGGATGGTGGCGACCGTGCTGCTGGTATTCTTTCAGTTTTTCTTCCTGCTCGCCCAGTTCAAAGCGGGAGCTAAGATCATGACGACGCTGCTGGGTGACGTGGCGGTTTACCAGGCCGCGGTGGCAGCGGTTGATCAATTTACGGCACCGATTCCATGGGTTGGATCGGCGGAGGCGGATTACCTTTTGTGCTTGCTGGTGTTTGCTGTGTCGGTGGTGGCCTACACGGCATGGGGTGGGTTCCGGGCGGTTGTGTGGACGGACATGATGCAGGGGGTGATCATGGGGCTGGGAGTGGTGATTTTGTTGGGCTTGGCGTTGTCGCAAGTGGGTGGTTTGGCAAAGGCCACGGAGGAACTTTCCCGGCAAGTACCGCCGAAAGAAGGCAACGCTACCCTTATCCGGTCAGTGGCAGATGAACCTTTGATTCTCGCCAAGGGCACATGGTTGGAAATGCCGAAAGAAAACGATCGTCAGCCTTTTGTGCGGTTGACGGAACAGGTCGAGTTTGTGGCCAAGCAATCGATTGTTACTAATGCGCCGATTTTACAGGTCCTTACTTCTTTAAAAAATGAACGAGAGTTGAAGGCCATCCGGGCACAGGTTTCAAAGCTCGAATTGAACGCCACCAACTTGGACGTAGAAGGGTACGATTACGGCGATGACAAACCCGGCGTGTACGTCAGTGCGCCCGGTCCGAAGGACAGTAGCGCCACGGGGTTCCTGCCGATCATGCTGGCGATCAGTTTCTTTTGTTTTTGGCCCTTTGCCGGCGCGGCCCAACCTAGCTACATGGCGCGCCAAATGGCGTACAAAGACATTCCTACGTTACGGCATTCCATCATCTTTGTGGCGTTGTATTTTTCACTGATTTATTTTCCGTTGATCATCATCTTCACCTGCGGCCGTGTATTGCTGCCGGGCTGGGAGATGGATGCGGACCGCGTGATGCCGGAAATGGCCACCTACCTAACATCCGAAGCGGGGGTGCCATGGCTGGCCGGTTTGCTGGTGGCGGCACCGTTTGCAGCAGTGATGAGCAGCGTGGACAGTTTTTTGCTGCTAGTTTCCGGCAGCGTGGTGCGCGATGTATATCAACGGAAGAACCCGAAGGCCAGCGATGCNCAAATGAAGAANGTGACTTACTGGACCACCGTGGGGGTCGGNGCCCTAGCCATGTTNGCCATGCTGAATCCGCCTCAGTTTTTGCAGGACTTGATTGTGTTTGGCTCAGGNGGTTTGGGGGCTAGTTTTCTGATGCCGGTGATTTTGACGCTGTATTGGCCGAAGCTGACACCCCGCGCGACGGTGGCCGGCATGCTCAGTGGCGGCGGCAGCATGGCGGTGTTTTACCTGATCGGATATTTGGTGAACGGCAAATTCAGTGGGTATGAATTACTCAGCCTGCACCCCTTTATCTGGAGCGTGCTGGTGTCGGCCTTGGTAATGCTGGCTGTGGGTAGGAATAGTCCGCCTGCAGAAAAATCTTTGGTGGAAAAATATTTCGGGACGCAACCTTGAGGAACCCCCGAAGGTCATCACGGAATAGGATTGAGGGCAAATCGCTCATCGAAATTTTGATGGTCATCACGATCATCGGCATTTTGGCGTCGTTTTTGCTGTCGGTGATTGCCGTGGGCATCAAGAGGGCGAAGGGGGTGGGGGCGCCGCAGGATCCGAATGATCCGGACTCGCCTTTGCTGGGGCTGTCCTCAGTGCCGGCGGATCATAATTGGGATGAATGGCCAAAAGAGTTTGGTGCCTTGGCGGCAACGGGTTTTTAGCGTAGCTTGAGGGCGGATGATTTGGCGGTTCCAGTTTATCTTCTTAGTTCTGACCTCGTTTGCGGTTCAGGGAGCGGATCATTTCCTGTGGTACCCCAAAGCGCGTACGGTGGATGTGGAAATTCGCGGCATGCGGGTGGANCAATTTCTGGGATTGGTGCGCGCGGAGACGGGCTGGGATGTGATGATGGAGCCCGGCTTGGATCGGGTGGTGAGCGGCCGGTTCCGCAACAAGCCGGCCTCGGAGGCCCTGCGGTTGCTGCTGGGACGCACGCGGTTTGCATTGGTTCCGGCAAAAGATGGCACAGCNAGGTTGAAGGTATTCAACGGGTTGGCGCGGGCGGCAACGCAATCGGTGGAGGCCGTGGAAGCGCAGGCCTTTGCCGAGCAGGTTAATGAAGCGCCCAAGGTGGATGATGGCCGGTTGATCACAATGCCGGTGAAGGTTCACTACTTGAAGAGTCNATTCACTTCCATCAACGCGAATCCTAAGCTCACGAACCTGCGGCCATTGATGGCAGGGGTAAACGAAATTTGGCAGCGCGGGCGGGTGCGTTTTACCACCGGGATTCCCAANCCGCTGCTGCCGATGTCGCGTGATGCCGAAAAAACTTACGCGGATCTNTTCAAGCCCAACGTNCCGGCNGATGTGGTCGAAAAACTGCTGGGCNCGACTTGNGCGGATTTGCTGCCNANTTTCCCGGACCGGGGNAAAGTCATCCATCTCGTTCTGGTTTANACCATGCCNCAGGGATACGGCGCGGTGTATATGCCGGCCAAGGGGCTCATCCTNATGCCGCAGGTGAAGTTTGCCAAACTGGTCTCACCNACCGGTGTTTGGAAGAACGGTTCGGATGTGTTCTTTGCGCAGAGCAATATTCTGGCGCATGAGCTNGGCCATGCGTTNTCGCTNGAGCACGTGGCNACGCAGGGNAACCTGATGATCGACGGTGCCATTCGACANGGCGAAGGNGTGGGGCCGGAANTGGGCCTGACGCCCGTGCAGATCGNCGCCGCCCGCAAACAAGCCTTTACNGGCGGACCCTATGTGCCGGGCATCAATCCCCNNAACCGGTTTGTAAACCCCAAGCCNGCTNCGAAGCCGGAGGATTGATTCGCCGGGAAACCGATGGTAGCGTGCGGCAAATGGAAGCAACGGAAGATCCCCTGCTGCAGGCCTTGAGCGAGAATGGCGATGACCTTGAGGCGGCCTTAAAAAGTGTGGCGCGTGCCGAGGTGTGTGTGGTGGTTACCGCCGGGAACATCGTGGGGTTGAACCTCGACGATTCCAAAATTACCGATGCCGGCCTCGCTAAATTGGAGGGGCTGGAGCATTTGCGCTGGATCGGTCTGGCGCGCAGTGGGGTGACCGAGGATGGCTTGAAGCAATTTCGTGCCGCGCGCCCCGAATGCAACGTCCTGCACACCTAAGCACCGGCGCCAGCCTTTGGGATGGCGTTTGGCCGCAAATCTGCTACGATTCGAAATTGCCGTAAGCCATGGGCGCTATTTATGTCCAGAAAGACGGCCAACAATATGGCCCGTTAACACGCGACGAACTGCAGCCGTACCTCGATGCGGGAGTATTGTCCGTTGAGGACTGGGCTGTGGAAGAGGGTGGTGCGGAGTGGGTTCCCTTGGGCAACCTGATCAGGGCCGCGGTGCCGGCTGAGGATGTTGCCGTAATTCCCGAAGCATTCCGCGAACAAACAGAAATCAAAGTGGATCTTGCAACAGCCGCCGAGCCCGTGCCCGGGGCCATGGCCGATGTTTCCTCCGGCCGCAAAAAAATTGCTGTTGCCGTCATTGTGCTAGGCATGCTGGGGGGTGGTACTGCGCTCGGCTTTTATTTTACCCAAGACACCCATCCGGAATCCCTACCGCCACCCAGCAAACCCTCCTCGCTGGCGGACTTGCTCAAGACCACCGTGGGTGACAGTTCGCCGCAGTCGGAAGAATTGCCCNCGCTGGAATTGCCCGNCACACGCCNAGTTCCCTTGCCGTTGCNGGTGAATGCCGGGGGTGATTTTCAAAAAGCCGCAGAGGCGGCCAAGGCCGGGCATCCGGTCNGCGCNTTTCANCTTGCTGTGCGCCTGCACGAGGGCTGGGGCGGGGCCCCGCATGCCAGCCAGGCGGTGACTAATGCTGAGTTATCCGAAGCGAACAATAACGGACCTGCGGCTGCAAAAATCTTTCTTGGTTTTTTGTACATGAACAGTCGCACCCCACCGGCCAAGTTGGCGAATGTGCCTAATTTGTTTACCGAGAAAATTGAACAGGCGGCGAAGGCTGAAGCCGCCCGGNCCGATCCCTACGCCCATTACGTGCTCGGATTGCGCGAGCTGCCCACTCGTGGTTATCGAGGGGATCTGCCTCGCGCATTGCATCATTTTGCCGCGGCAGGTCGCCTTGGATTTCCGCCCGCTCTCTATCAGCTTGGCCGGTTGCATTTGCGTGGCATGGGCGTGCCCCGCAACCCTCNAAAGGCCACAGAATATTTTGCCGCTGCCGGTCAGGCCGGGCACACGGAGGCCTTGCGGTTACTGGGGCTAATGTATCTGCGAGGCGACGGCTTGGTGNCAAATCCAGCNGAAAGTGTGCGGCTCACNGAGGCGGCTGCCCAGATNGGCAATCCGTCTGCACAATTCGGAATGGCTGTCCTATTGGATCAGGGCAAANTAACTGATGNCAATCNGACNGCCGCCTGCCAGTGGTTCATGCTGGCNGCCATGACNCAGCCCANGGCAGGCCAGCATGTGTTGCGATTGAAAAACCAATTGACGGACGAGGAGTTTCAAACGGCGGTTGACTTGGCAAAAGCAATCAATCCGGACGTAGCTGTGCCCGATAATTTCCCCACGCCACCGGGCATTGCCAAACCTGCGGTGTCCGATCTCGAGCAACCGGTTGACGCGACGGAACCGCCTGCACAGGATGATCCATCCATCATGGCCTTGAAAGACCTGCTCGCCGCCATGGGCAAACGGGATTCAGCCGCGTTATGGGCGGCTTTGCCGGCGGAGTATCAGGCGGATGCCAACGCCGTTGCCAAGCTGGCCGGTCAGCGTCTCAACCCCGCCATGCATGTGGCATTGGTGAATGTGCTGCGACATTTGAAAACGCTGTTTGCTGATCAAAAGGAATTCTTGAAGCCTGTTTTGGAACACCAGGACGATGTGCCGGATGAGGTGCTTCAGAAATTGCCGCTATTGGTGGATGCAATTTTAGCGAGCCCGCTGGCCGATGCGAAGTGGTTGGCGGATCCGGAGCTGGGCAAACTGTTCGAGGGGCAGTTACTGCAGCACTTGATCGACGGGGCCGCTCCTTTTGAGACCGGGGATCAGCTTGAAATTTTGTCTCCCGATTTAATGAAGGCCACGGTTCAGCAGCTCGACGGCAACGCTACAGCAGCCTCGTTGCAGGTAACGCTGGGGGAGCGCGAGGAGATTTGGGCGATGCAAAAAGTGGGTGGCAAATGGGTGCCGGCAAAATTGGCCAACGCTTGGCCGGAATGGCTGGCTGCTGCGCGCGAGGCGCTCAAGGCGCCGGCTGAGGGTGAGGTGGATGTTCAGGAGCAGGTGATCATTATGCTCGGCGCGTCGGAGGGGATTTTGAAGAGCTTGAACGCAGCCCAAACTCAGGATGAGTTCAATGAGCGTTTCATGGGCCTGTTGGAATTGCTGCCTGAAGAAGTGCCGGGTGATGAATTCGAGCCGGCCCCGAATCCCTTGCCGCCGTTGCCCCCGGAAGGGAATTAGCTCTGCGGGCCTCCCGGTGGAGGCACATCATCAATCACCGGCTTCGGCACAAATGCCTGCGCAGAGGATTGCGCGATGGCAATCTGCTCGTCGGACATTTCCTTGGCAAAATCCTTGAGGAACTTTTGCGCGGCCTCGTTGCCGTTCAGTGCGGCAATGGCCATCCATTTATAGGCACCGACAGGATCCTTTTCGCCGGTGAGGCTTGTGTTAAGCAACAGGCCCAGATTGAGTTGGCCGACTGCCAGTCCCTGTTCGGCGGCGCGCGTGTACCACTTGGCGGCTTCGGTAAAGTTCTTTCGCACACCAATGCCGCGCTCGAGCATTGCGGCAAAGCCTGCTTGCGCCATGGCGTTGCCCAGTTCGGCAGCCTTGCGCATCAGTTCGGCCGCAGCGATGTGGTCCGGCGACATGCCGCGCCCTTTGTGCATCATGTTGGCCAGGTTCAGCATGGCCATAGTGGAGCCCTTGTTGGCGGCAGCCTTATAGTATTGCGCCGCCATTTGATAATTGCGAGTGAGTCCGCGGCCTTCCTCCAGTAGGCAGGCGACGGCGGTGATGGCGTTGATATTGCCGCCGTTGAGGGCGGCCTTGTAATGCCGCAGGGCCGCAGGCAGGTTGCGTTTGACTCCACCTCCTTGCTCGTGCATCACGCCTAAATTATGATGGGCATGGTGATTATTGGCAGCGGCAGCTTTGCGAAACCATTTCACGGCGGAAAATGGATCCTCAGGCGTGCCCTTGCCGTCGCGGTGCAGCACGCCGAGGTTGTTTTGGGCCATGGGATGGCCGGGGATGATTCCGCCATTGCGGGCATCTTTAATCTCCGCGGCGGCTTCGGAATAGAGTCGGAAGGCCTCGCGATAATCCACGGCCACGCCGTAGCCGCGTTCAAAGAGCCAGCCTAGATTCGTCTTGGCGTGGCGGTTGCCCTGCTTGGCGGCGGCCCGGTAAAGGGTGGCGGCCATCTTGTAGTCCTGCACCACCCCCCGGCCATCGCGGTATAGGCAGCCAAGGTTGTTTTGGGCCATGGAATGGTTGCCCAGATCGGCCGCGCGCCGATACCAACCGGCGGCCTCACGCGGATTAGCCTCAATGCCGGAGCCAGTATCCAGCCGCCAGCCCAGGTGGGCCATGGCAAAATAATCGTTTTGCCGGGCGCGTTTTTGAAGATCCTTAATGGGGGTTTTGGCAAACGGGGAGGAGGCATCCTTGCGCCAGTCGGGGCCTTTGCCGGTTCCGCAACCGGCCAGCGCAATCATGCCGGCCATGGCCAAAACGTGATGCCATGTGACGCCCTTCACATCCCCAGTGTGGCACGCCGACACTGTTGCGCAAGCCGGAGTCATTCACAGTGAGATTGTTTTGAGGCTGTTTTTGTGGCATCGTCGGCGCATGGGGAATTCTTTTGGCGAAATCTTCCGCATCACCACCTGGGGCGAAAGCCACGGTGGCGGGGTGGGCGTGGTGATTGATGGCTGCCCGCCGCGTATTCCGTTGAGCGAAAAAGACATCCAGCCGGATCTGGACCGCCGACGCCCGGGCCAATCGAAAATTGTCACGCAACGCAATGAAAGTGATCAGGTGCGGATTGTTTCGGGTACATTCAAGGGCAAAACACTGGGCACGCCGATTGCCATGCTGGTCGAGAACGCTGATCAACGTTCCGGGGCCTACACGGAGATGGAGACCAAATATCGACCGAGTCATGCTGACTACACTTACGATGCCAAGTACGGCATACGAGCCTGGCCGGGCGGCGGCCGCACGAGTGCCCGTGAGACCATCGGGCGCGTGGCTGCCGGGGCGGTAGCCAAGAAGATTCTCTCAAAACAGTTTGGGGTTGAAGTGCTCGCCTGTGTGAGTCAGGTGAAACACATTAGGGCGGAAATCAAACCGGACAAGTTTACCCTCAAACAGGTGGAAGCCACCATCGTCCGCTGCCCGCATAAGGCGACGGCCGAGAAAATGATTCGCCTGATTGAACGCGTCCGGAAACAGGGCGACAGCGTAGGCGGCATCATTACCGGTGTGGCTCGGCGGGTTCCGGTGGGCTGGGGTGAGCCGGTGTTCGACCGGTTGGAAGCTGATCTCGCCAAAGCGATGCTTAGTCTGCCGGCCTCAAAGGCGTTTGATATTGGGTCGGGTTTTGAGGGCATCGCGCTTCAGGGCAGTGAGCATAATGACGTTTTCCGAATGCGGGGTGGCAAGGTGCGGACGGCGACTAATCGATCAGGCGGTGTTCAAGGCGGCATCAGCAACGGCGAGACCATTTATTTCCGCACAGCATTCAAGCCGACGGCGACTATACTGCAGACGCAGGATACCGTGAGTGCGAAGGGCAAAAATGTGAAGCTCAAGGCGCGCGGCCGGCACGATCCATGTGTGCTCCCGCGGGCTGTGCCGATGGTGGAGGCGATGACAGCGTTGGTGTTGGTTGATCACGCCTTGCGCAATCGGGCGCAGAACGGTTAGGCGCCGTGAAGAATCTTTAAGGCCGCAAACTGGCCCACCAGTTGTGCCACAGCTCGTAGCCGCCAAAAATCCACGCAATGGCGGCGAAGGCGATGTAGGGGCCATAAGGGATCATGTTCGCGCCGTCCTTGCGAACGGCCATGATAATGACGCCGGCCACAGCCCCGACCAACGCGCTGATCATCAGCGAAAATAACACCGCCTGCCAGCCAAGGAAGGCGCCAATGGCGGCCATGAATTTCACATCACCAAAGCCCATCGCTTCACGCGGCACGGTGATTTCATCCGTGTAAACTTCAAGGTGGTCGACGGATTCCGGTTTAAATGTGTCCTCGCCCAGCCGCACCTCATCCTCGGTGATGGTCACCGGTCGGTCCCAATGGCAGCGGTCGGTCAGCTCAATGCGCTCTGCGTGCAAGGCCACCCGGTCGCCCGGCCGGTAAAACATGTCCTCATACAAAATCTCGATGCCTTCGTCGTCGTCCTCGGATTCCATGTGCATGGAGTCCTCGCCAAACGTCACGCGCACTGGCTCATCGGCGCGGTAGGTTTTTTTGCCAAACAACATTTTGCCCAGCCGCACCACGGCATAAATAATGCCGCCGCCGGTAGCCATGCCCGAGAGACTGAGCAGCAGCGCGTGGGCGCGACCGATTTCTTCCCCGAAAAATGCGCCGTGCAAATGCGGTGCCCCAAGGGAAAAGGCCACGCCGGCTACCATGCCGCCGATGGTCAGCTCGTCGGGGATCATGTAATGATCGAAATCAATGAAGGTGGAGGCAATCAAAATGGCCAGCAGCGTGACGAGCGCTAGGGTTACGGCAGCCGCCATCCAGTGTTGGTTGTGCAGCACTTCACCGGGAGCGGCAAATTGTTTGAAAACCAAAAGCCACGCCGCGAGAAAAGCGATACCGGTGAGCAATTCCACCAGTAGATACCGGGAAGGGATGGATGCGCCGCACTCGGCGCACTTGCCTCGCTGCCATAGCCAGGTAAACAGCGGGATATTTCGATACCAGCGGATGGGCGTTTCACATTTCGGGCAATGCGAGGGCGGGTTGGAGAGGTTCATCTCAAGCGGCAGCCGGTAAATCACGACGTTCAGGAAACTGCCTATCATGCAACCGAATACGAAGAAGATGATCGAAAACATCACCAACGTGCTGCCCAGCCAGACGACGAAGTCACCCATCAATCGCCTCCTTCAGCGCCGTGCGCATCACGTCCAACGGGGCGGCTTGGCCGGTCCAGATTTCGAGTGCCTTAGCGCCCTGATGAAGGAGCATGCCGAGGCCGTTGGCAGTTTTGCAGCCAGCTTCGGCGGCCGCTGCGAGCAGCGGGGTTTCCGCCGGGCGATAAACCATGTCATACACTGCACGGGTTTTGCCGAGGGAAAATGAATTGGGGTCAAATGGCAGGGGATCGTCAGNCTTGAGGCCGAGAGAGGTCGCATTGAGCACGAGGTCCACTTCGGCGGGCGGATAGCCCACGCTGATGTTGACGGCGGGGAATCGCTCGCGAATTTCCTCAGCAATCGCCTCGGCCTTGGCGGCAGTGCGGTTGACNAGGTGGAGGTCTTTCACGCCGGTGGCAGCAATTTTTAGCGCGGCCACGCGGCCGGCTCCGCCGGCTCCAAGGAGCAGAATGCTCTCACCGCGCACTTCCATGCCAAGATNTTCGCGGAGGCTTTGAGTAATGCCATCGGCGTCGGTGTTGAAGCCGTGGCTGCGCACGTTTTCCGGGGCGGCCTCAAATTCGTGAATGGGTCGCCAGTCACCGGAATCAGTTTGGCCCTCAAACAGGATCGTGTTTACCGCGCCCCATTCGGAGGCACTTTCATCGAGCACATCCACCATGTCTAGGGCTAAGAGCTTGTGGGGCACGGTGAGATTCAGGCCGACATAATGCATGGCCTGCGCGCCGGCGATGGCTTCACGCAATTGCTCCGGACGCACTTCGGCCGCGGTGTAGCACCAGTCCAGCCCTAGCTGGGCCAAGCCGGCATTTTGCATCGCGGGCGAGGCGGAATGCCGCACGGGGAATCCGTACACCGCGCAGAGGCGGGTGCTNGCGGAAACAGGCTGNGCGTGGTCGGCCACGGGCGGAATGTAACGGCGCGCACGGCAGGGGTCGAGATTCGAGTGACTTGACGCACGCGCGGCCCTTTCCCAAGATATCGCACCGACTGACATGAGTGACCTGACTTTCCCCCCCTCCGCCGCGGCCTCGGCCAATGCGCATNTTCCCTCCCTCGACCAATACCGTGAGCTGTACGATCGCTCGATCAATGACCCGGAAGGTTTCTGGACCGAACACGCNGAGCGGCTGCATTGGTTTGANAAATGGCATACGCTGCGNGAGTGGGATTATCACAAGGCGGAGATCGGTTGGTTTCTCGGCGGCAAACTGAATGCCTGTTACAATTGCGTGGATCGTCACGTGGATGACGGGCACGGNGATGACACGGCGCTTATCTGGGAAGGGAACGATCCCGAGGAGAGCCGCACNTANACTTACAACGANCTGCAAGCCGAGGTNCANCGGGCNGCCAACGCGCTCAAGGGNCTNGGCATCAGTAAGGGCGATCGTGTGTGNATTTACATGCAGATGATTCCGGAGTTGTCGATTGCGATGCTCGCCTGCGCNCGGATTGGCGCGGTGCATTCGATTGTGTTCGGCGCCTTTAGTGCGGATAGCCTCGTGACGCGTATCAATGATTCTGAGTGCAAAGCCATCATCACGCAGGACACTGGCGTGCGCGGCCCCAAGCTCGATATTCCGATGAAGGCCAATGCTGATGAAGCGGTGCAGAGCACGCCGTCGGTGGAGAAGATTCTGGTCGTGCAACGCACCGGCTCGGAGGTGGCCATGACAGAAGGCCGTGATGTGTGGTGGCACGAAGNTTGTGCGGCGGCCGATCCGGTTTGCCCCGCGGAGCCCATGGATGCGGAGGATCCGCTCTTTATTTTGTACACCTCCGGCAGCACCGGTAAACCCAAGGGCGTGTTGCACACCACCGGTGGTTACCTAGTGTANGCCGCCACGACGCACCATTATATTTTTGATTATCAACCCGGCGACGTGTACTGGTGCACGGCGGACATCGGCTGGGTCACCGGTCATTCNTACATCGTGTANGGTCCGATGGCTAATCGCGCGATCACGATGATGTACGAGGGCGTTCCAAACTACCCGGACTTCGGTCGGTTCTGGCAGATTGTGGGCAAGCACAAGGTNAACATTTTTTACACCGCGCCCACTGCGCTGCGGGCGTTGATGAAAGAGGGCAACGATTGGCCCGCGCAGCATGACCTCTCCAGCCTGCGACTGCTGGGCACGGTCGGTGAGCCGATCAAGTCGCCCGAATGGACGTGGTACCACGAGGTCATCGGCAAGGAGCAATGCCCGATCGTCGATACGTGGTGGCAGACGGAGACCGGCGGCATCCTCATCTCGCCGTTGCCAGGCGCCACCCCCACCAAGCCCGGCTCGGCTACGCTGCCGTTCTTTGGCGTGAAACCGGCGCTGGTCGATGACGAAGGGAACATCATTGAGGGCAACGGTGTTTCCGGGAACCTTTGCATGCTCGAGACGTGGCCCGGCCAAATGCGCACTGTGTACGGCGATCATCAGCGCTTTGTGGACACCTACTTCGCGCGGTTCCCTGGCAAGTATTTCAGCGGGGATGGTTGCCGCCGTGATGAGGACGGTTACTACTGGATCACCGGTCGGGTGGATGATGTGATCATCGTCAGCGGTCACAACCTCGGCACCGCCGAAATCGAAGGCGCTATCGGCGGTCATCCGGCCGTGGCCGAGGCGGCGGTGGTTGGTTATGAGCACGACATCAAAGGAAATGCCATCTACGCTTATGTCACCCTCAAGACTGGCGAAGAGGTGACGGACACCACGGCGGCAGAGATTGTCAAACAAGTCCGCGCCGACATTGGCCCGCACGCTTCGCCGGAGAAAATCCAGTTTACTCCGGGCCTGCCCAAAACCCGCAGTGGCAAAATCATGCGCCGCATCCTTCGCAAGATCGCCGAAGGCGACACCGAAAACCTGGGGGACACCAGCACCTTGGCCGACCCAGCGGTGGTGGAGTCTTTGGTTGCTGGTCGCGTCCAATAGTATAGTCCATAGCGTCGGCCTAGATGATATTGACGGTTTATTGCTGTGAAAAAAATTATTCTGCTCATCGGCACCCAGGGCGGGCAATTGCTGGCCAGCCGTGATGCCGACGGTATTCTCGTTGGAAGCGGTCATTGTGAATGGCTATTGCTTGCCGCTGCGCGCGCGCGCGCTTAGCGTACCTCCGTGTCGATGCTGCCATTTGAAGCGTCGCTGGCGCTGCGTTATCTGCGGCCCAAGCGCACGTCGGTTTCCTTTATCACCCTCATTTCCGTGGTGGGCGTGATGTTGGGCGTGGCGGTGTTGATCATTGTCACTTCAGTCTTCAGTGGGTTTCATTTGCAGCTTAAGGAAACTTTTTTCAAATTTTCGGCGGACCTGCAGGTGAGCAAAACCGCCGAGGCCAGCGGCGGGCCGCCTCATGTGTCTGTGCCAATTGGCAACTACGAGGAATTGGCCGGTCAATTGGAAAAGGTGCCGGGCGTTAAGGGGGCGATGCCGATTATCGGCGGCAAGGTAATGCTGCAAACCGAGCCGAAGGATGGCTCGGAGCCGGCTTTTGATTCGCCGATGTTTATCGGGGTGGATGCCGAGCGGATGGCCAAAGTAAGCGAGGTGCCGAACAAAATGGTGGCCGGCGAATTTGATCTCCGCGGGCGGGGTATTGTGATTGGGTACAACTTCTCCCGCATCGACGGCCCATTTAATCTGCAGGTGGGCGACACTGTTCTCATCTACTCGCCACGCGACCTGATGGAAATGAAAAATGCGAAGGATGAAGGTGAGGATATCGGCATTTTGCCTAAGGAATTTACTGTGCGCGGCGTGTTTAACGCCGGCCAATTTAAGCTGAACGACATTATTTTTTGTTCCATCTATGACGCGCAGGATTTGAATGACCTCGATAATGTGGCGCACATGATGTGGGCGGAAACCGATGACCCGCTCAATCTCGCGCCGGTCACCAAGGCGGTGCATCAGGAGTTGGGCCCGGGTTATCGCATCAACACTTGGGAGAGTTTGGATCCGGTGTTGTTGCAACAGGTGGAGGTGGAAAAGAACGTCACCCAATTCCTGATGCTCTTCATCGTTATCGTGGCCGCCTTCGGCATTGCCAGTTCGCTGATTATCTTCGGGGTTCAAAAAACCAAAGAAATCGGATTGCTCAAGGCACTGGGTGCCACCAATAGCCAAGTGAGTGTAGTGTTTCTCATTCAAAGTACAGTGGTGGGATTGATGGGCACAACTCTGGGCTTGGGGCTAGGAATGTTGGTGCTGGAAAATCGGAACCGTATCCTAGGGTTTTTTAGCGATCGCAACATGGAACTTTTTCCGGAAGAGCTTTATGGCTTTGATCAATTGCCGGCACAGGTCGTGATGAGCGATGTTCTCTGGATTTGCTTGGCTTCAGGAGTGATTTGCCTACTGGCTGGCATTTTGCCAGCCATCAATGCCGCGAGACTGCAACCCGTGGAGGCGCTGCGTAATGAGTAGCGCTGTGTTGGCAGCTGAGAGTGTGGGAAAGACGTATTTCCTCGGTCAACGATCTTTGACCGTGCTAAAAGACGTGGATCTCGAGCTCAACACCGGTGAGTTTATCGCACTTCAAGGTGCCTCGGGTTCCGGCAAGAGCACGTTGCTGCAATTGCTCGGCGGCTTAGATTTGCCGACTGAAGGGCGGATTTTGCTGAACAACGAACCGCTGCGGCTTAACACATCCGATCGGGCTGCGCGCTTTCGGGGTGAGCACGTGGGATTCGTATTTCAGGCATATCATTTGTTGCCAGACCTGGACGCTCTGGAAAACGTGATGCTGCCGGCGCAGGTATTGCGGCATCCACGTGATTCCTCTATTCGGCGGGCACGGGAATTGCTTGGTCAGGTTGGTCTAACTCACCGCATGGATCATCGGCCAAACCAGCTTTCTGGTGGTGAGCAGCAGCGTGTGGCTATTGCGCGGGCGTTGATGAATGAGCCGGAGATTGTGCTGGCNGATGAGCCNACNGGNAATCTNGACACCGGCACCGAGGCGGANATTATCGAGCTNCTACGNAATTTGCATGANNANNGNNANTTGACNNTNTTGGTGGCTACGCATGATGAAACGGTGGCCGCNGCAGCNCAGCGTGTGGTGCGGTTGAAGGATGGGCAAATTGATGGNGAAGACTGAAGGATTGCCCCGGCGCAAAGGNTGNGGCTAACCTCCGGCGACCGATGAAGGTATTTATCGACGGCAAATTTGTGGATGAAAAGAAGGCGGTGGTNTCGGTGTTTGATCACGGCCTNCTGTATGGCGACGGNGTNTTCGAGGGCATTCGCGCTTACAACGGNCGCGTATTCAANCTNAAGGAACACGTNGAGCGGTTGTTTTTTTCGGCCAAGGCCATTCTGCTAAAAATCCCCATGAGCCAAAAAGCNGTGGCCGATNCGGTGCGCGAAACCTGCAGGCGCAACNGTATNCGTGACNGCTACATCCGNCTGGTGGTCNCCCGCGGCGCNGGNACTTTGGGGCTGGATCCCAACCGGTGCAAGAACCCGCAAGTGATCATCATCNCGGACAAAATNCAACTGTATCCCAAGGCGTTTTACGAGAAGGGNCTGGATATTGTNACGGTGCCAACNACACGGAATCATCCCAANGCNGTAAACCCNGCCATNAAATCACTCAATTACCTGAACAACATTTTGGCNAAGATCGAGGCGATCAACGCCGGNTGCATTGAGGCGATCATGCTCAATGCNGAGGGATTTGTGGCCGAGTGCACAGGTGACAATATTTTCATGATGAAAGGCGGNCGGCTGCTCACGCCGCCTTTTGCCGCCGGGGCGCTTCAGGGCATTACGCGCGGGGTGGTGCTGGATATCGCCCGCGAAATGGGCGTGGAGGTTGCGGAACCCAACCTGACGCGCTATGATTTATTTAATGCGGATGAATGTTTCATCACTGGCACCGCGGCGGAAGTGGTGCCTGTGGTGAAAATCGACGGTCGACCGGTGGCCAATGGGCGCCCCGGCAAAATGTCAAAGAAGTTTATGGCTGCCTATCATCAGGTGGCCAACCAAACGGGCGAGGAAATTTAGCAATGAAATGTTGTCAGGGGGAATGTGAAAACGAGGCCACCGTGCATCTCACGGAGATTGTTGATGGCCAGATGAAAAAAATCGACCTATGCGAGGAGTGCGCCAAAGAAAAGGGTGTGACTGACCCGCAGGGCTTTGCGCTGGCGGATCTGTTGCTGGGCTTGGGGGCCAGCTCGGAGATGGAGCAATCCAGTGCGGATCTCGAGTGCCCAACATGCGGCTTTGCGCATGCGGACTTCAAGAAGAGCGGCCGACTCGGTTGCTCGGATTGTTATGCTACTTTCGGCGAGCCGCTCGAGGCGATGCTCAAGCAAATGCATAAGGGAACCCAGCACGAAGGCAAGGTGCCCAAGGCGTTGCGCGCGGCGATGGATGTGAATCGCCAACGCGAGCGGCTCGGGGCGCAATTGACCAAGGCGGTGGAGGCTGAAAATTACGAGGAAGCCGCCCAGATCCGGGACCAAATTAAGGAATTGGAGGCGGCAGAAGAGGCATGATGGACTTGAAGGAATTTCTGGCACCGCCGGAAGGGCATGCCGGCCCCAGTGGCCCCAATGATCACGTGGTGCTTTCCAGCCGGGTGCGCTTGGCCCGTAATTTGGCGGGAACGGCATTTCCTGGCCGCGCGAAAAAGGCGCAGCGGGTGGAGGTTTGTGAGGCCATATTGCCAGCGGTCTCGGCGGCGTCGGCGATGCGCGGCGGATTCTCCAGCCCGATGAGCGACTTGAAAGCGCTGGAAAAACAATTGCTAGTTGAGCGGCACCTCATCAGCCGCGAACACGCCGCCAAAGGGACGGGCAGTGCGCTGGTGCTGAACAAGGAAGGCGTGTTGAGCGTGATGGTGAACGAGGAGGATCACCTGCGCATGCAGGCGCTGTTGCCCGGCATGCAGATCAAGCAGGTTTGGCAAAAGATGGACCGGTTTGACAGCAGCTTGGAGAAGAAACTGAATTTTGCTTTCGATGCTAATTACGGCTATCTGACCGCTTGCCCCACGAACCTGGGCACCGGCATTCGCGTCAGCGCCATGCTGCATTTGCCGGGATTGGTGCTGTCGGATCAGGTAAACCAGATTGTGCAAGCCGTCACCAAACTGGGCCATGCGGTGCGGGGGTTATACGGGGAAGGCACCGAGGCGCTTGGGCATATTTTTCAGGTGAGCAACCAAATGACCCTCGGCGAAAGTGAGGCGGACATCATCGAGCGAATTCACAAGGTGGTGTTGCAGATTATTGAGCACGAGGAAAACGCCCGCCAGACCTTGCTGCAATCCAAGCCGCAGGAACTGTACAACCACATTGGGCGCGCGTACGGAATTTTGGCCCACGCGCACATTGTCAGCTCAAAGGAAACGATGAACCAATTGTCCCTCATGCGCTTGGGCGCCAAGCTGGACCTCTTTGAGGGTCTGGAGACGACCGTGTTGGATGAGCTGTTCCTGCTCTCACAACCGGCCCACTTGCAGCAAATGGTGGGGGAAAAACTTTCCGGCGAAGAACGCGACGTGCACCGGGCGGACCTGCTGCGGCGTTCACTGTCCAGCGTGCAGGGGCTGAAGTTAGAGGGCTAAGCGGCCAACCGGTGAAAAAACGTAGTTTTTGGCCCGTTTTTTCGCTCTGATGGGCATAAGTTGGCATCTAGTTTGCTGGACAAAAACCGTCTAACAAGAGAAGATTTTCGAAGCAAATGAGTGACGAGGGGATGAGCAATTTCACGCCGCGCGCCCAGCAAGTGCTGGCATTGGCGCGTAAAGAGGCGGATCGATTTAACCACAATTTCGTGGGGACCGAACACCTGTTGCTGGGGCTGATAAAGCTGGGGCAGGGCGTGGCGGTTAACGTGCTGCAAAAAATGGGGCTCGACCTCGAGACCGTACGGCTGGAGGTGGAGAAACAGGTCGGCACCGGTCCGGACCAAAAACAGGTCGGGAACATCCCGTATACCCCGCGCGTCAAAAAGGTGCTCAACCTGGCTTCAAAGGAGGCCAAGCAATTGCAGCACACCTACGTGGGCACCGAACATATTTTGCTGGGGCTGTTGCGCGAAGGCGACGGGGTAGCTGCTCGCGTGCTGAAGAATCTCGACATTGATATTGAGCACACACGACAGGAAATTTTGAAGGAACTCGATCCCAACTTTGCCATGGGCGATGAGGAGATGGAGGATGAAGAAGGCGAGACCGCACCGACCAAGGGTGGTGGCAAGAAAGGCAACAAGACTCCGGCACTGCGCGCCTTTGGCCGCGACCTCACGGAGATCGCGCGTAAGGGCGAGATGGATCCGGTGATCGGCCGCGAGGACGAGATCGAGCGGGTGATGCAGATTCTCTGCCGGCGCACAAAGAACAACCCCGTGCTGCTCGGCGAAGCCGGCGTGGGCAAGACTGCCATCGTCGAAGGCCTGGCGCAAGAGGTGGTGAAGGGCAACGTGCCCGAGATTTTACGCGAACGCCGTGTGGTGACCCTGGACCTCGCGTTAATGGTTGCCGGCACGAAGTACCGTGGGCAATTTGAGGAGCGCATCAAGGCGGTGATGGATGAGATTCGCCGGGCAAAGAATGTGATCCTGTTCATTGACGAGCTGCACACCATTGTGGGAGCCGGCTCGGCCGAAGGCACCATGGACGCCAGCAATATCATCAAGCCCGCCCTCAGCCGCGGCGAGTTGCAATGCATCGGTGCCACCACGCTTAACGAGTATCGCAAATACATCGAGAAGGACGCCGCGTTGGAACGGCGTTTTCAGAATGTAAAGGTCGAGGCACCTTCCATTGATGAAGCCATCGAAATCCTCAAGGGACTGCGTGGCAAATACGAGGATCATCACAAGGCCGAAATTACTGATGAAGCCGTGGCCGCAGCCGTGGAACTTTCCGACCGCTACATCACCGCGCGTTTTCTGCCGGACAAAGCCATCGACGTGATGGACGAGGCCGGTTCCCGCGCCCGCATCCAAACCATGACCCGCCCGCCGGAGATCAAGGATTTGGAGGTGCGCATTGAGGAGATCAAGGAGCAGAAAGAGCAGGCGATCAAGGAGCAGGATTTTGAAGGCGCCGCCGCCATGCGCGACGAGGAGAAGCGCGCCAAGGAAACGCTCGAGACCACCATGGCCGAGTGGAAAGCTGCCAGCGAGGAAACCAAGGTGGTCATCACCGAGGAGGAAATCATGCAGGTGATTTCCAAATGGACCGGCATCCCGCTGCAGCGCATGGAGAAGGACGAGATCAAAAAGCTTCTCAGCATGGAGAAGGGGTTGGAAGGCACGGTCATCGGGCAGGGCGCGGCGGTCACAGCTCTATGCAAGGCGCTGCGGCGTTCACGGGCGGACCTTAAAGATCCCATCCGGCCCATCGGCGCGTTTGCGTTGCTCGGCCCCACCGGTGTGGGCAAGACGCTGCTGGCCAAGACAATTGCGCAGGAGCTGTTCGGTGACTCCAAAGCGCTCATCCAGATCGACATGAGCGAGTACATGGAGAAATTCGCCAGCTCGCGACTGGTCGGTTCGCCTCCCGGTTACGTGGGTTTTGAGGAGGGCGGTCAACTTACTGAACAGGTGCGGCGCCGGCCGTATTCCGTGGTGCTCTTTGATGAAATCGAGAAAGCGCACCCGGATGTGACCAACATGCTTTTGCAAATTCTTGAGGACGGAAAGCTGACTGACAGCCAGGGCCGCACAGTCGATTTTCGAAACACGATAATCCTGATGACCTCCAATGTCGGGGCCGAGAGCGCCAAGAAGAGCAAGGCGATTGGTTTCAACAATTCCGAGGACGAAATCGATTACGACAAGATGCGCGAACTGATCATGGACGAGGCCAAAAAGGCATTCCGCCCGGAATTCCTGAACCGCCTCGACGACGTGATCGTATTCCGTTCGCTGGACAAGAAGGATTTGATGTCCATTCTCGACCTCGAGATCGCCAAGGTGATCGAGCGGTTGGAAAAGAAAGACATCCATTTGGAGCTCGACGGGAAAGCGCGCGATTTTCTCGTGGAGAAGGGGCACGACCCCGAATACGGTGCGCGACCGATGCGCCGGGCCGTGGAGCGGTTCCTTGAGGACCCGCTGGCGGAGGAAATCCTGCGGGGCAACCTGACCGATGGGGAACCGGTGGCGGTTACGGCCGAGGAGGACAAGCTGACCTTCACGCAAAAAGCTGCACCCGAAAAGGCCATAGCCGGCGAATAACGCCGGGCTCATTTACATCGCGCAGTTAAAGGAGGAACGGTGGCATGAGTGCCGCCCAGGGGGACATTTCTAATTTGCTAAACGGCGTGGGCCGCGTGGCGCTTTTGGCGTGCGAGGTCTTCCGCTCGATATTCACCGTACGCCTCAACTGGGGCGAGCTGATGAAGCAAATTCATTTCATCGGCCTCAAGTCACAGTTCGTCGTGCTAACCACCGGAGCTTCCACCGGCATGGTGTTTTGCGCGCAAACGTTTTATCAATTTCACAAGGTGAAGATGGACACAGCCGCTCTCAGTGTGGTGGGCGTGGCGATGACCAGCGAACTGGGGCCGGTACTGGCCGGGCTGATGGTGGCCGGGCGCGTGGGGGCGGCGATGACCGCCGAGCTGGGCACCATGCGCGTGACCGAGCAGATCGATGCGCTGCGCACGATGGCCACGCATCCGGTGGATCACCTCGTGGTGCCGCGCTTTATCGCCACGGTATTTTCCATGCCACTACTCACTATCCTCGCGTGGCTGGTGGGCATTGGTGCCGCGTATCTGCTCAGCGGATTTTTGCTGGGGGTGGAACCGGCTTTTTCGGTTAAACACATGTTCTTTTACACGGACGTGCCGGACGTGCTCATGGGCGTGATCAAGGCGCTGGTCTTTGGCGCGCTCATCGCTCTGATCAGTTGTTATCGCGGCCTCAATTGCGGCAACGGCGCCGAGGGCGTGGGCCGCGCCACTAATGAGGCGGTAGTGCAATCCTGCATCGCCATTCTGGTGGCCAACTTTTTCCTTACACTGCTGCTGCGCGGCCTGCTGTATCCGACCGTATGATTGACGTTGCGCACATTGAAAAAAGTTTCGGCACCCAAACTGTGCTGTGTGATATCTCGTTTAACGTGGGAGAGGGCGAAAGTGTTGCCATCATTGGCCGGAGCGGCACAGGCAAGAGTGTGCTGATCAAACACCTCGTGGGTCTGCTGCATCCGGATGCCGGGGAGGTGCGGATCGATGGCGAAAATCTCGTAGGCATGCGCGAACGCGAGCTGCTCGCGGTGCGGCAAAAGTTTGGCATGCTTTTTCAGGGCGCCGCCTTGTTTGATTCGATGAACGTCCATGAAAACGTCGCCTTTCCCCTGCGCCGATCCGGCCTGACGGATGAGGTCGAGATTGACCGGCGTGTTGAAGATGTCCTCAACCTTGTCGAGTTGCCCGGCGTGGGAGGCAAGATGCCCGGTGAATTGTCCGGTGGCATGCAGAAACGCGTCGGATTGGCACGGGCTATTGTGCATCACCCGCGGATTATTTTGTATGACGAGCCGACCACCGGGCTAGATCCGGTGGTTTCCGACAGCATTGATCAGCTAATGATGCGTGTGCGGGATCAATATCACGTGACCTCAATTGTCATCACGCACGATATGCGCTGCGCCCGCCGGATGGGCCAGCGCGTCATATACCTAAAGGATGGACAAGTTTATCTGGACGCCCCAGCGGATGAGGTTTTCAATTCAGACGATCCGGCGGTCAGTCGGTTTATTCGAGGGGAGGCCGATCTGAAGGAGGTGGATTTCTGATGAGCAAAGGGCGCATAGAGCTGAAGGTGGGATTGTTTGTCATCGTCACGCTGGGCTTGGCGGCGGTGATGATCCTGAAATTCAGCGAGACCGGTCTGGGCTTTCGGGACACGATTGCGGTGACATTGCATGCCAAGAATGCCGGCACTGTCGTGCGGGAATCTCCCGTGTTGATGAGCGGCGTGAAAGTGGGCTATGTTGAGGATATCAACCTCAAGGAAAGCGAGGGTGCTGTGGTTGTGGCGTTGACCGTGCATCTGTATGCGGAACATGCCAATTTAGTGCTCGACCAAAATTCTACGTTTAACATCAAGTCCAGCGGCTTCCTGGGTGACCAGTACATAGGCGTCCATCCGCGACCGGGGCCAGCGGTGCGTGCGCAGTTGGATCAACAAGGCTGGCTGCCATGCGAGGCGCCGTTTGATATCGAGGAAGCGGGGCAAAAAGCCATGAGTCAGCTGGAGGAGGTTGGCCATGCTGTGCGCGCATTTCGGCAGATCGCGGAGAACATAAACACCAACCTCCTTAGTCCGGAGACGCTGGACAACATGAACAGCACCATTGCCAACTTCCGCGCGTCCTCCGATCGGCTGAAAGTTTTGCTCGATGAAAACGGCACGCTAATTGCCGGGCTGAACCGAAGCGTGGACGGCATGGCGGAATTTAGCGCCACGGCCAAGGACGTGGCTGCGGATGTGCGCCTAATGCTGGCTGATTACAATGGCACCATTGCCGACAGTTTGGCCAACGTGCGCCGGGGCTCCGCGGAGTTTGCGGCATCCACCGCGCAGATTCGCGAGGCCATCCGCACCAACGCCCCGACGGTTTCCGCGAGCATCGGTGATTTTCAGAAGGTCTCGGCGCAATTGCGCGGTTCCGCGGAGAAATTTGACAAGCTGATCGACGCCAACGGGCCCGAGGTCACCAAAGCGCTGGCCAACATTTCTGCGTTCACCAAGAAACTGGATGCAACCACCGATGAACTGCGCGCCACTTTCACCGACAACCGCGATGACATCACCAAGATCGTCAAGGACATGGCTGCTGCCACAGAATCCATCAAGGGCATCACCGCCAGCGTGAATGCGATCGTCACGGAGCTGGAGAAAGGGCAGGGTCTCGCCGGCGCGTTGATCAAGGACGAGGGTGCGCGCGTGCAGTTCCTCTCCATCGTGACCAATCTCGACCTCACCGCCAAGCAGCTCTCCACGCTGTCCAGCAACCTCAATGCCAGCGGCCTGTTTTGGAAGCCGCCGAAGAAGCCGATCGTCATTCCCCGAACCGGCCCGCCGCGCAAGTGATGGATCGCGTCACGGTTTACACCGCCTTCAATCCCGCGACGGCCCAGATTGTTTGTTCACGCTTGCAAACCGCCGGCATTCACGCTTCCGTCGAAGGCGAAGCCGCTGCGCTCAGCATGGAAGGCTACTCCCTTTCCACCGGCGGCATCCGCGTGCAGGTGCCCGAACCCGAGGCGGACGCCGCACGCGCCCTGATTGAGGCTGATGAAGAAACTTAAACCCAGTCAATGGGAATCCCTGCGGAAGCGCTTGGCGCCCGGGGAATTGAAACTGGACGAAACCACGCTGGCCGCGCATTCCGGCGACAAATGGTTCGCCACTGGTCTGCCTGATGCGGTGGCTTTGCCGCGTACGGCGGAAGCGGTGAGCACTATCCTCAGGTTTGCCAAACGCCACGGCATTCCGGTCACCCCGCGCGCGGGCGGGGTGGGTTACGTGGGCGGATGCGTGCCGGTGCACGGCGGCATTGCGCTGTCCGTGGCCCGCATGCGGCACATTCGGGAAATTCATGAGGACGACTTTGTCGCCGTCGTGCAGCCAGGGGTCATTACCGGTCAATTGCAGGAAAAAGTGGAAGCCCGTGGGCTGTATTATCCGCCGGATCCGGCCAGTCGCGCGGAATGCTGCATCGGCGGCAATATTGCCACCAACGCCGGCGGGCCGCGCAGCCTCAAATACGGGGTCACCTCGGATTACGTGCTGGGCCTGCAGGTGGTGTTGCCCGATGGCGCCATCGTGCGGGTTGGCGGGCGCACGCATAAAAATAAAACTGGCTTCGACTTCCCGCGCTTCTTCACCGGTACCGAGGGCTTGCTGGCAGTGATCACCGAGGCCACCCTCAAACTGCTGCCCTTGCCGCCGTATCGCGCCGCGCTATCCATTGGGCTGCCCTCTACCCGGGCGGCCNTACGAGTGATCCGTGCCATCTTCAAGACCGGCCTATTGCCCAGCGCCTTGGAAGTGGCCGATCAATTTACGCTCCGCGCCGCGCAAAAACGCACCGGCAGCAAGCGGTTCGTCGNCTGCAAGGGGCACGTGATCGTGGAATTGGACGGNCAGGAATCCAGTGTGCGNACGGAGTTGCGGCANCTNAAAAAACTGGTGNCTGGCTTTCGCCCGCGTTTTGTNNATCAAGCTCTCGGCGNCGAGGCGGTGGAGGGAATCTGGCAGTTGCGCCGNGAATTTTCGTATGCGCTGCGCGACACCGGCTTGAAAAAGNTNAATGAGGACATTGTTGTNCCNCGCGGCCAACTGGAGCCGTTGCTCGCCTTCACAGCGCAATTGCAAAAAAAGCATGACCTGCCGGTGGCCTGTTTCGGTCACGCCGGCGACGGCAACATCCATACCAACGTTATGGTGGACGAATCGGCCCCCGGCCACGCCAAGCGCAAGTTGGCGGCGTTGGACGAGCTATTTGCCTGGGTGATCGCTCACGGCGGTGTGATCACCGGTGAGCATGGAGTGGGCATGGCCAAGAAGCGCTGGTGGCCTCAGGCGGCCGACAAAAATGTGCGTCGATTGCACACCANCGTGAAAGCGGCCATCGATCCTGATGGNCTCATGAATCCCGGCAAGTTTGTTTAAGCGTCACCCGGGCGCGCCAGGCACACGCTCAAGGCGCGGCCCTCCAGTTCCGCGCCATCCAGCTGTTCGACCGCNGCGGCGGCTNCATCGGTTCCGACCATTTTNACAAAACCGCAACCGGCCGACCGGCCGNTGTCCCGCTGCCTCACGTGAGTCACGGATACCACCTCNCCGGCTGTGGCAAAATGCGCTGCCAGATCTTCATCAGAAATGCGGAAGGGCAGATTGCCCACATACAAGGTGGCCATGGNGGGAGGGAAGCACGCGGGCGGCAACGCCGCAAGCTTATCCGCGNTTTACGAGGACGACGTATTCGCCCTTCGGCTTGCGTTCGTCGTAATGGGCGGCCAGCTCGGCGGCGGTGCCACGGAGGTATTCCTGGAATTTTTTGCTCAATTCCCGTGCTAAAACAATCTCCGCCTCGGGCCATTGGGCGCTGAGCTCGCCGAGCAATTTGGTGATGCGATGAGGCGACTCATAAAAGCACAGGGTNCCCGGCACGGCNTCCAGNNCCGNNAGGCGGCGTTGGCGGGCAGCGCTTTTNGGCGGCAGGAANCCCGTNAAATGAAACTCAGCNGNGGGCANTCCGCTGGCNGGCAGGGCGGTGGTNAGGGCGCAGGGGCCGGGCAGGGCGTCCACCGGATGGCCGGCCGCCANCGCGGCGCGCACGATNCGTTCNCCGGGATCGCTGATGCCCGGCATGCCGGCATCGCTGACCAGNGCCACGGTTTCGCCATTGGCNAGGCGGTCGAGCAACTGGCCGGAACGGGCTGCTTCATTGAATTGATGACAACTGATCACCTGCCGTTTGATGTCATGTGCGGTGAGCAGCTGGCGGGTTCGGCGGGTGTCTTCAGCGGCCAGCGTGTCGCACTCACGCAGCACGCGCAGGGCGCGCAGCGTGATGTCCTCGAGATTCCCAATGGGCGTGGGCACAAGGTACAGTGTTCCGGGTTCCAGCGGTGCGAGCGGCATGGCGCAGGGAANCACGGGTGCGCCGCGGTTTCAACGCCGTTGTTTGCTTCCCCCGCCTAATCGCCTGCGCTATGCTGCGCGCTTGGCGCGAATGACTGAAGAGGAAACTGTCCCCACCACGCTGCGGCCCAAGTACCGCTGGCCGTACATCGCCGGTGCCATGGTGCTGCTGTGGCTGGTATTGGNGGTGATGTGGACCATCCGAAACGTNGAGCAAACCGTGAATCAAGGGAAAGAACGAAATGAATCNAATGCCACAAAAAGCGTGGATCGCTAGCNTNGCCGCAGTGCTGGNACTAGTCGGGGGTTGNGGGAAGCCGGNGTCANATGACGANGGTATTCAGAAGAAACCGTATGCCGAGGATTTTACATCAGAGGGGCTGGTGTGGATTCCCGGCGGGCAATTTACCATGGGCACGGATGCCGGCGAAAAGGATGAAGCCCCGCCGCATGTAGTGAAGTTGAACGGCTTCTGGATGGGCAAATACGAGGTGACCAACGAGGAGTTTGAGGAATTTGCCAAGCTGTCNAAATATGAAACGATTGCCGAGCGCAGGCCGTCNTTTGAGGAGATTTTTGCCCAGCAAATNGGGCGCATGACGCCGGAACAACTTGCAGCGGCCCGTGCTGAATTTGACAAAAANCCGCCGGAGGCTGGCTCCATTGTTTTCACCCCGCCCAATGAAGANATCCCGATCAACATTCTGCGCCAGCACAACATGTTTATGCGCTGGTGGACCTACATGCCGGGAGCCAATTGGCGTTTTCCCGATGGCACCAATGGACTGAAGGCTGCCGAGCATCCCAAGCTGCCGGTGGTGCAAATTGCCTGGCACGATGCTGTGGCCTTTTGTAATTGGAAAACCAAGGTGACTGGGGTGGTGCATCGACTGCCTACCGAAGCNGAATGGGAATACGCAGCCCGCGGTGGGCTNAAGGAAAAGGANTATATTTGGGGCGACGANCAAAGGCCTGAAGGGGAGCACATGGCCAATATTTGGCAGGGNCGATTTCCGCGTGATAATACCAAGGCTGACGGNTTTGAAGGTGTGGCGCCGGTNGGGAAATTTCCGGCTAACGGTTATGGCTTNNACGATATGGCGGGCAATGTGTGGGAATGGTGCGNNGATTGGTATNGGCCGGANTATTATAGTGAGTCGCCCGTGAGTAATCCGAAGGGCCCTCCCGTTGAGCAAAGCTATGACCCNAACGAACCTGGCTCAAAAAAACGCGTTCAACGCGGGGGNTCTTTTTTGTGCACGGATTTGTATTGTGGCGCGTTTCGGCCTGCGCGGCGCATGAAAACGACGCCCGANACGGGCATGTCCCACGCCGGCTTTCGNATCGTGGTGGAAGCGCCTGCGCCCAANAATTAATGACACAAAAAACGCCCNGCGNGCAGCCGGGCGTTTTTGGCGTGCGCNNCNGGTTAACGGCGCGGGGTGGCTGCGTTCTGGCCCGGCATGGTGATGGGCCAGTGCAGCGATCGGGTGCGCGCGGTGCGCAAGTAGGTTTCGAATTCCTGAATGACTTTCGGGTTTTGGACGGCCACATTGGTGGTTTCAGCCGGGTCACGGCTCAGATCGTACAACTCCAGCGCTTTTCCGGGCGNGGGCCGCACCGCCTTCCATTGATCCTTGCGGGCGGCTTGTTTGGAGCCGTTCTCGTGCGATTCCCAATATAAAAACTCGTGCTTATCTTTTTGCTCCAGCCCGATGAGTGTGGGCATCATGGAGATGCCGTCAATTTCACGCGGGGCGGGAATACGGGCAACCTGCAGCAGCGTGGGCANCACGTCCCAAAAAGCAAAGGGCTGNTGGCTCACGGTGTTGGGTTTAATTTTGCCGNTCCAGCGGACGATCATNGGCACGCGCAGNCCGCCTTCGTAGAGGCTGCCCTTGATGCCGCGGAAGCCGCCCGTGCTGTTGAAAAACTTCGGGTCATTGCCGCCCTCCTGATGCGGTCCGTTGTCNCTCGTAAAAAAGATGAGCGTGTCTTTGTCCATGTCGTATTTTTTTAACATGGCCATGATCTGGCCGACAGCGTTATCCAGCCGGCTGATGATGGCGGCCTTGTTGCGCTCGGCGCGGGGCCAGCGCTGGTGGCTGTAGGGCGCGTCGGAGGGCACNTCCATGCCCATGCCGGTGGCGCGGGCCAGCTGATTGTTGGCGTGCGGTGCGGTGTAGCTGAGGTACAGGAAGAAGGGGCGGAAACCGGTTTCCCACGCGGGCCGATAGATGCGAACGGCATTGAGCGCGGCGCGGGTGATGAGGTCGGTGGAATACACGGTGCGTTTGCCGATGTTCGCGTGGATTTGCACGTCACCGTTCCAGCTGTTTACACCACGCACNCCGGGCGTGTAGCGCCAGACAAATTGCGGGTAATGATTGTTNGCNTGGGTTTGATCAACAAACCCCATCCACTGGTTGAAACCTTTTTCAAACGGAGCNCCCTTGGTGCCTTTGCCGCCGAGGTTCCATTTGCCGAGGGCGATAGTTTGGTATTTGCGGGTGCCGCGGAGGTACATGGGAATGATGTGGTCAGCGCCGCGCAGGGGCACGCTGCGGCTGCCGCGAATGTAGGCGTGGCCGCTGTGCAGGCCGGTCATGAGNGAGGCNCGNGAGGCGTTGCCCACNGGNCTGCCGGCGTAGCATTGGCTGAAGCGCATGCCNTCGGCGGCNAGGCGGTCGAGGTTCGGGGTCTTGATGAGTTTTTGCCCGTAGCTGCCCAGCTCACCCCAGCCGAGGTCATCNGCGATAATGAAAATNATGTTGGGCGTGTCGGGCGATTTCTTTTGCCCCGGNCGCGGGGCTACATCAGGGCGCTTGGTNGGGGTGGGTTTGACCGTGCCNAGCCCGGGTGCCTTGCCGGGAGCAGCCGGNCGGGCNGGCTGTGCNTGTGCGGCAAAGACAAAAATGCCCGCCATTGTTGCCAAAGAAAACGCGCCGCGAATTTGGCGCACCCATCGCCCACCCAATTTCATTTGCATGATTAGCCTCCTTGCGTTGTCGTGAATAACAACGGGGTGAATGGTAAATAAGTGGCCCGTTTTGTGAATAGCAACTTATTCACACGGCCGCCGGAGCATCGAGGCTGCCTTCCAAATAAGGGATGGTCAACGGCCCCTGCGGCAGCACGGCCACGCGGGCCTCGGGGCCGCGCCGGGCCAGTTCCTCGGCTACGGTGGCGCTGATATCCGGGCACGGCGCCAGATGCGCGGCGCGCAGGGATTCCTCATCCAAATTGCTGTGCACGCGTACATCGGCGCGCCGCTGGATGAGCGCTTGAATCTGAGCCTGCCATTGTTCGGGGCGCTGAAAGCCGGGGGTGGTGAGCATGGTGAGCAGTTGCTCGGGGCTCTCGGCATAGCGCAGTAGACAATCCATCGGGCTGCCGGCCGGCACGCCTTCGCGGCATTCGCAGGCGAGGATAAGGGTGCCGCCATCTTTCAGGATGCGCGCACCGGCGCTCATGCCTTTCACGCCTTGGTATAAATTTAGGTCTAACGGAAAACCGCTGTTGGTGGTAACGACCACGTCGAAGGGCGCAGCCACCGGCTGCATGGCGGAGCGTTTTACAAACTCACAGCCGGTCTGGTGCGCCTGAACAAGATCGCCGGCGAAGACTCGGGTGATTTGCCGGTGATCGTTGAGGGCCACGTTGATGAGGAAATTCGGCCCGGTGCGCTGGGCGATGGCCAGCATTTCCTCCCAGATGGGATTGCCGTAGGTCTTCCCAAAGGTGGCGTCCGGCGAGGCGATATTCTCGTGGCCATGATTGCTCATCACCGTTTCGAGGGCGGCTACGCCGGGCATGAGTCCCTTGGGGCCGCCGCTGAAGCCGGCAAAAAAATGCGGCTCGATAAAGCCCGTCACAATCCGCAGGTCCGCCTCCACGGCATGGCGGTTGAGCAATGCGGGCGTTTCGTCGTGGGTGATGCCCAGCTGAATGTGTGCCTCGCGATTTTCTGGCTCGGCATTGAGCACCCGATAATCGCGCACCACCTCGGGCGTGAGCAAAGCCTCTAGTTCATTCCGGCTATTGGGCGGATGGGTGCCGAGTTGGTTGAGCAACGTGATGTTTTCCCGCGGGACAAAATCGAGGAATTCGAGCAGCCACGGGATCATTCGTTGGTTTGGCGTGGCGCGGGTTTTGTCCGTGAACAGAATGCACAGGCGGGTATCGGCCTTGATCAGTTGACGTAGCGGGGCGCTGCCGATGGGTTGCTCCAGCGCAGCCTGAAATTCGGCGCGTTCGTTGGAAAGCCCGGGGCGGTCTTCCGGAGTGATGACCGTTGTGCGGTCGTCCGGGCACTCGATGGGCAGGTGGCCCTCGCCGTATGCGAGCTGGATCTGCATCCGGCGTGAGTATGCCGCGTCGGTCTGCATATGCCAAGCTTGAGCAATGACTGGTTTTGTGTTTGAATCCACTTATGGCCAAGTGGGCATGGCGTAACCTTCGCGGGGGCATGGTGGCGGTGTTGGCGGCGGTGATGTGGGCCGGCTGCACAACCGTCCCGGAAACCGGCCGCACCCAATTTAATCTAGTCTCCGGCAAGTGGGAACGATCCATGGGCCGTCAGGCTTTCAATCGCATCAAAGCCAAGCAATCCTTCAGCGAAAATAAAGAGGCTGCCGCCATGGTGCAGCGGGTGGGCAGACGAATTGCGGCTGTGGCGCCACTGGAGGGGGCCCAATGGGAATTTGCATTGTTCAATAACAGCGAGGCCAATGCCTTCTGCCTGCCAGGCGGTAAAGTGGGAGTGTACACCGGAATATTGCGCATCACGCAAAACGAAGCCGGGCTGGCCACAGTGCTCGCCCACGAGGTAGCCCACGCGGCGGCGCATCATAGTGCAGAGCGTGTGAGCCGCATGATCGCCATTCAAGGTGCGGGTATTGCTTTGGTGAACAGTTTCGGAAACTTGAGCGGCAGTTCGCGCACGATGTTGTACGCCGCATGGGGAATTGGCACCACCGTGGGCAGTGAGCTGCCACACAGCCGCCGGCAGGAACTGGAGGCTGATGAAATTGGCCTGCTTTACATGGCGCGCGCGGGTTATGATCCCGAGGAAGCCATCCGGTTTTGGGAACGTTTTGCTGCGTATAACAAAAGCAAGGGGAAAAACATGCCGTGGTTCCTGCGGACACACCCGCTGGATGTGCAGCGCATAGAGCGACTCAAGGCGCTGCTGCCGTATGCGAAGGCGGAGTTCCGGCCGCATACACCTTCTTTACCGCCGGCAGTCAACGAGGTGGTCTTCATTCATCCCGAGGACGGCCGGCGCATCACGGTTCCATGGAAGGAACGGCTCACCCTTTATGGCGCCCGGCGAACCGCGCAGATTTTCCGCGTGGGCGCTGAGGCCACAGTGCAGCGCGGCGGCGATGATTTGCCGGGAGCGCCCACACTCCGCCTGCGCCCGGGCGACGTGGTGCGCTGGAAATGATGCGCTTGTAAGGGCGACGTCTTTTGCCTAGCCTCACGCATGGCCACCACGGGCGAACCCATGGACGCGCCCAAGGATTGGCGCGGAATTCTTCAACATTTAGGCCCTGGGCTCATTATCACTGCCTGTATCGTTGGTTCTGGTGAGCTCATTGCTACGCCAGTTGCAGGGGCGAAAAATGGCTTTGGGCTACTGTGGTTTATTGTTATCGGGTGTATTGTTAAAGTCTTCGTTCAAGTTGAATTGGGGCGTGCCGCGGTGATTCAGGGTAAGACGACCTTAGAATTACTCGATAGTGTTCCTGGTCCACGATTCATTGTGTCATGGGTGGTTTGGTGTTTTGTATTGATGTTTATCGGCGTCTTTTTTCAGTTGGGTGGAATTGTTGGGAGTGTTGGGCAAGTATTCGAGCAAGGTGGAATATCATTGGAAGGTCAAGCGTTGCCGGTTCTTTTACTTTCGTTGTCAATAGTCAGCTGGGCATCTGTTCGGTTCGGATTGTTCAAAAAGGAATCTACCGCTTGGTTGGTTTTAAGTATCGGATTAATTGCTTTTCTGATTGCTCCATCAAACTGGTTTGGGACTGATAAGAGTATAGCCTTAGTCGTTGCTTCATTAACCGTAGCTATTTTGGCTTCTGGGCAATATCGTCATGTTGAACGGTTTTCTATCGCAATGGTAGTTCTGTTTGTTTGTTCCACGTTTTACGCGCTGTATGCACTGCAGACTGCTACTGGCGAGATTGCGCAATACGCAATTACTTGGGAAAACATAGCAGAGGGTTTGAGGTTTCAAATGCCCTCCAATATAGAGGTGGCATTTGGTGCATTTGGGATCATCGGAGTGGGGGCCTCAGAGCTGATTTATTATCCTTACTGGTGTTTGGAAAAAGGTTATTCGAAATATGTAGGCCCAAATAACAAATCTGATATGTGGTATTCACGAGCCCGAGGGTGGTTGCGAATTCTCCGTGTCGATGCATGGATATCAATGGTAATCTATGCTTCTGCTACAGTTGTGTTTTTTCTCTTGGGTGCAGCATTGTTACATGGAGCAAAAAAGGACGTAAGTAATTCTACAATGATAGGGGATCTTTCGTATTTATTTGGAGCAATGGGCAGCAATGGGTTAACTATATTTTTAATCGGAGCATTCGTGGTTTTGTTTTCAACATTGGTTT